>CAYLWX010000006.1:54841-69726 GCA_964387895.1 uncultured Bdellovibrionales bacterium | reverse complement strand
AACCAAGGTAGGACAAGCTCTTTCTGAACCGCGGACGGTGGTGCTGGTCGAAGACGAAATGAGTCTTTCCATGCAAACCACTTTTCAAAAAATATGGCTGCCCCAGGGAGAATATCCCAAAATCGAAGTTTCCAGCCAAAAGACCGCTCGCAGTATTTATGGATTTTTAAATATTCGGACTGGCAAAGAACACGCTTTTAAAACCGAATGGCAGAATATGCATATCACCGCTTCGGTGTTGGAAAAATTAAGAAAAATTTATCCGACTGAAAAAATTCTGCTGATTTGGGACCAGGCGCCTTCGCATAAAGGTTCGGTTGCTCAAAAGTTTATCAAACAGAACGGTAAAATCAAAACTCTTCTTTTTCCCAGAGCCGCGCCGGAGGAGAATCCTCAGGAACATGTCTGGAAAGACGGAAGAAGTAAAGTCAGTCATAACCGTTACATTCAGAATATTGATACTACCACTGATGAATTTGTTGGTTATCTGAACAAAACGGAATTTCATTATTCGTTTCTGGATTTGAATTTGAGTGCTAATTCATAGTGTGTTTCTATAACTGGTTGTGTTATTGAGAGGTTTAATCAAATTTGATTAAACCAGGAGCGCGTTAACCAAAAACGGAACAGTAGAATAGCGCTGTTTCGTTTTGCCCCTGTATCAAATTTTGATGCGGGGGTTTTCATTTTTGTTAATTAAGAGCGGGGCTTGCATTTATTTTATATTCATGTATACTAAGGAATATCGCAAGACTTCGGACTTAAAGATAATAAAATACTTCTAAAAGAGAAACAATTGATGAAGAGAATTGTAATTTTTTAAGTCCTTAATTAATACCCGTTTATAGCGCTTATTCTCCTGAATATTTCCAGGATAAGTGAGAAATGGGTGCATTGCTATGCCCAGAGTTGAAAAAGTATTAAAAATCAGAGATACTTTTGGTTCAAGTTCATCCTTGTCCAAGAGAAAATTCTTCAAGCATGTGGCGATGGTTTCGCTTCCTAATTTGATTGAGATTCAGTTAAATTCCTACCATTGGTTTTTAGACAGGGGGCTCAAAGAACTTCTTGAAGAAATAAATCCCATTACTGATTTCACGGGAAAGGATCTGGAATTGTATTTTGAAGATTATTATCTGGACGAACCCAAATATGATGAAGTAACGGCAAAGAATAAAAATATATCCCATGAGGCTCCTCTCCGATGCAAGGTGCGGCTTGTCATGAAAAAAACCGGAGAAATCAAGGAACAGGAAATATATCTGGGTGATTTTCCCATCATGACAGACAGGGGGACTTTTATTATAAACGGAGTGGAACGCGTGGTGGTGAGCCAGCTTATCAGAAGTCCGGGGGTTTTCTTTACCATGGAATACCAAAAAGGAAAGAAACTTTTTGGCGCGAAAATTATTCCTAACCGGGGAGCGTGGCTTGAAATTGATACTGATTTCGAGGGCGTGCTTTCCGTAAAAATAGATCGCAAGAGAAAAGTCGCGCTGACTTCTCTTTTGCGAGCGTTTGGATATTCGACAGATAAGGATCTTCTGGGTCTTGTAAAAGACGTAAATACGGGAGAAGTGGATTATATTCAGAAAACTATCGAAAAAGACGCGGCGCGAAATCAGGGCGAAGGCTATGTTGAAGTATATAAAAGGCTTCGTCCAGGAGATCTGGCTACTAAAGACAACGCCAGACAAATGATTGACTCTATGTTTTTCGATTTCGAGCGGTATGACTTCGGAGATGTGGGAAGGTACCGATTGAACCAGAGACTGGAAATGGATTTTCCCAACACCGAAGAATATCGAGTATTACGCAGAGAGGATGTGATAGCAATATTAAAAGAAATTATCCGGCTTAACAATGATCCCATGGCTCAGGCGGATGATATTGATCATTTGGGAAACAGAAGAGTTCGAGCGGTGGGAGAACTGGTACAAAACAAACTTCGGGTAGGACTGTCCCGCATGGTGCGCAATATTAAGGACCGGATGAGTACGTGCGACATTGATACGGTGGTGCCCGGCCAACTTATTAACTCCCGTCCTATCGCGGCGGTGATTAAAGAATTTTTCGCGAGTTCGCAGCTTTCCCAATTTATGGACCAGGTGAACCCTTTGGCGGAGTTGGAGCATAAAAGAAGACTAAGCG
Source organism: uncultured Bdellovibrionales bacterium (assembly GCA_964387895.1). GTDB lineage: Bacteria > Patescibacteriota > Minisyncoccia > Moranbacterales > UBA2206 > CAYLWX01. The sequence goes on along the minus strand of CAYLWX010000006.1, from coordinate 67,575 downwards.
CCATGGGGCCGGGAGGATTGACCAGGGAGCGGGCCGGATTTGAAGTTCGTGACGTGCATCATTCTCATTATGGAAGAATTTGTCCGGTAGAAACTCCTGAAGGTCCTAATATTGGATTGGTAGGACATCTGGCAACTTATTCAAAAGTAAACGAATATGGATTTTTAGAAACTCCTTACAGCAAGGTGTACCGGGAAGTAGACAATACGGAAGAAACTCTTCTGCATAGAATTTTAAATGAAGATATTGGATCGTTTAAGGCGGGGACCGCGGTGGATGAGCATGTAGCGAAAGAAATTGCTAAAAAGAAGGATATTAAAAAAGTTAAGATAAAGCCATGGGTGAGCAGGGCAAGCAAGGACATCGAGTATGTCAACGCGGCCGTTGAAGACAGAAAAAGCATCGCTCACGCGGGAATTAATTTGGATGAGCATGGAAATATTATTGACCGTATAGTAGAAGCGCGAGTAAAAGGAAACGCTGCCGAAATTGAGGCGGAACGTCTTGATTATGTTGATGTATCGGCAAAACAAATGATTTCTGTCGCGACGTCACTTATTCCATTTCTTGAACATGATGATGCTAACCGAGCCCTCATGGGATCAAACATGCAACGCCAGGCGGTATCCTGCGTGAAACCGGAGTCTCCCGTGGTGGGAACCGGTATTGAAGATAAGGCGGCGGCTGATTCGGGGCAGGTAGTGATTGCCAAAGAAGCGGGTGAAGTGATTGATGTGGATAGTGATCGCATCGTGGTGAAAGAAAAGGCCCCGGAGGGAGTAAAAAATCCCTACCTGAAAAGAGAATACCGTCTGCAAAGTTTTGTGAAATCCAACGCGTTTACTTCCATGAATCAAATTCCCCGGGTTCGAAAGGGAGAGTTGGTAAAAAAAGGACAGCTTCTTGCTGACGGCGCGTCAACAGATCACGGAGAGCTCGCGTTGGGACAGAATATCGTGGTGGCTTTTATTCCGTGGGAAGGATCAAATTATGAAGACGCGATCGTTATTTCGGAAAAATTAGTCTCTGATGACCGGTATAGTTCTATTCATATAGAAGATTTCTCTATTGATGTGCGTGACACCAAACTTGGTCCGGAAGTAGTGACAAGAGACATTCCTAATATTGGAGAAGAAAGATTAAAAAACCTGGATGAGACGGGAATTATTCGAATCGGAGCTGAAGTAAAATCGGGGGATATCTTAGTGGGAAAAATTTCACCTAAAGGAGAAGGAGATTTGACTTCGGAAGAAAGATTGCTTCGCGCTATCTTTGGAGAGAAATCCCGGGACGTGAAGGATAGCTCTCTCTATCTTCCTCATGGAGAATATGGAAAAGTCGTGGACATAAAAATATTTTCTCGCGAGCAGGGGGATAAATTGACTACAGGAGTGATTCAACAAATACAAGTTTCTGTCGCCCAGATGAAGAAAATTTCAGTAGGGGACAAGCTGGCGGGGCGGCATGGAAATAAGGGGGTTATCTCAAGGATAGCTCCTCTGGAAGACATGCCTTATTTACCGGACGGAACTCCCGTGGACATGATTCTGAATCCTTTGGGAGTAGCAAGCCGTATGAATATCGGGCAGATTTTGGAGACTCATCTTGGATGGGCGGCATATACGCTGGGATACAAAGCGGCTTCTCCGTCGCTGGAAGGAGTAACCGAGGGTCAGATTAAAGGAGAGCTCGTCAAAGCCGGGCTTCCAGAAGACGGTAAAGTGCGGCTTATTAACGGAAGAACCGGGGAATATTTTCAGAATAAATCCACGGTAGGGGTGATGTACGTAATGAAATTGCACCATTTAGTTGATGATAAGATTCACATGCGTTCTATCGGTCCTTACTCTTTGATTACCCAGCAACCTCTGGGAGGAAAAGCGCAGTTCGGAGGACAAAGATTTGGAGAAATGGAAGTATGGGCTTTGGAGGGATATGGAGCCGCGTATACTTTGCAGGAAATGCTTACGATTAAATCGGACGATGTGATTGGAAGGTCAAAAGCGTATGAGTCGATTATTAAAGGAGAAGTAATCAAGAGTCCTAACGTGCCTACGTCATTTAATGTGTTGGTGAACGAGTTGAAAGGTTTGGGGCTTAGTGTGGAACTAAAAGGGGTGAAGCGGGAGAAGGATGAAGAGGAGCGGGAAGAAGAAGGAGCGGAAATGATTCAGGAATAAAAGAACTCTCCGCGTACTTTGACAAGAGCATAAAATTTTTGAAAAAAATAAACTCGAACGCTCTTTTTTCTTGTCAAAATTTCCCCTCAATCAACGGCGGTCAATGGAAAATTTTGAAGAAAAAAGGCATTCTCAAACAGAATTTTTTCAAAAATTTTATGCTCTTGTAGAGCGGGTACTCTTATTTTTAATATATTTATATTATTATGGATTCTAATTCTATCACTAAGGTAAGCGACTTCAATAGTGTAAGGCTGAAACTGGCGAGTCCCCAGGAAATTCTGGAATGGTCTCACGGCGAAGTCACTAAACCGGAAACTATTAATTACCGGACTCAGCGCTACGAAAAGTGCGGTCTTTTCTGTGAGAAGATTTTCGGTCCTTCCCGGGATTGGGAATGTTACTGTGGAAAATACAAGAGAATTCGTTACAAGGGAATTATCTGCGATAAGTGCGGCGTGGAGGTGACCAGAAGCAGCGTGCGAAGGGAGAGGATGGGACACATCCATCTGGCGGTTCCAGTTTCCCATATATGGTTTTTGAGGGGTGTTCCTTCAAAAATCGGTCTTGCTTTCGGCATGAGTCCCCAGGAACTGGAAAAAATCATATACTTCTCAAGCTATCTTATTCTCAATGTGGATGAAGCGGAAAGAGAAAAGGCTTCTGAACAACTGGAGCAGGAGTTTAAGAGCAAGCAAAAAGAAATTCAAAAGAACAGCGATTCGTCCGAAGCGAGAGAGAAAAAAATGGAAGAGTTGAGAAGCGTGTACAAGGGGGTAAAGGATGACTTGAAAAGTATCAGCCCTTTAAAGATTATTTCGGAAGTGGAATATTTCAATTTGTCTTCGCGATTCGGCCATGTATTCACTGCCGGAATAGGAGCGGAAGCGGTGCGAAAAGTTCTGGAGGATATGAACGTGCACGCCGAAATTGAGAAATTAAATAAAGAAATGGAAACTAATGAAACGGCTGATCGGAAAAAAATTACCAAAAGAATTAAACTTTTCCAGGGATTTTTGAACTCGGGATTGCGTCTGGAATGGACACTCCCTACGGTTATTCCGGTGATTCCGCCCGATTTAAGGCCCATGGTCGCGTTAGACGGAGGAAGATTTGCCACCTCTGATTTGAATGATTTGTATCGAAGAATTATCAACCGGAATAACCGGCTTAAGAAGCTGATTGAAATCGGGGCTCCCGAAGTGATTACTAGAAATGAAAAGAGAATGCTCCAGGAAGCAGTGGACGCGCTTTTTGACAATAGCGCGCGAAGAGGGCAAGTGAGCGTGACTGCTTCTACCGGGCAAAGAAGAGCGCTGCGATCTTTGGCGGATACATTGAAGGGAAAACAGGGTCGGTTCAGACAAAATCTGCTTGGAAAACGGGTGGATTATTCCGGACGAAGTGTTATCGTAGTAGGTCCGAAACTAAAATTGCATCAGTGCGGTCTTCCCAAGAAGATGGCGCTTGAACTTTTTAAACCGTTTATTATCAATAAGCTAATTGAACGGGAGTTGGCATACAATGTAAGAAACGCGGGGAAGATGGTGGACGCGGAAAGTGAAGAATCATATGAAATTCTGGACGAGATTATTTCTCATCACTACGTTATGCTTAACCGCGCGCCGACCCTGCATCGTCTCAGCATCCAGGCGTTCCAGCCGGTGCTTATTGAAGGAAAAGCTATCCAAATTCATTCCATGGTGTGCGCGGCGTTTAACGCCGACTTTGACGGCGATCAAATGGCGGTTCATGTGCCTCTGACTGACAAAGCAAGAATGGAAAGTGAGACACTTATGCTAAGTTCAAGAAATCTTCTTAAGCCTGCCAGCGGGGAACCGATTACTATTCCTACGCTGGATATGGTGTTGGGATGTTACTATATCACTCATATTGTTTCCGGATTGAAAGGAGAGGGAAAATATTTTGGTTCTTTTGAAGAAGCAATTCTGGCGTGCGAGCTTGGTATCGCGGATATTCGCGCCCATATTAAGGTGGTATATGAAGGCAGGATATTAGAAACTTCCGTGGGGAGAATACGTTTGAATCAGATTATTCCCAAGCAGTTGCGGTTTATTAACGAGGAAATGACTAAAAAAGAATTGAAAGCGTTAGTGGCCCGGGTGCTGGAAGTCTGCGGTACAGCTGAAACCGCTCAGTTTGTGGACAGAATCAAAGACTTGGGATTTGAGTCGGTTACCAAGTCAGGAATAAGTTGGGGTATGGATGATCTTACGGTGCCGTCTGACAAGAAAAAAGTATTGGAAGAAGCGGAAGACAAGGTATCTGTGATCAAACAGCAATATGGCATGGGACTTCTTACCGAGGAAGAAAAGAAAAGCCAGGTCATTGGAGTATGGAGTGAGGCGAAGAATAGAATTACTGATTCGGTGCGGTCTAACATTGATAAGGAAGGGCCGGTATATTCCATGGTGTATTCTAAAGCGAGAGGTTCCGAATCGGTGGTGGTGCAGATGTCCGGTATGAAGGGGCTTATGGCCGGTCCTACCGGAGAAACGATTGAGCTTCCCATCAAGAGCTGTTACAAAGAGGGATTGAACGTGCTTGAATATTTTATTTCAACTCATGGCGCGAGAAAAGGTATGGCAGATACCGCGCTTCGAACCGCGACGGCCGGATATCTCACCAGACGCCTGGTTGATGTTTCTCAGGATGTGATTGTAAAAGATACGGATTGCAAGGATAAAGTAGGCGCCTGGCTTTATAAAGAAGATTCAGACAGAATTGGCCAGAGTTTTGGCGCGAGAATCGTGGGAAGAGTTGCCCTGGAAGATATCACTGATCCTAAAACAGGAGAAGTTCTCGCGAAGAAGGGTGGAATGATTTCAAAGGCCCAGGGGATGAAGATTGAAAGTCTGAATGTGGCAAAAGTAAAAATCAGGTCGGTAGTAACATGCAAAACTCCCAGAGGAATTTGTCAAAAGTGTTACGGGATTGATTTGGGAAGAGGGGAACTGGTGCAAATCGGACAGGCAGTGGGAATCGTAGCGGCTCAGGCGATTGGAGAACCGGGCACCCAGCTTACTATGCGTACGTTCCATATCGGCGGTGTGGCGGGTTCCGATATTACCCAGGGTCTTCCCCGCGTAGAAGAGCTTTTTGAATCACGTCCGCCGAAAGGAGAATCCGCGATATCCGAATTGGACGGAAAAGTGATCGATATCGAACATGGAGAAAAGCTTATTACCATAAAAATAGAATCGCAGGATAAGAAGATAACTGAAGAATATCAGGTCTCATCGGGGAGCACGCTTAAGGTGGCCCAGGGGGATCTTATAGGAAAAGGCACGAAGCTTACGGAAGGCAATATTGATCTCAAAAAACTGTACAAAGTGATGGGGCTTGAAGAGGTACACCGGTATATCGTGCGGGAAATTCAGGAAATCTACGCGGTGCAGGGAGAGGGAATTAATGATAAACATATTGAAGTTATCATTCGCCAGATGTTCAGCCGGGTTCTCGTGAATGATTCGGGGGACACTTCTCTCCTGGTGGGAGAACGGAGAGGCGAAATCAAAGGAAGGAATGGAAGCGAAAGGGGAAAGATTGCTTCTTGGAATTACGAAAGTGGCGCTTTCTACGGAAAGCTTCTTGTCGGCCGCTTCCTTTCAGGAAACCGCGAGAGTGTTGATCAACGCCGCGGTACAGGGGAAGGAAGATAAACTGAGGGGCCTGAAGGAGAATGTTATCATTGGAAAACTTATTCCCGCCGGAACTGGATACAGGGGAAACAGGTAATCTTGTTTTTTGGTCCATATCTTAAAATAGAACTCTCTTCGGAGAGTTCTATTTTTATATGCGCGCGGTATCGGATAGTAGTGTGGTATAATATAGTCAAATATATTTATAAGAAGTTCCCACTGAAATTGGGACGTTATTGTTTGCAGATTACGTTTCATAATGTTAAGAGAAAAAACAAATCACACAAAAAAAATTTTTACACCGCGCAAGTCTTTGGACGGAGTGGTGAAAAATTTTCCCAATGGAAAGAATATTCATCGCTTGATCGCGCGGGACGGGAATGTTCTTCCGGAGGGAGATAGTAACAAGATAAAAACCAATAGCAGGCTATCTGGAACTTTTCAATTTTTTACTCCGTCTATTTCCAAGCCGCGCAAGGGAAAAATAAATTTATCTCAAAAGGGAGTCGCGCTTTTTGTGGTACTTGTTCTTCTTTCAACGCTCTTCTTCCAGGGATCCCCTATGTCCCAGGGGGCGACTTATACCTGGACGCAGCTAAACTGGGTAAGCGAAACTTCCAACGCTACCGGCCATCCCGCGCCGGCCAATTGGACAGAGTACAACACGAAATCCACTAATATGTCGGCAGTAAACGGAGGCGCGGAGTTGCAGCTTTCCACAACTGCGGGAACCTCTACTCATACACTGGCTTCTGATTTTACCGGAGGGTTGTCTGAATTGGGTACGACAAACGTGAGAGTGGCGGAAGCAAGCAATAGTGTGCGGCTTTCGGTTTCTTCCCGAACAGTAAGTTGGTCTGCTAATACCGATTGGAATGGACCGGATCCGGACGGAGGCGCCAATTACATCGCTCCCGCACTGGTTGATCTGGATGGAGACGGTGATCTCGATCTTATGGCAGGAGAAGACGTAACTGGAACAGTCTATGCGTACAGAAATACGGGTACGGCTTCAAGTCCCACCTGGGCTCGAAACGCCGGCTGGGATTCTCCCACTATTGGCGCCGGAGGAGATCCTGCTCCAGTACTGGCTGACCTGGATAATGACGGAGATTATGACATGCTGGTAGGGATAGGGGCTGGAGATGTATATGGTTTTCGCAATGACGGATCGGCTTCAAGCCCGAGCTGGGCTCGAAACGCCGGCTGGGATCTTACTAATAATATCAGTAACGGATGGTATGCTTCTCCTGCTCTCGCAGACCTGGATAATGACGGTGATTTTGACCTTCTAGTGGGAAGGTATCTGGGTACTACTTATGCCTACCGGAATGATGGTTCGGCTTCCAGTCCGACTTGGACCTATAATTCAAGCTGGAACGCGCCAGATGTGGGCGATCACGCATCTCCTGCATCGGCTGATTTGGATAGTGACGGAGATTATGATTTGATGATTGCGAATTTAGACGGAATAGCGTATGGGTATCGGAATACTGGTTCAGCTTCGAGCCCGACATGGAGCGCTAATGCACCATGGAATTCTCCAGGTGCTGGAGCATACACTGCCGCGGCTTTAGGTGATTTAGATAATGATGAAGATTATGATCTCCTGCTGGGAGAGCAATACGGGGTAAGCTACGCGTATCAAAATGGCGGGACCGTAACGTTTAATACTCCGGGTACTTTTGTATCTTCTTCCATGAATGTCGGCCCTAATTATTCCTGGGGAAATCTTTCCTGGACTCACTCCAACGGACAGACCATTACTATGAAAGCCCGCTCTGACGCGGACGGAGATTTCTCCAATGCGACTGCCTGGGGAAGCTGTTCTAATATCACCAGCGGCAATGCGCTATCGACCGGGGGATGTGTTACTAACGGACATCAGTACGTGCAATACCAGGCTACCCTTTCCACTGCGGATACTTCCGTTACTCCTTCACTGGATGATGTTACCGTAACCTATAATTATTATCCCACCTCCCAAACACTTACTTCCTCTCCATTTAATTCCGGCGACGCGGCAAATGTGCTGGGGAGAATTTACTGGACTGAAGATACTTCGCTTCCTTCCGGAACCAATGTAAGATTCCAACTGCGCACCGCGTCGACGCAAGGCGGTCTTTCATCGGCTACTTTTATTGGTCCTAATGGCACGAATTCTGATTATTTCTACAATTCCGGCACGGGATGCGCTAAGGCATCCGGGGTGGTAACCTGCACCACGTTACCCTCCGCGCTCACTTCCGGAGGAAACGATCAGTGGTTTCAATATCAGGCAAGTTTTACTTCCACAGGAGCAAATACCCCCACACTTTACAGTGTTACGGTACAATACGTAGTAAACGCGGCCCCTGAATTCCAAAATGTCACCGCGTCCCAGGGATCAAACGGGATAGTGACGGTTAATTATGAAGTTCGTGACATTGATACCTCCACCGGCGTTACCGCCAATTCAGTTTCCATCTCTTTGCAATATTGCACCGCCAGCTGCACCACTCCCGGCAGTGAATCCTGGACCAACGCCAACACCGTCTCAGGGAACACGGGAGCCGGCATCACGGTCGAAGAATCCGACTGGTCTTCCTACTCATTAACCTGGAACGCTAAAACTGATTATGACGAACAATATAACGCCAATGGAAAAATCAGACTGGTAGCCGATGACAGCGAAGGCGCCAACCGGTACGGCTACGGATCTTCTTCTAATTTCGCATTGGATACTAAAGATCCATCCGGAGTTTCTTTCACTATCGATAACACCACCAATATCTTAACTCTGGCCACTCCCACGGAAGATTCTTCCTATCAAATGCTGGTTTCCAATCTCTCTAATTTCTCCGGCGCTTCTGCCCAAACGTTCCAGTCTTCCTACACACACTCTACTCTAACCTCCGATCCCGCCACGGTGTATCTGCGTATTATTGACGCGAAGGGAAATTACACTGACGCAACCGCCACTACGCCGGCCAAGCCGCAAAATCCGGTCTATTACGACACCAGTAATGCTACTACCGGCGAGTACCGTGAATTTGTCGCCTGGGGGGTAATCTCGGCTTCCCAGGTCGGATCGGGATTTTCCGCGTATAAAGTGTACCGGAGTACTGACAATTCCAGCTTCTCCCTCGTAGCCACCATCACTAATCGTAACGTGAATTATCATCTCGACACCGGGCTTTCCACCGGCACCACGTATTATTATAAGATCCGCTCGGAAGATACCAATGGCAATATTTCGGAATATTCCTCTACTATCAATGATTCTCCGGACGGACAAGGGGGAAGCGACTCTACGTCACCCACTATTACTAGCGTAGCTAGCTCCAACATTACTACTACCAGCGCCACCATAACCTGGACAACCGATGAACTGGCTGATTCTTCGGTAGGGTACTCCACTGACACCAGCTATCTTCCGGAATATGGCAATGCTTCCATGGTTACCAGCCATAGCATTGTGCTGACCGGGCTTACTCCTGATACGTCGTATAACATCAGGGTGAAATCCAGGGACAGTTCCAGTAATCTTGGGCAAGTTGATGCCAGCTCTCCCGGATCAAACTCAATTCCTGTGTTTTCTTTCACTACGCTTCCCGGGCCGGCTATTTCTTTAGTCACTACCCCGAGTCTCTCTAATAATCAAGCTACCATTACCTGGCTTACCACAACTGATTCTAACTCTTATGTTTCCTATGCTACCTCCGTATCAGGAGGCGCTCTGGTCAGTCCGACAGAAGTAGGCAGCCCCACTTTGGTTGGAGGATCATCTCCTTACGCGCATTCCGTCACCCTCACCGGACTTACCCAGGGCACTCGGTATTATTTCTCGGTAAAATCTACTGACGCTTCATCAAATGAAGCATTGGATAACAACGGAGGAGAATTCTATGAACTGGTCACTACCCAGGACTCGATAGCGCCTGTAATTTCAAGTCTCACCGTATCCATGAAAACCCATACCCAGGCGGCGATCTCATGGGTAACCGACGAACCCGCCACCAGTTTGGTAAAATATTCCACTACTTCCGGCGGGCCATATACTGATTCCACGCAAGGCGCCACGTATAATCGAACTCACTATGTTATCATCTCCAGCCTTACCGCCAATACTACCTACTACTATACGGTTACTTCCGCGGACATTAACGGCAACAGCCGGACTTCTTCAGAAACATCGTTTATCACCTTGAAAGATCCGGAATTCCAACATGATCCCTTGACCGCGATTTCCAGTATTTCTGATCCGCCTAATCCTCTGACGGACACAAAAGCTGTTATTACTTTCACCACGGATCAATCGGCCAAATGTTCCATTGAATCCGGCACGCAGTCCGGCTCCTACGCGGAAGTTCCTGTTTCTGAAACTGACTACAACGTGGATCATTCTGTTCATCTCACTGGCCTTATTTTCTCTACAGTGTATTATTACCAAATTATCTGTGCCGATAATTTGAGTAACACAGTGTCTTCGTCTGAAAAAAGTTTCACTACTTCCGATACGCTCTATACTGAGTCCGGATTCGAGAATTTACAGGATACCGCGGCACCGGAAATTACAAATGTGAAAACTTCCAAACTAAGCGGAGAATCCATTACGATCACCTGGGATACTGATGAAAAGGCCAACAGTCTTGTGAAATACGGTATTACGAAAGACTACGAGAGAATGGAAGGAAGCAACCTGGTAAATTCGGACGCGGATAACTATGTAACTTCACATGAAGTCATTGTCTCTAAGTTAATTCCCTCTACGAAATATTATTACGCCGTAGTTTCCACGGATGCCGCCGGAAATATTTCCGAATCCGCCCAAAAAACTTTTACTACTTCCTCTCCTTCTTCTCTTTCTTCTATTAAGGTTGTTTCAAAAAATCTCAATGAAGCGACGGTCACCTGGAAAACTTCGGATGAAACTACTTCCCTGGTAGAATACGGTCTCACGGAAGATTACAGCGAAAAGAAAGAATCCACCACGCTTGCCAAAGAGCATGAACTCACGCTGGCTTCCCTCAACTCCGGTGTGACCTACCATTTCAGGGTGAAAGGGATTGATAAGGATAACAATCTTTATTCCTCGGCTGACTATACCTTTGAACCGAAATCTCCACCGAAAATTTCTGGAACAAAAGTGGAAGAAGTGAAAGAACACTCTGTTTCTTTAAGTTTCGCTACTGATGTTCCGACTGACGCGCTTATAGTATACTCTGATAAAGATAACAAACTATCCGGCTCCCAGGGAAATCCCCAGCTTTCCCTCAGCCATACACTGGAGCTAAAGAACCTGGTTTCTGGAACTTTGTATACAGTGCGTATAAAAGTTCGTGACGAATCCGGCAATGAATCGGAAGAAGTCGGTCCGGAATTTACCACCGGTAAGGATGAAAATCCTCCTAAGATTGACCAGGTTCGCACTGATAACGCATTGGCTCAAAATGATAAAGTGCAAACTATCATTTCCTGGATCACCGATGAACCGGGAACAACCATACTTATCTATAAAGAGAGCCGAACCGGACAAGAGCGGGAAATAACTATTAGTAATTCTTTTACCCCTTCCCATGTTGCAGTCATTACCGTATTTAAGCCGGGCCAGGTGTATTATTTCAAAGTGAAGTCGCTTGATGAAGCCGGTAATGTCGCTCTCTCGGGTGAGTACGCCCTCCTTACCCCCAAGCGGAAAGAAAACATTGTGCAAGTGATTATTAATAATTTCCAGGACATATTCGGTTGGATGAGACGCTAGTTGACATATTTTAATCCATAGTATATTATTATTTTGCTAGTTTCCTGGCGTTTTTATTGTTATAAAAAAATGGTTTAATTAAATTTTATCATCTATGCCGACAATTAATCAGTTAAAAAGAAAATCAAGAAAGACTATTATAAAAAAGACAAAAACCCCCGCGTTTAAATATGTATTCAACACGAAACAAAATAGGCCGGTGGAAACTGACGGTCCGTTTAAGCGGGGAGTGTGCGTGAAAGTTAGTACTACTACTCCCAAAAAACCTAATAGTGCCCTTCGGAAAATAGCCCGAGTACGTCTTACCAATGGAATGGAAGTAACCGCTTATATTCCCGGTATCGGGCATAATTTACAGGAACATTCCATAGTGCTTATCAGGGGAGGGAGAGTTCGCGATCTTCCTGGCGTCCGATACCATGTAGTAAGGGGAGTGCTGGACTCCGCGGGTGTGGCAAACAGGAAACAAGGGAGAAGCAAATATGGAGCCAGGAAAGAAAAAGCCAAAGCCGAGTAGGATTTAGTTGCTTAGTTGCGTAGATGACTGGTTAAACAGGAATTATATAAAAAAACATATTCTTGTTCCTATCCAACTAATCAACTATGTAACTAATTAACTAGTAGTATGCCTAGAAGAAAAAGAATTTACAAAAAGAATATAGTCCCGGATTCAAAATACAGTAATTTGCTTGTGAGCAAGTTTGTTGGCAGTATCATTGAACGGGGAAAAAGAACGGTTGCTGAAAAAATAGTGTATGAATCTTTTGATATCATTCATAACAGGACTAAAAAAGGAGGATTAAATATATTCGAACAGGCGATAAAAAATGTCTCTCCTCTCGTGGAGTTAAAATCCAGAAGAGTGGGAGGAGCTAACTACCAGGTCCCTGTTCCCGTAGCGGGGGAAAGAAGAACCACCCTTGCGATTCGATGGATTAAAGCGGCGGTTAAGTCTAAAAAAGGAAAGAAGATGGCGGAAAAACTGGCCGATGAACTTCTTGATGCTTCCAATAAATCCGGCGCGGCTATCAAGAAAAAAGAAGATGTATACAGAATGGCGGAAGCAAATAAGGCTTTCGCTCATTTTGCATAAAAAATTAAAATGTAAAATTAGACTTTCTTTCTTGTCATTCCCGCGCAGGCGGGAAT
>CAYLWX010000006.1:48740-54831 GCA_964387895.1 uncultured Bdellovibrionales bacterium | reverse complement strand
ATCCAGGAGTATACCACGCATTTTCCCATAATAATCCAACTACAGAGCGAGAAGAATAAAAGTTTGATTTATTATTTATTCCACCTATTGATTTAAATTCTGGATTCCCGCCTACGCGGGAATGACATGGTGAGTTAGTTTTAAGTTTTAATTTGTCATTTCGCGTTTTGATTTTTTAACTTTGAATTTACATGTCTAATTTATACCCTATTGAAAAAATAAGAAACATCGGAATTATCGCCCATATTGATGCCGGTAAGACTACTACTACCGAGCGGGTTTTGTTTTATACCGGCATTACCCACAAGATCGGGGAAGTGCATGAAGGCGAGGCGACTATGGATTGGATGGAGCAGGAAAAAGAGCGGGGAATTACCATTACCAGCGCCGCAACGACCTGTTACTGGAAAGATCACCAGATTAATATTATCGACACGCCGGGACATGTGGATTTTACCGTGGAAGTAGAAAGATCATTACGAGTTCTCGACGGAGGGGTAGTCGTGTTTGACGGGAAAGAAGGAGTAGAGCCTCAATCGGAAACAGTATGGAGACAGGCGGACAAATATCATGTGCCCCGCGTTTGTTTTATTAACAAAATCGACAAAGAAGGCGCTTCTTTTTTTTACTCTCTTAAAAGTATCTGGGACAGACTGACTCCTAACGCGGTGGCGGTTCAAATTCCCATTGGAGAAAGAAATGATTTTCAAGGAGTAGTAGATCTTATTAAGATGAAAGCCTACACTTTTGAAGGGGAAATGGGAGAGAAAGTGATCGAGGGAGAGATTCCCGGAGAATTAATCGATCAAGCCAGGGAGTGGAGGGAAAAGATGGTGGAGAAAATATCGGAGACGGACGAAAAGTTAATTGAGAAATATGTATCCGGTGAAGAAATAAGTATAGAAGAGCTGAAAGGCGCGCTTCGGTCCGCGGTGCTGAGCTATACTTTAGTGCCAGTGTTCACTGGTACCGCGCTTCGCAACAAGGGAGTGCAATTAGTATTGGACGCAGTGGTGGATTATTTGCCTTCTCCGGCGGATGTGCCGTCAATTAAAGCGAAAGCGCTTCGGGGAAACCAGGAAGAAGAAGTTGAAGTGGCGCATAGCGATCAGGCTCCTTTTGCCGCCCTGGCGTTTAAAGTGGCTACTGATCCTTTCGTGGGCCAGCTCACTTTCTTTCGGGTATATTCCGGAACTATCAAAGCCGGCTCTTACGTGCTTAATTCTACCAAGGGAGAGAAAGAGAGGGTAGGAAGAATTTTGCGTATGCACGCGAATCATCGGGAAGAAATGTCAGAGATTCACTCGGGAGGAATTGGCGCGTTGGTAGGAATGAAGAACACTACTACCGGAGATACGTTATGCGATCCGGATCATCCGGTGCTGTTGGAATCGATTACTTTTCCTGAACCGGTTATTTCCATCGCAATCGAACCTAAGACAAAGGCGGATCAGGAGCGAATGGGAATGGCGCTCAAAAAATTGTCCGAAGAGGATCCTACGTTCAAGGTAAAAACCGATGAAGAAACCGGGCAGACAATTATTTCGGGTATGGGAGAATTGCATCTGGATATTATTGTAGATAGAATGAAAAGAGAATTTAAAGTGGAAGCGAACATTGGAAAACCGCAGGTAGCCTATCGTGAAACTATTCGTACAAAGGCGGAAGCAGAAGGAAAGTATATTAAGCAATCCGGAGGAAGAGGACAATACGGACATTGCTGGATCAGAGTGGAACCAATGGAAAAAGGTAAAGGGTTTGAATTTATTAACGAAATTAAAGGCGGTGTCATTCCCCAGGAGTACATTCCGGCTATTGGTAAGGGAGTGAAAGACGCTCTGGAAAGCGGTGTGGTAGCGGGGTATCCGTTAGTGGATGTAAAAGCGGCAGTGTATGACGGTTCGTTTCATGACGTGGATTCTTCAGAAATAGCTTTCAGAATAGCCGGATCCATGGCTTTTAAGGAAGCAGTGAGAAGAGCTAACCCAGTTTTGCTTGAACCTGTTATGAAGGTGGATGTAACTACGCCGGAAAAGTTTATGGGCGATGTGGTGGGAGATTTGAATTCAAAACGGGGTATTATTAAAGAAATGACTGACCGGGGGGAAGGATCGGCGCAAGTAAAGATTATCGAATCGGAGGTTCCCCTGTCTTCCATGTTTGGTTACGCGACCCAGCTTCGTTCGATGACCCAGGGAAGAGCCAGCTATGCTATGGAATTCAGCCATTATAGCGAAGTTCCAAAGAATGTCGCGGAAGAAATAATGAGTGGAAGAAAATAGGAAACCGAATCCATTTGACAATTTACGATTTATAAACTATAATACAGCCACAAAGCAAGAAAAGGAGCCTTCCCTTTTTGGGGTTGGCATGGGAAGAAAGGCAGGTCGAACTTCCATAGGTCCTCTTGCGATGAAATAATTAAGTCTTAGAACTACTAACATGATAGATAACGCAAAAGACAGAGACTTTGTTGAGTACGTCGTAAAATTAATAGTAAACCAGCCGGAAGCGGTTAAGGTTGAAAGAAAGATCGACGAAATGGGAGTTCTCATCACTCTTGATGTGAGTCCTGAGGATATGGGTATGGTTATAGGACGAGAAGGAGCAACTGCTAAAGCTCTCCGGACTCTGCTTAGAGTTATCGGAGCAAGAAATAATGCGAGGGTGAATCTGAAAATTAACGAACCTGCTGGCTCGGATAGAGAAAGAAAGGGCCAGACCCAAAAGAGTATTGAAGAAGTGGTAGGAGGAATTGAAGTATAATCTATCTCCGGATTTTTTATAGAAAAATCACGCAAAAAAGCGTCCCGTATAGCGGGAGGCTTTTTTGTTTGGTTTTCCTGTGGTATTATTACGCATGTAAAGTGATGTGAATGAACCGAAAACCTGACGCGATATTACTATTTATTCTTGGCGTGCTTGTCATTTTTGGCTTGATTATGATTGCTTCCGCGGGAGTAATGTATTCGAGAGTGCGCTTTGGGGATTCTTATTTTTTCTTTAAGCGGCAACTTTTTGGAGTTGGCGTGGGAGTTTTGCTACTGTATATCTCCCAGAGAACACCTTATCAATTGTGGAAAAAAATTTCTTTTATCTTTTTTATCGCGAGTATATTTTTTCTTGCTCTTGTGTTTGTACCCGGGGTGGGTGCCAGGATTTATGGAGCCAGCCGTTGGATACAATTCGGACCCCTCTCTTTCCAGCCTTCGGAAATGTTAAAATTGTCTCTTATTATTTATCTGGCAGCCTGGTTTGAAGGGCGTGAAGAAAAGGTAAAAGATTTTTTTGACGGGCTGGTTCCCTTTATGGCTATTATTGGCGTCATCGGGTTTCTTTTAATGAAACAACCCGATATGGGAACATTGGGGGTGATTATTTTAATCGCCTCATGCATATTTTTCATCGCGGGCGCCCGTCTTTTTCACATGCTTCTTATGAGTTTGTCCGGCATAGCGTCATTTTTTATTCTGGTAAAAACAGAATCTTACCGGATGAACAGACTTTTGGCGTTTATACATCCTGAACTTGATCCCAAAGGCGTGGGATACCAGATTAACCAGGCGCTTCTAGCTATTGGCTCCGGAGGAATATTTGGTGTAGGATTAGGTAACAGCCTTCAAAAATTTAATTATCTTCCTGAACCGGTAGGAGACTCTATATTTGCTATAATAGGAGAGGAGTTTGGGTTGGTAGGAGGAACGGTGGTGGTCATTCTTTTTATGCTACTCGCTTTGCGGGGGATTACTATCGCGAAGGGCGCTCCGGATGTATTTTCCCGACTTGTGGCGAGTGGTGTGGTGACATGGATATTTTTTCAGGCGCTTATCAATATTGCTTCCATTTCCGGTCTCATTCCTCTTACGGGAGTCCCGCTTCCTTTCATAAGTTATGGAGGAACATCAGTAGTTTTTTTGATGGTGGGAATGGGAATATTGTTGAATATTTCGAAACAAGTCAAGGAAAGTTAAAATATATAAATCCTAAGCACGAAATCCTGAATCCTGAACAAATACAAATCACCAAAATATAAAATCCAAAATGTTTTGAGTTTTGAATTTGTTTGGGATTTAGATATTAGTATTCAGGATTTTATAAAATTATGCGTATTATCTTAACTGGTGGCGGCTCAGGCGGTCATCTGATGCCCCTTGTGGCGGTAGCAAATAAAATCAAGGAAAGAGTCCCGGACACTGAATTTCTTTTTGTTGGACCTAAAGGGAACCTGGAGAATATTATTATTGGAAAGGCGGGAATCCCCATGAAACATGTACTGGCGGGAAAAATGAGAAGGTATTTTTCGATATGGAATATCATTGATTTTTTTAAAGCTCCTCTCGGGATACTGCAAGCGCTTTGGGTTCTACTGGTGTATATGCCGGACGCTATTTTCTCCAAGGGGGGATATGCTTCCTTGCCGGTAGTAATAGCGGGTTTTATCTACCGCATACCCGTTCTTATTCATGAATCAGACAGCGTGTTGGGGCTGGCAAACAGCATGCTGGGAAAATTTGCTACTCGGGTAGCGGTTTCTTATCCGGAAGCGGAAAGGGAGTTCCCGTCGCAGCAGGTGGTGCTGACAGGGAATCCGTTGCGAGCAGACATTGCGTCCGGAGACCCGGAAAGAGCAAGACAGATGTTTTCAATAACTGAATCAAAGAAAGTAATTTTTGTGTGCGGCGGGTCGCAGGGCGCGCGAAGTATTAATGAAAAAATAACTGAGATACTGCCCGTGCTTCTTAAAAAATACCAGATCATTCATCAAACAGGGGAAAGTAATTTTGATACGGTAGTACGTAAGGCAGGAGAATTAGGAATAAAAGCAGACAGGGAAGGATATCACCCTGTTGCTTTTGCAGGAGAAGAATTAAAGGATATTTACGCAGTATCGGACTTAGTGATTACTCGCGCGAGTGCGAATTTTTTGTCCGAAATAGCCGCGAACGGAAAGCCGGCAATCGCGATTCCGTTACAAAACGCGGCGAATGATCATCAGAGAATGAATGCCTATTCCATTGCCCGAAGCGGAGGGTGCGTGGTGCTGGAAGAGAATAATTTAGGCGAGCATATGTTGTTGGAAAAGATTGAGGAAATTATGAATAATGAAGATCTGCAACGCGCGCTGTCTGAAAATATTAAACAATTCTACCACGCGGACGCGGCGGATAAAATCGCGGAAGGAGTTATTGGGATGATTAAATGAAAATTGTTAAATTGTTACATTGTTACATTGTTATTTTAGCAATTTAACAATATAGCAATTTAGCAATGCAACATGCAATTTTAACTTTTGCAACTATGAACTTAAATTTTTCTCAAATTAGAAAAGCATATTTGATAGGTATTAAAGGCACTTCGATGGTTGCTATCGCGGAGTTTTTGGCTTCCATGGGAATTAAAGTCACAGGATCAGACACGAAAGAAAAGTTTTTTACGGATGAAGTGTTGAAAAAGCTCGGGATACCATACATTGAAGGATTTTCTGAAGAAAATGTTCCTTCTGACGCGGATATTATCGTGTACTCAACGGCATACAGCGAGAATACAAACGTTGAATTGCGATGCAGTATAGAGAAAAATCTGCCTTTGGTAAGCGGACCGGAGTTTATCGCGGGAGTATTCAACAGCCGTTACGGCATCGCGGTATGCGGAACGCATGGAAAGACCACTACCTCCGCGCTATTGGGAGTAGCGTTGCAAAACACTGGAACTGATCCAAGCGTGATCGTGGGCGGACGGGTGATTGAGTGGGGCACGAACGCGCGGGTAGGAAAAGGAGAACTATTTGTCGCGGAAGCGGATGAGTTTCAAAACAAGTTTCGTTTGTATAATCCGAAGGGAGTGATTTTAACCAGTGTGGATTATGACCATCCGGATTACTATAAAACGTTTGAGGAGTACAAGCAGGTGTTTCGGGAATTTGTGGCCAAAATTCCCAGGACAGGATTTTTAGTGGTGTGGGGAGATAGTAGTTATACGTTAGATGTAGCTAAGCATGCTTTTTGTAATGTTTTGACTTATGGGTTTAATGAAGACTGTGAGTATAGAATTTCTCCGCCCAAGGCGGATCAGCCTGGGGCTGACAATTTCC
>CAYLWX010000006.1:42089-48730 GCA_964387895.1 uncultured Bdellovibrionales bacterium | reverse complement strand
TGCGGCGGGCAAGCAATTTACAAGTAACTTTAATACTTGCCAGTCTTTTGATGTGATACATAAAAATAAAAGTCTGGGAAGTTTTCATATCAGATTAGTAGGAAAGCATAATGTATTGAATGCGGCGGCGGTGATCGCGGCATGTCACAGGTTGAAGATAGATATGGATCACGTGCAGAAAGCATTGGCTGATTTTCAAGGCACTTCAAGGAGATTTGAGCACAAAGGAGAAAGGAACGGGGCGATTTTAATTGATGATTACGGCCATCATCCGGAGGAAATCAAAGCTACACTTTCGGCTGCCCGGGATTTATACCCGGAAAAAAATATTATTGCCGTATTTCATCCGCACACTTATTCAAGAACCCAAGCGCTTCTGCATGAATTCGCGCAAAGTTTTGACGCAGTGGACAGGGTACTGGTGCTTGATATTTACGCTTCAGCCAGGGAGAGCGAAGGAAATGTAAGTTCCAAAGATCTGGTCGATTTGATTAATAAATACGATTATGGCAAAGCGGAGCATATTCCCGCGATACAGGAAGTAATCGATGAGTTAAAAGATACTATCGGAAGCAATGACGTAGTAATTTCCGTGGGAGCGGGGAATGTGTGTGAAGTGGTGGAACAGTTGGCAAAAATGTCGTAAATTATTTAGTATGCGAAAAACTGAATTAAAAGAAGGAGAATTTTATCACGTATATAACAGAGGAGTGGATAAGCGGGAAGTATTTCTAGACGAGAATGATTATATAAGATTTTTAGTCAGCATGAAAGAATTTAACCAGGTAGGTGTAATTGGAAGCTTGTATGAGAAAAATTTCAGGGACAGGCCGAAAGAGGCAGGAAATAAAGACATCGAATGTCCTATAGGACATTCGATGTCTAATGCGCTTGTTGAATTTATGGCATATTGCTTAAATGATAACCATTTCCACTTTATTTTAAGACAAGTTTATGATCAAGGTATTCAGAAATTCATGCAAAAATTAGGAAATGCCTATACCAAGTACTTCAATTATAAATACAAACGTTCAGGAGTTTTATTTCAAGGACCTTTCAAATCGGTTCATATTGAATCCAATGAAAAGCTTTGTTATCTTTCGGCATATGTAAATACGAACCATTTTATCCACGGATACGGAAATAATCCCTGGAAATATTCCAGCTTGCTTGATTATGCGGGAAAAAGAAACGGAAAATTGTGCAGCAAAGATGTAATATTAAATCAGTTTGATAATAATGTGGAACATTACAGAGAGTTTCTGGAGGCAAATGCTCTTGATTTGAAAGAGAAGAAAGGGTTAGAGAAATATCGTTTGGAAGAATAAAGCAAATTACCTCTATGAAAGATTACATAAACAGCTATGAAGATCCCAACAAGATGGAAAAAATAGATCCAAAGTTTTGTTTTCAAGAACAACTAAGTTTAGAAGGTTTGAAAATAATTGAGGGTAACAGAATTAAAAAATTTAACACAGATCATTTTGATATTGAAAAGAATGAAAGCAAAAATCCTCCGAAAATAGTGGCTGTCAATTTTGGTGATGAAATAAATATTTTTTATTCCGATTTAATGCCGAATAATTTAGTTGCTAATTTGGAAAAATTAGAAAAGCGTATTTTCATAGATAAGCAAGGGCAAGTAGTTGATATACTGAAAGAGAACAATCAATTTCACGAATGTGGCCATTGTATTGTTTATGCTTTCCCATCTAATATTGAAGTAGATTATAGCAATACTAAAATATTTACTAATAGTAAGGATCAGGCTGTTAAAAATTTTGATTCTTCTTTTTATAATAAATATCCAACTATTTATGCTGCTATGCAAAACGATAAAATATTTGCATGTTGTGTCTCTTCGCGTGAAAACGACAAAGCAGGGGAGGCATGGATTTATACTTCGCCAAAGTACAGAAAACAAGGTTTTGGCTTGAAGGCAGTTCAGCTATGGGCTAGTGAACTTCGAAAGAATGGAAAAACACCGCTCTATACACACGAGATATCTAATGTTGCTTCACAAAAATTAGCTGAAAAACTAGGGCTCGTAAAAGTTTTCGAAAGTATTAATTATGAGTAGAAAAAACTTGTAAAGACATCGAATGTCCTATAGGACATTCGATGTCTGGGCGCAGATTACTACTCAAAATCACTAAACTAGCATAGTCTATCAAATAATCATAAGAATCATAGTTCAAGATACTTATAATGCCAAAACCAACAGACAAACCAATCTATACTCTCACTCAAAAACAAGTGCTTGCGAAATTTTCCGGGGCGCTTTTGGGGTTGTCGGATGAAGAAGCTGAAAAAAGATTGAAAGAATTTGGACGGAACGTAATTAAGAAAAAAAGAAACTGGAAGTGGGTGAAGATAGTATTGAATCAGTTTAATGATATCCTGGTATGGATTCTTTTGGTGGCGGGAGTATTGGCGCTTGCCTTTGGAGAGTATAGGGACGCGGCTATCATTGGTATCATCATTCTCGTTAACGCCTCAATGGGATTTTTTCAGGAGTGGAAAGCTGAAAGGATTCTGGCCGGTATAAAGAAACTGACCAAAGATAGAGCAATAGTAATCCGGTCCGGGGAGAAAAAAGAAATAGACACGGCGCGTCTTGTGCCCGGGGATATGGTGTATATTGGCGAAGGGGAAACGGTTCCGGCGGATGGATATCTCGTGGAAAGTTATTCACTCAAAGTGAACAGTGTAATATTTACCGGCGAGTCGAAACCAAAAGCAAAAGAAGCGAAAGTAATTCAGGGAAAAAATATAGTACTCGCGGATATGGACAATATGGTATTTATGGGGGAGACCGTGGCGGTAGGCGAAGGAAAATTTATAGTGACTGGCACGGGAATGGCAACACAGCTTGGCAACATTGTACATTTAATTTCCGAAGTGCCGGAGGAGCTGACTCCTATGCAGAAAAAGATGAAAGAAATGGGGTTGCATGTGAGCATTTTGGCGGTCACTATTGGCGTGCTGGTGATTATTGCCGGACAGTATTTTCGCGTGTCTCTTTACCAAAACTTTCTCTTCGCGCTGGCGCTGGCAGTCTCCGTAGTGCCGGAAGGGCTTCCGGCAGCTATTTCCGTGGCGCTGTCGCTGGGAATGAAGCGACTGCTCAAGCGGAACGTATTAGCCAAAAAACTCAACGCGGTGGAAACACTGGGGTCTGTTTCGATTATTTGTACTGACAAAACCGGCACGATGACGCGCAATGAAATGATGGTAGTGAGCGCGCTTACCTTTACTGAAAAAGTGGAAATTGACGGACAAGGATATGATCCCGGGGGAAATTTTCTTGTGAATGGAAAAAAAATAGATCCCGCTTCAGTGAAGGGTTTTGAAGCGCTGTTTAAAATTGGCGCGTTATGTAATGACGCGAATATAGTCCGGGAAGACGGGCATTACAAAGCAATAGGCGATCCCACGGAAGGAGCGATCGTGGCGGCGGCAAAGAAATATAATTTTCGGGAAGATTTTTTTACAAAAGGGGAGAGGAAGATTACCGAGAATCCATTTTCTTCACAGAGGAGAAGAATGAGTGTAGTGTATAAGAATAAAAGCGGCCGGGCACATTCTTATGTAAAGGGTTCTCCGGATGTATTGTTAGAGCTGTGCACCCATGTGCTGAAAGAAGGGAAAATATGCCAGTTTACTTCCGAAGAGAAAGAGCTTGTCAGGCGTGCCTATAATTCCATGTCGCAGGAAGCGTTGCGGGTGCTGGCGTTTGGCTATCGTGATTTGGAGGGGACGGAAAAAAAGAATTATTTGCATGAAGCGGAAAAAAATCTGGTCTGGGTTGGCATGATGGCCATGATTGATCCGCCTCGACTGGAAGTAAGAGAAGCGATTGTGGAGTGTAAAAAATTAGGCATACGGGTCATTATGATTACGGGAGATTATGAATTAACGGCGGAAGCGATTGCTAAAAAAGCGGGGCTGATCGGAGATGGTGTTCCCTATGAAATATTAAACGGCCGCGCATTAGATACGCTCAAAGATAGAGAAATCTATAAAAAAATTTCCCGTCAGGACGTGGTATTTGCCCGCATCGCGCCGGAGCAGAAATTGCGTATCGCGACTATTTTGAAAAATAACCGCGAAGTGATCGCGATGACGGGAGATGGAGTAAATGACGCGCCGGCGCTTAAAAAAGCGGATATCGGCGTAGCGATGGGTATCATGGGAACCGATGTATCCAAAGAATCCGCTGATATGATTTTGCTGGATGATAATTTCGCTTCTATTGTAAGCGGCATTAAAGAAGGAAGGGTGATATTTTCCAATCTTAAAAAATTCGTCCATTATGTTTTTACTTCCAATGCGAGTGAATTAATCACGGTTTTGATGGGTGTTCTCTTTCAAATTCCTTCTCCGCTTTTGGCGGTACAGATCCTGGCCATCGACCTGGGAACAGACGTGCTGCCTTCTTTTTCTCTTGGAGTAGAGCCGCCTGAGCCGGAACAAAAAGTACGCAGCAGAAAATTAAAAAGTAATGTAAAAGAGGGAATATTGGGGCTGAAGGGGTTTCAGAGAATTATATACATTGGCACTATCATGGCCACCGGAGCGGTGATTGCGTTTATCTGGTCAATGATGCGGGGAGGCTGGTGGTTCGGGGAATCTTTTGATCCTGATTCAACGCTCTACATTAAATCAACCGCGGCGGCCTACGCGGTTCTTTCCATGAGCCAGATGGCTAATCTCCTGCAATCAAGAAGCGAGACTTTGTCTCCATTCCAACTGGGATTTTTTAAGAATAAATACGCCATCGCTTCAATCTTTTTTTCTCTGGGAGTATTGCTTCTCTTTATGTACCTTCCTTTTTGCCAAAAATATCTCCATATGCTACCAATAGATTATAAGGATTGGATGATGGTGGCAGGAACGACAATAGCGGTGTTTTTGTTTGAAGAAGTGAGAAAAGCGGAAAAATAGGGGAATAAGTTTGTATAACATGCAAGTACTGTATATTATGAAATAAAAAGTTTGGATAATAACTAGTTAAGTGAAATATATTTTTCTTCCCCCCCATATGTCATTAACAACAATTCTAAATTTAATAGGACTTTTTTTGACCACAGTTGCATCGATTATTATATTGTTGTCGTATCTTAAGATCACAAAAAATGTGGCCGACGAATATATTGTAAGCATGGATAAGGAAGGAAATTATACGCAAAAAAAGCATTTGAAGGATAGAAATTTGGGAATCGTCGGCTTTACATTATATTTGTTAGGATTTGTTTTGCAATTTATAAGTGTATGGATAACTATGTAAACACGGGAAAAGAAAAATATACATCATCTAACACTGAATATGCGGCTACACATAAAAAGATAAACAATTTTTCTATGAATAACAAAGCTAATAAAAAATCAATTTACAGGCATACTCTTGAATTTTTGGGCGTGTATGTATTAAGCACGTTCCTCGTGTTGTTCGCTCACGGTTATGTTCCGAAAGAAAAGGAAAGATTTTATTTCTCATCGTTACTTATTACGCTGGTTATATTTGGGGCATATGAGTCTGGTCGAAAAAATTCAGGTAGTAATGAATAGAATTGTTTATCTTTTTATCTTTCGTCCAAATTCATCTCCGCTATTGCTACAGAAAAACTTCGGATGATGCCGGTAAGTTGTATGAAATAGCAAATATTTTTTCTTTATTAATTTCGAACAATTTTTATTTTTTTATGAATCCTGAAATGAAGTCGCAAAATCCATCCAATAAGCGCAAGGGGCTTAAAATGTATTTTTTTCCGGAAATTGCTGAACAGTTTGCCGAATTAGAGCAGAATGAAAAAAATTTTAAAGTTGCACAGATTATTGACACAGTACTAATTCAAGAGTCTGCGAATATGAAAGCTCCAATTTCAGTGGTAGAGCTGGGTGGCGGCGCGCACCCTGACCGCTATCATGAATTTTTCAATAAACTACTTCAAAAACCGCGTGGTCACATAGATTGGGTTGATGTTTCACCATTTATGCTGGAATTGGCGAAAAAATACATTTCAAATGAAAAATACCAAAACCGAAACGAGGTTATCACTTTTATTGAAAAAGATATTTTGGAATATCTGAGTGGTCTTGAAAATGAAAAACTTAATCTTGCTATCATGAAATACACGATTGACCATATTGGAAACCTGAATGATTTGTTCAAACTTCTTTCGGTAAAATTGACGCAAGGCGGAAAACTTATTGCCTCAATTGGAAGTACGAGTCCTGAGTTAAAAAGCTATTCAACTAATGCGCGCTATTTATATAATAGTGAGCAATTTCCTGATAATGAGACTCGCACCTTAAAGGACGGAGATAATTTCACAGTCAAGTTTTTTCAAAATCTCAGGCGACCCAACTGCTGGTTATCTTGAAGGCGCTGAAACCCTGAAATATTATCATTCAGTTGAGAAGATAAACCAGCTTGCTGAAAATTTTGGTTTTGATATTTTTCTCGGAGACTGGAAACAGCTTGTTTCGCATGAGAATCAAAAAGGTGAAACTGTGGATCAGGATGTGTTGGTGCTAACAAAAAAATAATAAATAATTTTTTAAAATCTCTCTTATGAAAATAGGAATAATCGGTTCAATGCAGTTTACGGATAAAATGCTTGAATACCGCGAGAAAC
>CAYLWX010000006.1:20607-42079 GCA_964387895.1 uncultured Bdellovibrionales bacterium | reverse complement strand
TTCGTGAATTGGGGCACGAAGCTTTTTTGACGGATTTGCATAAAACAATGGTCGGGAAAACCGATGAAGAAATTGAAAAAATCAAGCTTCATCAAAAAAACAATATGGATGCTATTCGTGAATTCTGGAGAATGATGCAGGGCGCGGACGCCGTGCTTGTTTTGAATCTTGATAAAAATGGCGTTAAGAATTATGTCGGCGGAAACACTCTGATGGAAATAGGTTTTGCCCATGTTCTAAATCAAAAAATATTTATGTTAAACCCGATTCCCGAAATGCCTTATTGCAAAAGCGAAATTGAAGCAGTCAAGCCGATTATTATTGGAGGAGATTTGAAAAAAATTATTTAATATTGCATCAATAATAGAAACGCCCAACCGGATACGGTAAATGATAAAGTTGAAAAATAATTTATTGGGAATAAAAATATGAAAAAAGATAATAGGCAAATCGCAATTTATCAAACGTCAAGCGGGGCGGTGGAAGTGCGTTTTGACGCGGGCAAAGAGACTATTTTTTTGACTCAACAGCAGGTGAGCACGCTTTTTAATGTGCAAAAAGCGGCCGTTTCTAAGCATGTCAAAAATATTTTTGACACAGGCGAGCTGGATAAAAAATCAACCGTTTCCATTTTGGAAACAGTTCAGGCTGAAGGTAATAGAACAGTGAAAAGAAAAGTGGAATACTATAATTTAGACCTTATTCTTTCTATTGGTTATCGGGTTAACTCAACTAATGCTACCAAATTTCGTCAGTGGGCGACCAAAACTTTGCATAAGTATATTATCAAGGGCTATGCTATCAATGATAAGCGTCTCATGGAAACTAAAAACAAATTCCACGAACTTCAGGAAGCGGTTTTATTTTTGCAAAAGCAATCTCAAAAAGAGCTTCTAAAAGGTCAGGAAACGGAAATTTTAAATTTATTGGCGGATTATTCTAAAACACTTTCTTTGCTGGAGCAATACGACAAAGGCAAACTGGGCGAGCGAAAAGGAAAAAAGACAAAATTTATTTTGAAATACGATAATTGCGTAAAAATCATCGCTGAATTAAAAAAAGAACTGAACGAGAAAAAAGAAGCGGGCGGGTTATTCGGGCAAGAAAGAGACGGGAGTTTCGAGGGAATTATAAAGGGTTTATACCAGACATTCGCGAAAAAAGAACTGTATCCGACTATCGAAGAAAAAGCGGCACACTTGCTGTATTTAATCATTAAAGACCACCCGTTTGCCGACGGAAACAAGCGCTCGGCGGCATTTTTGTTTGTTTATTTTATGGACAAATCAGATTATCTTTTCAAGAAATCCGGCGAGAGAAAAATCAACGACAACGCCCTTGTGGCGCTCGCGCTTTTGATTGCTGAAAGCGATCCGAAAGAAAAAGAAACTATGGTGAAAATTATTAAGAATTTAATTATGGAATATTAAATTTTAATTATCATGCTAAACATTCAACGAAACATCCCTCTTGCTCCCCTTACTACTTTTTACATTGGCGGACCGGCGAAATATTTCGTGGAGGTTTGTACCCGGGACGAACTAAAAGAAGCGTTAAAATACGCGGAATCGCAAAGCATTCGATATTTTATTTTGGGAGGAGGAAGCAATGTGCTTATAAACGACAATGGATTTGACGGGCTGGTGATAAAAATAAATTTGAGAAATATAATCCAGAGAGATAATCAGGTTGAAGTTGAATCTGGAGCGGCGCTTAGCCAGGTGCTATCTTTTTACGCGGAGCATGATCTTTCAGGAATGGAATGGGCGGCGGGGATTCCAGGAACGTTTGGAGGAGCAGTGAGGGGAAATGTAGGGGCGTATGGGAGGAGCATGGAGGATGTAGTGGAGAGAGTAAATATTATAAAAATTCCAAATCCCAAATCCTCCGCCCAAGGCGGACCCGCCTCGGGCGGGCAATTTCCAATAAAATCCCAAATCCAAATCTCTAATAAAACAGAAATCGCAACTCTTAGCAATAAAGAATGTGGATTTTCTTATCGAGGCAGTGTGTTTAAAAAGAGGGGTGAATTTATTATTATTTCTGCAATACTGAAGCTTGGAAAGGGGAATAAAGAGGATATTCAGAAGAAAATGCGGGAAATTTTGGCGCAAAGAAATTCCAAACAACCGAAGGTGTTTGGGTGCGCGGGATGTTTTTTTGTAAACCCAGTGATACGCAACAAAGAACTGGTGGAAGAATTTGAGCAGGAGCACGGGGTAAAAAGTAAAGAAGGCAGAATTCCGGCCGGATGGCTTATTGAAAAAGTTGGTCTTAAAGGAAAGAAGATAGGGGAAGCGGTAATAAGCGAAGAACATGGCAACTATATTATCAACACTGGTAAGGCAACCGCGGAGGATGTTATAATATTATCAAGCCTTGCTAAACAGCAGGTAAGGGATAAATTGGGGGTGCAGTTAATGGAAGAAGTGCAGTATGTGGGATTTGACTAGCATGTAAAGTATAAAGAAAAACTTTCTCTTGCGAAGAAGAAAAACAAAAATACATTATACTTAATATTTAATATTTAATGTCATTTTCTATGGACAGCATGCGTTTTCTTTTTAGGGGTATTACTATAGACAGCCGGACGGAAGAGTATATAAAAAAGAGATTGCGGGCGCTTAAAAAGATATTGAACAGGGAAGAATCCCATTTTGAGGTAGAGATAGAGATGGATAAAAAAGGAAAATTCCGAGTCGAGGTCATGGTAGAACTGCCGGGACATCTTTATCGGGCGGAAGAAACCACGGAAAGTATTGAGGGTTCAGTGGATATTGTTGAATCGGAGCTTCAAGGGCAAATTCGAAAAGAGAAGGAAAAAGCTCTTACCTTGCGTATGAGGGGAGGAAGGTCAATTAAGAAAAAGTTAGTAGTGGACGGGGGAGCCAGATTTTAGAAGATAAAGTTTTGCGTGCCGCTCGTTTGCCTTTTTAATGTTATTTTAATATAATAGAGATACTTTTTAGTTATCTATATGCCACGCATACTTTTAGCGGAAGACGATCCCATGATTTCTGAGATCTACCAGAAAAAATTTCTTGATTCCGGATTTGATGTTTTCATGGCTGCTTCCGGAGATGAAGTGCTGGCTGTGGCGAAAAAGGAAAAAGTAGACGTGATTCTTCTGGATCTTATCATTCCGAAGATAAATGGATTCCAGGTGATTGAGAATTTACGAAAGGAAGAACATGATCATTATATTAAAATTATTATTTCAAGTAATCTCAGCCAGCGGGAAGACAGGGAAAGAGCCATGCGGTTAGGGGCGGATGGATTTATCGCTAAATCTGAATATAATCCAAGCGAGCTGGTGGAGGAAATAAAGAGACTTCTGAGTCAGCAGAAAGAACAGCAAAAAAACGGAACTTCCAAAAATACCCAGACTCGCGTAAATAAGGAAACGGGAAAAAGAAAGCCTAAAATTTTAATGATGGAGGATGAGGATGTGTTTATCGAAATGTTCGGGGATAGATTGAAACAGGACGGCTATGACGTACAATGGGTTAAAAACGGAGTACAGGCAACGAGGGAGGCATTACAGGGGGATTTTGACTTGTTTATTATTGATATGGTGTTGCCCGGCATGACCGCGGAAGAAATAGTCGCCCGCTTGAAACTAGAGGATAAAGTCAAACAAATTCCCATCTTTATTCTCTCTGCTTCATTTGAAGATGATATATCAAAAAGAGTCAAAGATATGGGGGTAGACTCTTTTTTTATAAAAACCCAGGTTACGCCCAGTGAATTGTCTAAAGAAGTAAAACATATTCTGGGCAGGTAATACGGGATAACTTAGTTTTGTCCGCACTTACCAGTAAACTTTTCAGGATACAGAAACGGATTTTAAAATCCGTTTCGTGCGGTTTACATGGTATACTGACAAAGCATGGCTAAGGGAGCGGTCTTTTTTAAAAATAAAAAATCAATCCGTTATCGATTATTATGCCGAAGGTTACATCGGGAAAAAAAAATCACGTAGAGCGCTTAAATAAAAATAAAATAAAACTCATTAGCGCTATTTCTTTTCTTCTGGGTTTTTCTCAGGCTGTCTTGATTTATGTCATGTCCTCTTATTTTGAGGACGTCTGGGGAACGGAGAATGTGGGGCCGTTTTATTTTGTTGCGTATATGATAGCCCTGGTGCTATTGCTGAATTTGCATAAGATCGTAAAAAAGATTGGAAAATCAAGCGTATTCTGTCTGGCTTCTTTTTCCAAGATTATCACTCTTTCTTTTTTAGTGGTACTTCCGCCTTCGAAGTTTTCCACGGTGTTTATGCTTCTCTATATTATCGCGGTGAGTATAGAGTGGACCAGTCTGGACGCGATTTTAGAGTCATTTTCAGTTGATAAAGTTTCCGGTAAAATCAGAGGACTGCATCTTACCATATTTAACGCGGGTTTTTTGGCTGGTCCATTTCTTTCTACCTGGATTCTGGAACGGTTCCAATTTCACGGGATTTTCGTGTTTCTTTATATTTTGGGCGCGATAGTGATGCTGTTTGGTATTGTGGGATTACGCGACGCGACGCACGCGTTTAATAAAAAAATAAACGTGAAGAGTCTTCTTGAAAAAGCATGGAGAAGGAATGATATCGCGAGAATTTATTACGTCTCCTTCGTGCTGGAAGTGTTTTTCGCGCTTATGGTTATTTACACTCCTCTTTATCTGCGTGACCTTGGAATGTCATGGGAAAAAATCGGGTATGTCTTTACCGTCATGCTGGTTCCATTTGTGATCGTGCAGTATCCTGCAGGGGTGCTTGCGGATAGAAAGACAGGGGAGAGAAAATTTCTTATTTTTTCCCTGCTTCTAATGAGTGTTTCGACCTTGCTTGTGTACGGTATCACCTCATCCAATATGCTGGTGTGGATGGCAGTTTTGTTTTTAACTCGAATCGGCGCGGCATTAATTGAAGTGCTTCGCGATTCATATTTTTATAAACGAATCGATGGACGGGATGTTGACTTGATTGATTTTTTTAGAACTGCTATGCCGATGGCGTATATAATCGCGACGGGTATTTCCAGCGTGTTATTTTTATTTTTCCCTCTGCGGACTACGTTTCTCCTTGTGGCGCTTATAGTGATTTCCGCGGTCTATCCTGCCTGTATGCTGGTTGAAAAGCAAAGGAAATACGCGGTTCGAAGTAATAGTAAAGTTGAGGTAGAGATGGTATAATAGGTAAAATTTCCAATTTTTAATTCATGGTATATCATA
The DNA here is from genome assembly GCA_964387895.1 of uncultured Bdellovibrionales bacterium. Classification (GTDB taxonomy): domain Bacteria; phylum Patescibacteriota; class Minisyncoccia; order Moranbacterales; family UBA2206; genus CAYLWX01. The sequence goes on along the minus strand of CAYLWX010000006.1, from coordinate 36,856 downwards.
TCAAAACTGCAACATTTGAAGGTCCCCTGGAGTTATTACTTGAGTTGATTGAAAAAGAGAATCTTGATATTGCTGAATTAAGTTTGGCGCATGTCGCGGATCAGTATCTTGAATATATTCGCAATAATGAAAATATAAGTCTTAATAATCTGGCCGAATTTTTAGCTGTTGCCTCCAGGCTTATTCTGATAAAATCAAGAGCTCTCTTGCCTGTTATATCCTGTACGGAAGAAGAGGAAGAGGAAATTAAAGATCTCACGTATCAGCTGTCCATATACAAAAAGTTTAAAGAGGCTTCCATAAAACTGGGAACACTCTTCACGGCCAATGACGCGAGTTATTCAAGAGAAAGCTACGAGCAAGCTACCCCCGCGTTTTATCCTCCGGAGGGGATAAACTTGTTTGATATCAAAAAATATTTTAAGCTGGTGTTATCAGAAATTCCCAGTATTGAGAAGCTGGAGGAACAGATAGTGGCGGAAGTGATGACGCTGGAAAAAAAAATTTCCGACCTGCAGACGATTATCACTCGTAGAATGGAAACATATTTTTCCGAGGTTACGTCCGAAGCGAGTGATAAGATAGAAGTGATTATTTCTTTTCTGGCGATCCTGGAAATGGTGAAGCAAAAAATTGTACATGTGGAACAGGGAGATTTATTTGAAGAGATTAAGTTAAAAATATCATGGAATTAAGCAAATTAAAATCTATCATCGAAAGCCTTCTTTTTATCAGCGGCGATCCAGTCGAGATTTCAAAGATCGCGAAAGTTACCGCGGCGCCGAAACCAGAAGTTGAGAACGCTCTTATGATTTTGCAAGTGGAATATTCAAGTTCCGAACGGGGATTGGCTATAATCCGAAAAGATGAGAAGGTACAAATAGCAACTAATCCCGCGAACGCTTCTTTCGTAAGCCAGTTTGTCAAGAGTGAGACTCAGGATAATCTTAGTCGAGCCGCGCTGGAAGCGCTTTCCATTATATCGTATAGAAGTCCGATAAGCAGAGCGGAAATTGAGTCCATTCGAGGAGTTAACTGCAGCTTTACTCTCAGGTCTCTTTTAATGAGAGGCCTCATAGAAAGGATTGAAAATCCAAGGGATAATCGGGGGTATCTCTATGAAGTTTCATTTGAATTTTTAAAGAAGTTAGGCGTAGAAAGCGTGGAAAAGCTTCCTGATTTTGAAAAACTCTCAAAAGATGAGAGAATAAATAGCATTATCGCAGTCTCATAAATCAGGCATATTTTATGTTTAAAATACTTTTATTATCCTTGTTTATCCCCTTTGTTCCCGTATGGATATACGGGTCCTTTATGCAAAAAGCGGATATGGAAAATGTGCTGGATACCTATGTCTGCCAGGCGGGGTTATTTCAGTTATGCGCCAGTGAATCACGGGAAAACGCGGAGGACAGCCAGCGATTTAGCACCAAGCTTCGGAAGGACCATTTTCTGAATTTTAATGAATATACGCTTTTTCCTATTGATAGCGCGATGGCCGCAGGGTCAATACCAGTAAAGAAAGAACATGCCAGCGATTTGAATCTTTGGGCTGGATCCTCGGTGGTTATTGATGCGGATAGCGGCACCATTCTTTTTTATGATGAAGGAAAAAAAAGAACCCAGATCGCCTCACTCACTAAAATTATGACTGCTACATTAGCAGTGGAGCATATTCGAGATCTTAACGAGGAAGTAACTATAACTAAAGAAGCATTAAATTTACCAGGAACTATAGTAGGCTGTCCCAGGAGCGGTTATTGTGTTAGCAACCGCATGTATACGGGGGAGAAAATAAAGGCAATTAATTTATTAAAAGCGACTCTTATGAACAGCGCGAATGATGCCGCGACTGCCCTTGGCGTTCATATTGACGGGTCAAGCGCTCAATTTGTGGAACGAATGAATAGAAAAGCGGAAAGTCTTGGATTGAAGGACACCCATTTTTGCACCCCCTCCGGACTTGAAATTGATGGGAAGGAGCAGGAGTGTTATTCTTCAGCGTATGATATCGCGCGGATTGCTTCCTACTCAATGCAACATGAAATTATCTGGCAAATTATGCGGGTTTCTGAAGATAGATTTTATTCTTCGGACGGGACGTACATGCATGAGTTGAGAAATACTGATTTGCTTCTCGGAAGTCTTGCTAACTCTCTGGGAGGTAAAACAGGGTTTACCCCTCTGGCGGGAAAATCCTTGCTTTTAGGAGCCTCCGATTCCAGTCATAAGCATAAAATTATTGCCGTATTGTTAAACGACGAGAACCGTTGGGAAGACATGAAAACATTAGTGCAGTGGGTTTTCGGGAGTTATGAATGGCAATAAAATGTAATTTCTATGGGTTTTGCTCAAATTCAAACTATTCCAGAAGTGGTTAATATATTAAAAGTAATTACGACAGGATTGCTGGCGTTTGTAGTGGCATTTTCTTTTACGCCAGTACTTACTAATTTTCTCTATAAGAAGAAAATTGGGATTAAAATTAAACAGAATTCGGTAGACGGGCAGAAGCTTACCTATGTAAATAATCTCCATAAAGATAAAAGCGGAACGCCGACAATGGGAGGGGTGTTGGTATGGATGACCGTGCTGGCGCTGATTCTTGCTTCTCACTATATATTTCCATTTGTCTCGGAGTGGCTGGGTATAAATTTCATTGCCCGTCTTGATTTTTTAAAGCGTTCCCAGACGTATCTTCCTCTTTTCGCGCTTGTCGCGGCGGGAATCCTGGGCCTTTTTGACGATTGGATGAGTGTCAAAGGGATTGGGAAAAACAAGGGAGGGGGTATGCGATTCGCCATGCGGTTTGGATGGCTGATTTTTATCGCTATCCTGGGAGCGTGGTGGTTTTATTATAAATTGGAATGGGATATCCTGCATGTTCCCGGGCTGGGGGATTTCTCGATTGGTTGGTGGTACATCCCTCTCTTTATATTCGTAATTCTATTTGCTGCCATTTCTTCCAATGAAACAGACGGACTGGACGGTCTGAACGGAGGAATTCTCATGGTGGCATTCAGCTCATTCGCGCTTATTTCTTTTTTCCAGAACAAAGTGAATCTGGCGGCATTTTGCGCGGCGGTGGCAGGGGCGTTGCTTGCGTTTTTGTGGTTCAATATTTATCCTGCCAGATTTTTCATGGGAGACACTGGAGCGGTGTCTTTGGGCACTACATTAGGGGTAATCGCGATGCTTACCAATTCCGCGCTGGTGCTTTTTATTATCGTGTTTATTTATGTCATTGAATCAGGATCGGTGGTGATCCAGCTGACTTCCAAAAAATTATTTCACCAAAAAGTTTTTTTAGCGGCGCCGATCCACCACCACTTCGAAGCGAAAGGCTGGCCGGAAACAAAAGTAACTATGCGGGCCTGGATTTTCACGGCAGTCACCGCCACAGCCGGAGTGATTATCGGGATAATCGGGATGGGGGAGTAGAATTATAAAAAAATGTCTATTAATACTTGACAAATTTTATACAAAAATGTAAGATAATAATATGATTTATCAACGAAAATTGCTAGAAAAGCTAAAAAATCAGGTTTTAAGTAAAGAAATCATTGTTTTGACTGGAATGCGCAGAGTTGGAAAAACCACTCTTTATCGAATGATCTTCGATGATATTGAAAGCAATAATAAAGTTTTTTTAGATATGGAAAATCCTCTTATTCAGAGAGTCTTTGAGGAAGAAGATTTCAATAACATACTATCAAATCTTAAAGAGTATGGTATCAATCAAAAAGACAGAGCCTATGTGTTTCTTGATGAAATTCAGGCAATGCCTGAAGCCGTGAAAGCTATTAAGTATCTTCATGATCATTACGACATTAAATTTTTTCTCACCGGTTCAAGCAGTTTTTATTTAAAAAATATTTTTCCGGAAAGTATGGCTGGCAGAAAATTTATTTTTGAACTCTTTCCGCTTGATTTTGAGGAATTTTTAGTATTTAAAGATCAAAAGAAAGAATTTTATGAAGATTTTTCACATAAAGATAGGAGGAAGAATATTATAAGCTTTGAAAGATTAAAAAAGTTTTATGATGAGTATTTAGAATATGGCGGTTTTCCGGGAGTGGTGTTAGAAGAAAAAAAGGAAAATAAAAAACTAAAGCTTGGCGATATTTTTAAGTCATACTTTGAAAAAGATGTAAAGTCCCTGGCTGATTTTAAAGATATAAATGTATTTCGCGACTTGATTATTTTATTAATGCAAAGAGTGGGATCAAAAGTGGAAATAAGCAAAATTTCTTCGGAGTTGGGAGTGTCAAGAGAAACTGTTTATTCTTATCTTGCTTTTTTAGAGGGTACTTATTTTATCAATCTTATTTCTCCATTTTCCAGAAATGTTGACAGAGAAGTGAGTGGAAGCAAAAAGGTCTATCTTTGCGACAATGGATTATTAAACGCTTTTGCCAGGATTTCGGAAGGTTCTCTTTTTGAAAACGCGGTTTTTAACAATCTGAAAAAATATGGAAAAATATATTATTATCAAAAAAGAACCGGTCGGGAGATTGATTTTATTTTAAATGAATCCATCGCGCTTGAAGTAAAGTTAAGCGGAATAGATTCTGACGCCAGAGAGCTTAAAAAAACATTCGAGGACTTGAACCTTAAACAATATTATGTCATCACCAGGAATTTTAATAAAGACAATCATTTTATTCCAGCGATAGAAATATAGATTTTTGATAATTAAACAGGGCAATAATTCAAGGCAGAATGCCGCCTTAATGCTATAGAAGGGGAGGAGGTTTCTAATAGAAATGGCGGCTATTCGGGTTAAAATCCCGATTGTCCTATTTAGTTATTAAATCATATGAAACTAAAAACAATCCAAACCGCCGATGTTAAAAACAAGAAAATACTATTACGCGTGGATTTTAACGTGAGGATTAAAAACAGAAAAGCGCAGGAAATATTTAAAATTCAAGCGGCGAAGAAAACTCTGGATTATTTATTATCCCATGGAGCAAAAGTGGCTTTACTCTCTCATTTCGGCCGGCCGGAAGGAAAAATTAATCCGGAGTTTTCTTTGGAACAAATCAAAGAGGATGTGGAAAATGTTTTAGGAGTGCGTACTATGTTTGTGAATGATTGTGTTAGTGAGAGTATACCGGAGCAGCTGGATTCTTTAGGTAAAAAAGAAGTTCTATTTCTCGAGAACGCGCGGTTTTATCCGGAAGAGGAGAAAAACGAAGACGATTTCGCGCAACGTTTGGCGCGAGGATTTGATGTATTTGTAAACGAAGCCTTCAGTGTGTGCCATCGCGATCAGGCTTCAGTGACGGGAATAACAAAATTTCTTCCTGGCATTGCCGGATTCTGGCTTAAAAAAGAAATAGACGCGATGGAAGAAATAAAAAACTTTCCCGGTCATCCCGCGGTGGCAATTATTGGCGGAGCGAAAATTGAAACAAAACTTCCGGTGATTAAATTTTTTGAAGAAAAATACGATAAAATACTGGTGGGAGGTAAAATTGCCAATGAAGCCATTGACCAGCATATTCAATTTTCTTCCAAGGTAAAACTTCCCATGGACTTTATTGACGACAGATTGGATATTGGTCCGGAAACGATTCGGCAATTCCAGGAAGTTGTTTCACAGGCAAAAATAGTAGTGTGGAATGGTCCGTTGGGAAAATTTGAAGAAGAAAAGTATTCAACGGGAACCAGAAGTATTCTAGAAGCGATACTCCAAAGCTCTGCCCGTACCTTTATGGGAGGAGGAGAATCGATTGAAATGCTGGAACGATATGACGCGATGGAAAAAATTAGTTTTGTTTCCACGGGAGGAGGAGCCATGCTGGAATATCTGGTCGGGAATAAGATGCCGGGGATTGAAGTGTTGAAAAATTAAAGATTTGTTATGTATGATATTAATTTTTTTTATATTTCAATAATATATGTCTCAAATTAAAAAAATATTCGCGCGGGAAATTCTGGATTCACGGGGGAATCCTACCGTGGAAGTGGAAGTTGAATTAAAATCCGGCGCAAAAACGTTGGCGGCGGTTCCTTCGGGGGCTTCCACGGGAACCTATGAAACGTTGGAATTGCGGGACGGAGATTCTAAGCGATATCACGGATTGGGAGTATTGCGGGCGGTAGAGCACGTAAATGAAATAATCAGCAAGAACATTGCGGGAATGGAAGCTGGTGATCAGAAAAAAATAGACAACGCAATGCTGGAATTGGACGGTACGGAAAATAAATCTAAATTAGGCGCGAATGCTATATTGGGAGTATCTTTGGCAGTGTGTCGCGTGAGCGCGTCAGGGCAGGGCATCCCATTGTATGCGTATATCGCCAAATTATACGGCGGAAGGAAAACGAAATTCAAAATTCCTGTCCCCATGTTTAACGTTATCAATGGAGGGAAACACAGTGATTCAGGGTTAAGCATCCAGGAATACAAAATAATTCCTTCCGGCATCAAAACGTTCCGGGAACAGCTTCGAGCGGGAAGTGAAATATTCCATACGCTCAAATCAATTCTTGCTTCTGAAGGGCACAGTATCTCAGTAGGCGACGAGGGAGGGTTCGCGCCAAAGCTTCAGAATAACGCGAAGCCGTTGGAGCTCATAGTAAGAGCGATTACCGAGGCATCATATGCCGCGGGAAAAGAAGTAAGTACGGGAGTAGACGCGGCGGCTAATTCTTTTTTGGACGAAAAAGAACAGCACTATATATTCAAACCGGAAAACGCGGTGCTTAGTCGAGAGATGTTAATTAATATATATCATGAATGGATTCAGAAGTATCACGTGATTTCCGTGGAAGACGGATTGGGGGAAAATGACTGGGAAGGATGGAGAGAAATGAATAAAAAAATTGGAGAGAAAGTGATGTTAATCGGGGACGATCTTTTAGTAACCAACGTGAAGAGGGTCAGAACTGCTATTAAGGAACAGGCTTGCAACGCGGCGCTTATAAAGGTGAATCAAATCGGCACGGTAAGTGAGACATTGGAATGTGTAAAACTGGCCAGAAAACATAAGATGGGCGTAGTAGTATCCCACCGATCAGGAGAAACCACGGATGATTTTATTGCTGATTTATCCGTGGGTGTTGGCGCAGACTATCTTAAATCGGGTTCACTTTCGAGAGGAGAGAGGATTTGTAAGTATAATCGGTTGTTGAGGATTGAAGAAGAAATGTAGAATTTTCAACTATGTCATTCCCGCGTAGGCGGGAATCCAGGAGTATGCCAACTAACTGTCTAATAATACTCCAACTATAAAGCAAAAATAATCAAAATTAGAACTATAATATATTTCGCCTTATCCATTGAATCCTGGATCCCCGCCTCCGCGGGGATGACAAATATATAATTCCTACTAAATCATAATTATGGAATATCGACTCATTAATACATTGATTGAAAATTGGTCATTTCTATTTTATGTCTAAAAAGAAATCACCCACTCTGCTTATCATATTAGACGGCTGGGGTATCGCCCCTCCTTCCAGGTTCAACGCGATAACTCTCGCGAAGAAACCGGTGCTGGACCGGCTTTTTAAACAGTATCCTCATACTACTTTGGGAGCAACAGGGTGTGACGTGGGTTTGGAAGATAATAAGATGAGCGGATCGGAATCGGGGCATCTCAATATTGGCGCGGGAAGAATCGTGGAGCAGGATTCATTTTCTATTACAAAAAGCATACAGGATGGAAGTTTTTTTACTAATCCGGCGCTTATGGGAGCAGTGCATCATGTGCAAAAATTCGGAAGCAATTTTCACGTGATGGGGCTTATGGGAAATTCAGACAGTCCCCATAGTGATCCGGGACACTTTCGCGCGGTGCTCCGAATGGCAAAAGAAAACGGAGTAAAAGAGGCGTACTGCCATTTATTTACCGATGGAAGAGATTCATATCCAAGGAGCGCGCTGGAACATTTGGCGCAATTCCGAAAGATTATGAGAGAAGAACGTATTGGAAAAATCGCGACCATTTCCGGTAGATTCTACGCGATGGATCGGGCGAAAAACTGGAAGCGCTTGACTCAAGCGTACGACTCGATAGTGTTTTCCAGGAATGAATGTTTTAATTCGGCGGAAGAGATAATTCAGAACGCGTACAGAAATAATTTGACCGATGAGTATATACCGCCGTCGGTGATAGTGGAAAATAAGAAGCCGGTGGTAAAATTAGACACGGATGATTCTTTGGTGTTTTATAATCTACGTTCTGATCGGGCGAGACAATTCGCCAAGCTTTTTGTGGCTATGAATAAGAATAGCATTATTTCCGATGACATGCCGGTCATTGATAAGATTAAAAATCTTTATTTCGCGGCGATGACGAACTTTGGTCCGGATCTGGACGTGCATACGGCTTTTCCGGGCCATACGCTTGCCAGCACGCTTCCTATGGCGCTCTCCCATCTTAAACAGTTGTACATTGCCGAATCAGAAAAGTTTGCCCACGTGACGTATTTCCTTAATGGGGGATACGCGGATCCGGTGAATGGAGAAGAACGCATTATGATTAATTCTCCCGAGGTTGATTCGTACGCGAAGACGCCTGAAATGTCGGCTGGTGTTATCGCCAATACAGTTTCCCGTTATATCCAGCATAATGTTTATGATTTTATTGCCATTAACTTTGCCAACGCGGACATGGTCGGACACACGGGAGATTTGAAGGCCGCGATAGCCGCGGTGGAAGCAGTTGACGCGCGGATAGGAATACTGGCAAAGGAAACAATGAAACGAGACGGCAGGATAATCATTACCGCTGATCATGGAAACGCGGAAGATATGTTTGATGTTGAAGTAAATCAGCCCAACACGTTTCATACCAAAAACCCTGTGCCTTTTTTGCTGGTAAGTGATACAGTAAAAGGGAAGAAATTGCGGGTGGGAGGAGTGCTTGGAAATATCGCGCCAACGGTGCTGGACGTGTTAGAAATTGAGAAGCCGAAGTTGATGGAGAAAGAATCATTGCTAAACTAACAATTTAACAAGTTATTTTTATGAAAAAAGTGCTCTGTATCGGTTCCTCCACTAAAGATATATTCTTTCCTACCAGCGAGGGCAGTATTTTAGATACACCGGAAGATATTACTTCTCAGAGGAAAATAGCGTTTGAATTGGGGGCGAAATATAAAATTGAAGACCGCTATGAAGTGTTGGGGGGATGCGCGGCCAATGTAGCAGCTGGTCTGGCGGCGCTGGGGGTGAATTCGGCGTGCTATACTACCGTAGGAGATGACGCGACAGGGAAGTGGATACGACGGGCGCTTTCTAAATCAGGCGTGAACACGGAACTAATACAGGAAAGAGCACGCTCAGAAAGCGATCTTTCGGCTATTATTATCGATCAAAAAAGCGGCGAAAGAGTTAATGAGAAATTTACTATTAACAAAGAACACATTCTTTCTTTCCCTTGGATTTTCATTGGCGACTTGGGGGGAGAATGGGAAAAAACACTGGATGATATCATGCGGCCGGTTATTGAAAACGGAACCCGGGTGGCGTGGAATCCCCGCCAGAGCAATATAAAAGAGAATACGGGGAAGATAACCAGTGCGCTGAAATACTGCGAAATTCTGCTGCTTAATAAAGATGAATCGATTGATATCGTAGCGCACGCGAATAAATCTTTTTCAAACAACCAGTTAAATGACGAAGTGACTCTCGCGCGGTCCCTTAAGGAATTGGGTCCCAAATTAGTGGCGTTGACTGACGGAGTACGGGGAGCCTGGATTTGCAGCGAAGATAAGATATTTCATGCCGGAGCGATTCGCGTGGAAGACGTGCGTGATACTACCGGAGCCGGTGACGCGTTTTCCAGCGGGTTTATCGCCGCGTATGTAATGGGAAAGGAATTAGAGGAATGCGCGAAATGGGGAATTGCCAACAGCGCGCACGTGGTGCGGCAGTACGGGGCGAATAAGGGAGTGTTGAGCGAGGAGGAGATTGCGCGCGTCGGGCCCGGGGTGATTGTAGAAGACTGTGGATAACTCATTTGACGATTTATTTGCATATGTTAATTTATATTTAGAACTTTGTTCAGGATAACGGAGTTAGCTGGTCAACCATGGACCCATTTGCATAATGACTAGCTAACTCCACCCAGTTCCTTAACCATTGGACAGGAAGAGAAAACAGTAGTATCTGTTTTAACTCAAGCCACATTGCGTACCCTTCTCTTCCTGTCCTTCCTAAAAAAACCACGTGGCTATAAATTTTTCTGTCAACTCCAGTTTTGGAGATCCCCATCCCCTTCCTGGATTTACAACAGAAAAATTTACAGTCACTCCAAGCCCCCGTGAGTCAACGATTCCGGGGGCTCTTTCTTTTCTCGCGATGATTTTTAGGATTTTTGCTTGATAATTTTGATTCTTGTGGATAAGTGGTTTGACATTAAATTTTAAATGAGAGTACTATCGAAGCAGTACTTTCACTTTATAAGGGTGTATAACCAATCATTTTTTGGGAGGGCTAAAAAATGGAAACAACCGAAGGAAGAGAAATTGTATTTCTTTGGTCGTGCGAAGGTTATAAGGTGTATTGGTGGGAAGAGAGGAGGTGTTATGTGTGGGAGAAAATTCCTCCTAAAAAGGAGGAAATGTTATTGAAAGATAAAGAGAAAACTGCCGCGTGATTTATAAAAAGCGCATAGTGATAAATACGGCAACAAGGAGAGGAAGAAGATGAATACATGTTTCTGCAAAACATGCAAGTTCCCTCTTATTCTGTATCCCGATCCAGAAAAAAACGGTGATATCATTTTTTGCCCCGTTTGTTTTACGAGAAGCAAAGCAACAGGAAAAGAGGAGCAAAGAAAACTGGAACAAGAGTGCCGGCAGCGCCAAATGGTGCTTGAGTAAAAAACAAGGAAGGAAAAAACATTGCTAACAGTTTTTCAGAGGCAGGAGAAAAATCTCCTGCCTTAAATCTTTTGAGTTTATTGGCAGTAATCAATGTGGTATAATCAAATCATGTCTATTCAACCAGAACATATTGATACTCTTTTCAATCCTGAATCCATTGCGATTATCGGCGCGTCGGCCGAGGAGGGGAAAGTAGGAAACGTAATCGCGAAGAATCTTTTGAATCCTGGCTATCAAGGCGAAGTTTTTTTAGTGAATCCAAAATATCCGGAGCTTTTAGGAAAAAAATGTTACAAGAATTTACAAGAGATACATAAAAAAATTGATTTGGTAATTATTTCCGTTCCGTCCAAACTGGTAAACGCGATAGTGGAAGAGGGAAGCGATACGGCAAAAAACTTTGTAATTATTTCCTCGGGGTTTTCAGAAACAGGCCAGGAAGGCAGGGAGAAAGAGCGAGAGTTATTACGCACGGCAGAGAAAAAAAATCTGAGAATATTGGGTCCTAATTGTTTGGGGTTTATCCATCCGTCTGCGTGTCTTAACGCCTCTTTCGCGGGGGGGATGCCGCCTCTTGGAAATGTAGCGCTTATCTCGCAATCAGGAGCGCTCGCGGTGGCGATGATGGACAGCGCGAAAAAAGAAGGAATGGGATTTTCCCGCGTGGTTTCCATAGGGAATAAGATGCAGCTTGATGAAGTGGAAATGCTGCGATATTTCGGCCAGGATAAGAAAACGAAAGTTATCGCGATGTATTTGGAAGGAATCCAGAGAGGAAAAGAGTTTATGGAAGCGGCCAGGAGTGTTGATAAGCCAATCATTCTTCTTAAGGCAGGGAAAACAGAAAAGTCCCGAAAGGCGATTGCCTCCCATACGGGATCCCTGGCGGGAAGCGATGAAATTATTAGCGAGGTATGTAAAAAAACAGGCATAGTACGGGCTGATACCCTGGAAGATTTTTTTAATTGTATTACTCTGGTTTCCCAATCCAGGGTACCGGCAAATAATAATGTAGCTATTATTACCAACGCCGGAGGGCCCGGAGTGCTTACCACAGACTCGTTTTTAGGAAAGTCCGCGCAGCTTGTTGAATTTTCAGATACTCTCAAAGCTCAATTAAAAGAATTTCTTCCAGAGGAAGCATCAGTGGAAAATCCGGTAGATCTTTTGGGAGACGCGAAAGAAGATCGGTACGCGATGTCACTGGATGCTATGGTGAACAATTCCGAAGCAGGATCGGTAGTGTGTATTCTTACCCCCCAGGACCAGACTCCGGTAGAAAAAATCGCGGAAATTATCGCCGTTTGCAAAAAAAATACAGACAAAATTATCGCCGCTTCTTTTATTGGAGGAGAAAGAGTAGAGAACGCGCGGGGCGCTCTTGCCGCGTCCGGAGTGCCGCATTTCAATTTTCCGCACCAGGCAGTGGACGCGATAGAAAAGTATTATACATGGAACATTACACAGTCAGAAAAAGTAAATAATTCGGAGAAATATATTTCCGAGGAAAAAAGAAAAGAAAGCGCGCGCCAGATTACTCAAAAAGCAGTTTCAGAACATCGTAACGCGCTTTTGTTTTCCGAAGCGAAGGAAATTATGCGGATGTATGATATTCCAGTGATTGGCCATTACTCTCTGGACGTTAAGGAGAAGATTCCTGCCAAAATTAAGTTTCCAGTCGTAGTAAAAGTAGATAGCGCTACCGTGCTTCACAAGACCGACAAGCAGGGAGTTATTCTCAATGTGAAAAACAATGCCGCATTGCGGGAAGCAGTTGAAAAAATACGCGGTAATTTTCCAGGAGAGCATGTGGTGATTCAACCCATGATGGAAAAGAATATTGAATTGATTGCGGGAATAAAAAGAGACGAAGTGTTCGGACCGGTTATACTTTACGGTTTAGGAGGAATTTACGCGGAATTATTCAGAAAAGTCGAATATATTATTCCCTTTGAACCATTGGAATCGATAGAGAAAAAGATAAAAAATGGTCAGTTCGGATTTCTTTTTCATGGCGCGAGGAGCCAGAAACCATATCGGTCTCGAAATATCGCGAAAATTCTCTATGGCCTGCAGGCGGTAGCGTTGGAGCTGGAAGAGATCACTGAACTTGATATAAATCCGCTGCTTATTTATAATGACGAACAGGATGACGTGGCGGTAGACGTAAAAATAATTATTTAGATTTAAAGCATGGAAGAAGGTAAAACAAAAATTTTAATCGTGGATGATGACGAAGATACAAGAACGATGTATGCCGAAGTGTTTCGGAAGGAGAGATTTGAAGTGGAGGAAGCGGTTGACGGCGCGGATGGTTTTGAAAAAGCCGTTGCTAACGCGCCTCACATTGTCTTCACCGGAATTGTTATGCCGGGAATGGATGGCTTCGCGTTGATGGAGGCGCTTAGAAATAGAGAAGTTACTCGAAATGTGCCTGTGGTAATTTCCTCTCATATGGGACGTCAGGAAGACCAGGAAAAGGCGGAGCGTCTGGGGGCGGGTGATTTTATCGCGAGAGATTTAAACACTCCTAACCAGGTGGTCGAAAGGATACGGGCAGTGCTGAATCTGGAGAGTTATAAATTAACATTTAATCCGGAAAGTTTGGACGCGCGCAAGCTGGCAAGGGAGATGCATTTTAACGAGAAGTTCAAGTGCGAACAATGTGAAGGAAATTTAATCTTAACCTTGAGGCTTTCTGACGTAAATAAGCGTGAATTTACGGCCAAATTCATGTGTCCGAACTGCGGAAGAGTCCAGGCATGATGGAAAAAAAATGGACGATTAAAGAACATAGTTCGTCTTTTCATTTTGGAGAATTAAAAAAATATCATCCTCTCATCCTGGCGCTTTTAGCAAAAAGAGGAATTGTTGAGCCATCGGAAGTGGAAAGTTTTTTTTATTTTGATTATTCAAAAAATGTCGCGGATCCGTTTCTTTTTAAGGACATGGAGCGGGCGGTGGAAAGAATCGCGCGGGCGAAGGAGCGCGGAGAAAAAATCGTTGTTTTCGGGGATTATGACGCTGACGGCGTTACGGCGACCGCATTGCTTTTTGAGGTCTTGACGCAACTTGGGTTTAAAGATGTCGCCGTTTATATACCGGACAGGCAACTGGAAGGATACGGAATGAATATGGAAGCCATTCGCTATCTTCATCAGCAGAATGCCAGGCTGCTTATTACAGTTGATTGCGGGATTACTAATGTTGAAGAAGTGGAAAAAATAAAGGAGCTGGGAATGGATGTAATAGTTACGGACCATCATCACGTGCTTTCCCGCGTTCCGGAAGCGTTCGCGGTGATCAATCCAAGAACCAGTGATTCAGGATACCCTTTCAAAAATTTGTCAGGAGTGGGGCTGGCGTTTAAGTTGGCGCAGGCTCTTTATCAAAGAATGGATCCTGATCACATCGACCAGTTGAAGTGGCTTCTGGATTTAGTGGCCATTGGAACGATCGCGGACTGCGTACCGCTTCTGGGGGAAAACAGAGTACTGGTGAAATACGGCCTTGTGGTACTTTCCAAAACCAGGAGAGTGGGGATTCAGGAAATGTGCAAGGTCGGGAGGATCGCGATGGATGAAAATAACGCGGCCACTGCCCATAAGGTAGCGTTTCAAATTGCTCCGCGAATCAACGCGTCCGGAAGAATGGACCACGCTAATTTCGCCTATAACCTTATCGTGGAAAAAGACACGGTGCGGGCGAGAGATATGGCGCTTGAAGTGGAAATTAAAAACCAGGAACGGCAAAAAGTAACTTCGGAAGTGGTGAGAGAAATTAAATATATCGCGGAAAACTCTTTCAAGGATAAAAATCTTATTTTCGCGTACCACGAACATTGGCAGGTGGGCATTCTCGGGTTAGTGGCGGGGAAAATAGCGGATGAGTTTCATAAACCTACCGTAGTATTGCAAAAGCAGGAAAAAGAATTCGTCGGATCACTGCGAAGCATTCCCCGGGTGAATATAATAGAATCCCTGGAACAGTGCGCGGAGCTGCTTATTAAATTCGGAGGTCATTCCCAGGCAGCCGGCGTCAGGGTGTCATTGGAGAATATAGGGAAATTCTATGACGCGCTTTCTCGTATCGTGGAGACCGCGCTCAAAAATAAGGAGTCGTCTCCGGAAATTCAAATAGATCTGGAGATCTCTTCTGAAGATATACACCGGGATATAATTTCCGAATTGGAAAAAATGGAACCGTTCGGGGAAGGAAACAAGGAGCCGGTCTTTTTGGTTTCCCGCATGAAGGTATTGGACGCAAGAATAGTAGGCAATGGCGCAAAACATCTAAAACTTTCTCTCACTTCTTCTTCTGATAATGATCCAAAGATTTTCAACGCCATCGGATTCGGCATGGGAGAGAAATTCAGGCACCTCAAGAAAGATGATATTATAGATATAGTGTGCACTTTGAGTGAGGATGAGTGGAATGGAGGAGGGAAGGTGCAACTTAAGTTGGTTGATATTAAATATTCAGAAGATAAATAAGCAGTTCTTATATTTTTTAAAATTTCCAATTCCCAATATCCAATTTCCAATAAAATCCCGAATCTCAATGTCCAAATTTTGGCATTTTGTCATTAGACATTTATTGGAAATTAATAGGTAATCTTATTTTTGTTGTTTAAATTAATTTTCTTGCTTTACTATGGATAAAAAAATAATCATGTACACCGACGGTGGTTCCCGCAATAATCCTGGTCCCGCCGCCATCGGGGTGTGGATTGAGACGCTGGATAAAAAATATTCGGAGTATATCGGCGAGCGTACCAATAATGAAGCGGAATATGAAGCGCTGATTTTCGGATTAAAGAAGATCAAGCAACTATTGGGGAAAGAAAAACTAAAAATAACAGACATAGAATGTTTATTGGACAGCGAGCTGGTAGTGAAGCAGTTGAATCATCAGTATAAACTGAAAGAAAAACGCATCCAGGATTTTTTTCTGGAAATTTGGAACTTGATGCTGGATTTTCATTCGGTTTCTTTTATTCATATTCCCAGGGAAAAAAATACCGTGGCAGACAGGTTAGTAAATGAAGCGTTGGATAATCGGAGAAAAATAGTGAAGTTGCCATTGTAGAGACGAGGCAATGCCTCGTCTCTACAGTATCTGTTTATGAGAATATACATTAAAGTAATTCCCCGCGCTTCTCGCAATGAAGTGGTGAAAATAAACGACGGGGAATACAAAGTGAAAATTACCGCTCCGCCAGTGGGAGGAGCAGCGAATGATATGCTTGTACGAGTGCTGGCGGAATATTTTCGAGTATTGAAATCTTGCATAGTGATTAAAGCGGGAAAAACTGCGAAGGTAAAATTAGTAGATATTGAGGGAATCTGAATAAATATCCAATTCCCAATTCCTAATTTCCAACAAAATATCCAATGTCTAAAAT
>CAYLWX010000006.1:14060-20564 GCA_964387895.1 uncultured Bdellovibrionales bacterium | reverse complement strand
GGATATTGCGAATTTCATTGGAAATTGGAAATTAGGAATTGGGAATTAATTATCCTATGTCCAAATCAAAAATCTTCCGAATTCTTTCTTTGGGATTTCTTGTCGGGGTAAGCGTTGAATCATTTCTACTACTTCCATCTGAACATAATTTATTTCGCGTGGATACCTTCTGGTTGAAGTATATTGCGATCTTTATTTCAGTTATTCTTCTTGCGGTATTCCATAAAAACAAACACGCGGCACTGGCCGCTTTTTTTGTTTTGTCTTTTCTTTCAGGAATGTGGATTGTGGAGCAAAGATTACAGAAAATAGTTTCGATCGAAAGCAGTAAGAAAAATGTTTCCGGACTGGCTTACGTTGTGAAAGAACCGTCCAGAAAAGAAAAGTACCAGCAACTAGTGGTACAATTTTATGAGCGAGAGGAAAAGGTTCTGGTCCGTACAGGTTTGTATCCTGAGTATGCCTA
Source organism: uncultured Bdellovibrionales bacterium (assembly GCA_964387895.1). GTDB lineage: Bacteria > Patescibacteriota > Minisyncoccia > Moranbacterales > UBA2206 > CAYLWX01. The sequence continues at coordinate 20,098 of CAYLWX010000006.1, read as the reverse complement.
TGGAGAAAAAATAATCGCGCGTTGCGATTTGGAAATCCCGGAAAATTTTGACGAGAATTTTGACTATCGAATGTATCTGGCCAAAGATGGAATTTTGTATCTTTGCCAGAATGCTTCCGTGGAGTCAGCGCATGAAAATGTCGGTAATATAGTATATAGAACAGTGCTTATCGCGAGAAATAACCTGGAACATGCTGCGGAACAACTCATTCCCTCTCCCCAGTCCGGACTTTTAGCAGGGCTTCTTATGGGGGGAGGGGATAAGCTACCCGCGGAGACGCAAGAAAATTTTTCTAAAACCGGACTTACGCACGTAGTCGCGGTGTCCGGATACAATGTTACTATTGTGGCGGAGTATCTTATGATTATGGGAATATTTTTTGGTCTATGGAGAAACCAGGCGTTTTGGTTTTCCATCGCGGGTATCGCGTTGTTTGTATTTATGGTCGGATTTCCCGCCAGCGCCGTGCGGGCCGGCGTGATGGGCTCGCTTCTTTTATGGGCAGCCAAACACGGGCGGTTGGCTAACGCGACCAACGCCATTCTTTTTTCGGCGGTGGTGATGATCTTGATAAACCCTCTGCTTTTGCGATGGGATGTGGGATTCCAGCTTTCTTTTCTCGCGACACTGGGAATTGTGCGGCTCTATCCTTTGGTAGAAAAATATTTTGCAAGTAAAAATAAACTGCTTGGAGTAATTTCAGAAACGCTGCTTATGACGCTTTCCGCGCAGGTATTCGTGCTGCCGGTTATTTTTTATAATTTCCACCATCTGTCCTTAATCGCGCCATTAGCCAACGTGCTGGTACTGCCTTTTATTCCTCTGACGATGTTGTTGGGATTTATAATGTTAATTCTGGAATTAGTGATACCTCCTCTGGCAATCGCGGGGGCGTGGCTTTCTTTTCTTCTTTTGAAATATGAAATTGAAACGGTGAATTTTCTGGCCGGATTAAAGTTTTCTGCCGTTCAGTTGGGAAGTTTCCCCTGGCAGGGAGTCGCGGCGTGGTATATAATTCTTTTTGTGCTGGTATGGTTTCTGGAGAATGGATTCTGGTGGGGAAAATTGAAAATTAAATCCACCAGGCGAGACGCCTGAATTTGCGCTGGAGATGACAAAACGATAAGCTGTGAAATAATGGAAACATGATCTACAAAAGAAAACTTTATTATTTCTTTCTATCTATTCTGACTGTTCTGGCGACTATCTTCGCGTTTCAAATATATTATTCCCGGTCAGATACGCTGAGTGTAATATTCCTCGACATCGGGCAGGGAGACGCGATTCTCATTATGCAGGGGAATAATCAAATTCTGATTGACGGCGGACCGAGCGGGAATAAAATTATGGAAAAGCTGGGAGAGCACATTCCTTTTTGGGATCGCAAAATCGAATTAGTAATTGCTACGCATCCCGATCGGGATCACATTGCCGGACTGGTCGAAGTGATAAAAAATTATCAGATCGGCGCGGTGATGGAAAACGGGCAGGAGAATGATACGGAAGTGTATAAAAGACTGCAGGAAGTAATTCAAGAACACCACATTGAAAAAATCACTGGCGCGGCAGGACTGACGGTGAAAGAAGGAGAACATATGCAAATGGATATTTTAAATCCCGACAAAGAATCACTGGCGCGGGAGAAAGACACGAACGCAAACAGCATTGTAGCCAAATTAACTTTTGGAAAAAATTCTTTTTTGCTTACGGGAGACTTGCCGACAAAAGAAGAAGAGAAAATCATAGCAAGCAAAGCCGAGCTTGCTTCCGTGGTGTTGAAAGCAGGGCATCATGGGTCGAAATATTCGACAGGCGACAATTTTTTGGATAAAGTTTCTCCCCGCGAAGCGGTTATTTCGGCGGGAAAAAATAATTCCTACGGCCATCCTCATCCAGAAGTTCTGGAGAGATTAAGAAAAAGGGGAATAAGAATATGGAGAACGGATGAGGCGGGGGATGTGGAATATGAGTGTGAAGAAAAATTTGAGTGCGAAGTCAGGTTGCAAAAATGAATTTGGATTATTTTACAATAATGAGTTTTCCTTATCCCTCCTCTCCCCCTGGGAGAGGAGATGGAGGTGAGGGTAATAAAATCTTTCTATATTCATTGGCCTCCATTACCCTCATCCGGCCTTCGGCCACCTTCTCCCTCTGGGAGAAGGGGAAACCTAAAGCAGGAACGATTTTGTAAATCGTTCCGTTGAGTTTACTGGCTTTTGAAAATGAAGAAAGTGAAAATATTAAAGATGGTTAACTATAACGGAATTGGTTACAAACCAATTCCTGCGTTATTTTACTTTTACTTTTTCACAAGTGTAAATATAATATGGAGTATAATATGAATAAAAAATTTGCATAAAGATAACAAAATGCTACAATATAATCATGAAAAATGATATCAATATCAAAGAGATAAATCCTATTTTAAAAGACAACGGCGTGGAGTTTGCCGGTGTGTTTGGATCTTTTTCGAGAGGAGAAATGAAAGAGACAAGCGATATTGATATTTTGGTGAGGTTTATTACGCCGGTAAGTCTTTTAAAATTGATTCATCTGGAAAGAATGCTTTCAAGAAAAATCGGCCGCGAGGTGGATTTGATTACTGAAGATTCTCTCAGCCCTCTTATAAAGCAGGAAGTGTTGCGCGATTTAAAACCAATTTATGAAGCGAGATGAAATTTATCGAGGGCATATTTTGAAAGCCATTACTGATGTTGAGAGGTATGTGAATGAAATGGATTTTGATGCTTTTTCAAAAAATGAACTTGTTCAGGATGGGGTAATGAGAAAACTGGAAATTATTGGAGAAGCATCAAAAAGGTTGTCAAAAGAATTCAAGGAAAGTACCAGTGAAATTCCATGGAAAGATATTTGCGGGATGAGAGACAAACTAATTCATGATTATTTTGGAGTGGATCTTATGGCGGTATGGAAAACAGCGAAAGAAGATACTCAAGTGTTGAAAGACGTTCTTGAAAAAGCTGATTATGGGAAATAGTATTTGTAATCTTTTTGTATAAAAACAGAAACCTAAAGCAGGAACGATTTTGTAAATCGTTCCGTTGAGTTTACTGGCTTTTGAAAATGAAGAAAGTGAAAATATTAAAGATGGTTAACTATAACGGAATTGGTTACAAACCAATTCCTGCATTATTTGACTTTTACTTTATTTAAGCCACAAAATCAATACCAACAAAATTTCAAAACTTTCCCTAATTCAAGCCAAAAAACATCTTCCGGAATAAAATTAAAAACAAAATTTGCTTTATTTAAGCTAAAATAAGTCAACGATGATTGACATTTTTGTTGATTTGTAGTACACTTAAGTGTTGTGAATAAAAATATTGATTGGGAGGAGTGAAGAGTGATTATAAAGATAAACACTGTTCATTCTTCGCAAGAAGAATATGGTTTTTTAAAAACTTTCGCGAAAGTAACGTCAACACGAGTTGCTTTTCGCGAGAAAAATTCACGAATTTCTTGCCCTAGCGGTTCTGATGAACAGGAGCGGGGCGAGGAGGGATGATGATTGGAGAGCCTTTTCAAAACAAGAGCCTTGGCAGGCAACACCGCCAAGGCTCTTTTTCTTTTATGCCTGAAGCATAGACGGGAAATCATACTCTAAAACATAACTTGACTTTAATTTTAGAGTATTCTATAATACAAGTATAAATATAACATGGAACTCATATATGAATAAAAAAGTCTTAAAAAGAGACATAATTGACGAGATAAGCAAATATCTGGGAACGAATAATATCATAGTTCTTCATGGCGCCAGACAAGTAGGCAAAAGCCATATTCTTTTTTATTTGGAAGAAAAACTGAAAAGTGAAATGCAGGAGACTTTCTTTTTTGATCTGGAAGATTCAAGATTTGTGGAAGTTTTAGATTTAGGGGTTGATTCCATGCTGAACTTTCTGAAAAACGAAGGATTTGATTTGGAAAAAATAAAAAATAGCGCGAAAAAGCTTTATGTCTTTATTGACGAAGTGCAATATCTGAAAGATCCGTCGCCGTTGCTCAAACTGACGGCTGATCATCATCGCTATATACAACTGATAGTTTCCGGGTCTTCCAGCTTTAATATTAAGTCTAAATTTTCTGATTCTTTGGTCGGCCGCACGACAGACTTTGAAATATTCAACTTGTCTTTCTCGGAATTTTTAAGATTTAAAAATATAACACTGGATATTTCCCAGAATCTGGACGCGTTTCATCTGAATAAAACAGGGGAGCTGTACAAAGAATATGCCGCCTATGGAGGTTACCCCAAAATTGTCATGGAGGATTCATTGGAAAAAAAGGAAAAGTATCTTCAGCAGATAATTGATACCTATATTAAAAAGGATATCCGGGACTTGGCGAATATAAAAGACATCGACAAGTTTAATAATCTGCTCAAGGTTCTGGCCGCCCAAAGCGGAAATTTGCTCAATGTCGCGGAACTAGCCAGAACTTGCCGGATATCCGCCCAGACAGTGGAAAGTTACCTTTTTATTCTGGAAAATACCTACATTATAAAACTGCTTAGGCCTTTTAGCTCCAGCGCAAAGGTGGAAATAGTCAAGGCGCCCAAAGTGTTTTTTTATGACACGGGAATATTGCAAATGCTTTGGCTTAAAAATTTGCAAAAAGATTTGCTTGGCAATGTTTTTGAGACTAGTGTTTTTTCTGAACTGGCAAAAAAATACGGAGCGGGGAACTTGAATTACTGGAGGAATAAAAATCAAAATGAGATAGATTTTGTCTTACACAAAAAGGAAGGAGTTTTGCCGATTGAAGTAAAAAAGAATTTTAGAAATTTCCGCCAAACTTCTCTCTCTTTCTTTTATGAAAAATACAAAGTCAAGAATTATAGAGTGGTTAGTATCGAGGGAGCGAAGAAAAACAACAACTTTGTTTATCCATGGGAATTGTGAATTAGGTGACAGGCAACACCGCCGAGGCTCTTTTTCGTTTGCTTTGCGGGTTGTTTTGTGGTAGATTTGGTCTTGTAACCTATGGATAAATCTTAACACCATAAAAACAATGGAAAAGCATTTTAGCAAAGAGCGGACGCTGATAATTATTAAGCCGGATGGGATTCAAAGGACGTTAGTCGGGGATATTATCGGAAGATATGAGCGGTTGGGATTAAAGCTTATCGGCATGAAAATGTTGGTGCCGAAGGAAGATCACGTGGAAAAACATTACACGCTTGATCCGGGTTGGAGAATGGCTAACGGCGAAAAAACTATCAAGAGTTATCAGGATAAAGGATTGACTCCGCCTTCTTTGGATCCCATGGAAGTTTCAGGAAGAACTTTAGAAAATTTAAAACGCTATATGACCTCAGGGCCGGTGATTGCTATGGCGTGGCAGGGGGCAAATGCGGTAAAGATCGTGAGAAAAGTTACAGGAGGAACAGAGCCTCTTACTTCCGACATGGGTACTATCAGGGGGGATTTTGTATTAGATTCATACCAAATGGCTGATACTGACGTGCGAGCAATAAGAAATCTGATCCACGCTTCCGGTTCCGTGGAAGAAGCTGAGATGGAAATCCCGCACTGGTTCCGGGATGAAGAATTGATTAATTACCGGTTGGTGCAGGAGCAGATTTTGTATGATGTGAATTTGGATGGAATTTTGGAATAATGAAAAGTTTAAAAATCAAAATGGAAAATGACAAATAGAAATTTAATTTTTTTTGTACCCTTCCAATTGTCATTCCCGCGTAGGCGGGAATCCAGGGTTTAAATAGAGAGGTGAGATGAATAATAGAATTTATTTTAACTCTCCTTGTTTTACAACTGGATTATTATAGGAGAGATATGTGATATTCCCCTGGATTCCCGCCTACGCGGGAATGACATAAAAATCATTTTTAATTTTGCATTGTCATTTTTATTTTTGATATTTCCATTTTACATTTCTATGTCTAATCTCCTCATCTTCATCTCCCTTGTTCTCAACGCAGTAATTATTTTTCTATTGCTTACTAAGAAATCAGGGGGAGAAAATGATCGATTGCGGGAAAGCATGGATCGTGGCA
>CAYLWX010000006.1:0-13987 GCA_964387895.1 uncultured Bdellovibrionales bacterium | reverse complement strand
GATGGAAAGAGTGCGGGAAGTGGTGGAGCGAAAACTGGAAAATATTCAAAAAGACAACAGTGAAAAATTGGAAAAGATGCGTCTGACGGTGGATGAAAAACTGCACGAGACGCTGGAGAAAAGATTGGGTGATTCTTTCAAGCTGGTCAGCCAGCGGTTGGAACTGGTGCATAAGGGACTGGGAGAAATGCAAACACTCGCGAGCGGGGTGGGGGATTTGAAAAAAGTGTTGCAAAACGTGAAGACGCGGGGAACATGGGGCGAGGTGCAATTAGGGAATCTTCTGGATCAGTTCATGACACCTGAACAGTATGAGAAAAATGTCGCGACTAAACAGGGTTCAAATGACAGAGTAGAGTTTGCCATAAAAATTCCCTGCAAAGACGATCATGTGAAGAATCTCTGGCTTCCTATTGACGCGAAATTTCCGTTGGAAGATTTTCAAAGTTTGATGGAAGCGGAAGAAAAAGGGGATATGGCGGGAGCAGAAAGGCTTTCCAAGGCGCTGGAACTTCGCATAAAATCTGAATCCAGGGATATAAAAGATAAATATCTTGATCCCCCGCATACTACTGATTTCGGCATTCTATTTTTACCCATTGAAAGTCTTTACGCGGAGGTGTTGCGCCGGCCGGGATTGTCGGACATGCTACAGCGGGAGTATAAAGTTATTCTCACCGGTCCCACGACTATCGCGGCGATTTTAAACAGTTTGCAAATGGGATTCCGGACACTCGCGATAGAGAAGCGGTCGAGCGAAGTGTGGTCGGTGTTGGGAGCGGTAAAATCGGAGTTTGGAAAATTCGGAGAAATTTTGGAAAAAACCCAAAAGAAACTACAGGAAGCGAGCCATAGCATTGAGACTGCTTCTTCCAAGACGAGAAATATTGAAAGAAAATTAAGCAAAGTGCAGGAATTGCCGGTAGCGGAGACGGTGGAGTTAATTTCGTAGGAAAGAAAACTAACCCTCCCCTCCTCCCTGAGGAGGGGCCGGGGGTGGTGATGGGAAATTTCTTTATCACCAGGTCTTCCCCATAGTCTCCACCCCTCCTCAGTCCTCCCCTCAGGGAGGGGAGGAGGTTTATAGTATATGGTCAAAAGAATTCTCAAATCAGTTAAAAATATTCTTTTTTTTAATCCCGCGGAACTGCTCGAAGAGGAAAAGGACCTGGTGAATGAGCCGTTCTATTTCCAGGGCGCTGGCAAGAAAGCGGTGCTTTTAATTCATGGGTGGACTTCCACGCCGTATGAAGTAAGAAGGCTGGGAAAATATTTAAATCAAAACGGATTTACGGCTTACGGTCCGTGCCTTTCAGGGCATGGCACCCGGCCGGAGGACTTGGAGCGGGTGCGCTGGAACGACTGGATGCGGGACGCGCGTGAGGCGTACGCGCGGCTCAAAAAAGATCATGAGAAAGTGTATGTGGCTGGCACTTCCATTGGATCGAATATCGCGCTTATGCTTGCCAAAGAACGAGACGATATTTCCGGACTGGTTCTTATGGCGACGCCGTATAAATTAAAGTTTGAATCTTTTATCGTGCTTCTGGCAAAAGTGACGCGGAGATTTTTCCAATACAATAAAAAGTTTTATCCTCCCACATTCGGAGTTTCCACGACTATTACGCGAGTGATTTCCTATCAAATATATCCGATTGACAGCGCGCTGGAATCATTTAAGCTTATCAAAGCTTCGCGTAAAAATCTTTCAAGTGTGTATCAGCCATGTTTGGTGATGCAATCAAGCAGTGATCATCTTCTTCAGAAGAACAGCCTGGAAAAAATTTACCACGGAGTGGGTTCCAAAATAAAAAAGAAAAAATACATCCATCAGGCGTATCACACGTTTATTTCAGATATTCGAAATGAACATGTGTTTGAGGATATATTAGAGTTTATTTCAGAATGAATATTGCCATCTTCACTAACAACTACCTTCCCAACCCTTACGGAGTGACGGGGTCTATTGAGAGTTTTCGGAATGTGTTTGAAAAACAGGGGCATACGGTGTATGTGTTTTCTCCTTTTTGGAAGGGATATCATGATAAAAATCCACATGTCTTTCGGTATCCTTCGGTGGATATAAAAATTAAGTTTAGGTTTCCTCTGCCCATTCCATATTCCCGTGCCGTGAGCCGGATTATTAAGGAACTTGATCTGGATATTATCCATTCGCACCACCCTAATCTTCTGGGCGCGGCGGCAAAGAAGTGGGCGGGAAGGAAAAACATCCCACTTGTGTTCACGTGGCATACGCTCTATGATCTTTATACTAACTTTGTGCCGTTTCTTTCTTCGAGTGTCGCGGCGCGCTGGATGATTCATGGCGCGGCGCGATACGCGAACCGAAGCGGCGCGGTTATCGCTCCTACCCGAAGCACGGCGGAGAGGATGAGGGAGTGGGGAGTAAAAAAGAAAATCAAAGTCATACCAACCGGAGTGAGTGAAACGCAGTTTGTAAATCCTGACAGAAAAAAAATCCGCAGTCATTATGCCGTGCGTGACTCTGAAATACTTCTGGTGCTGTTGTCGCGTCTTACGGAAGAGAAAAACGTGGAATTTCTTTTACGGGCATTGATTCCAGTGATAAAAAAATATTCTCATATAAAATTATTATTAGGAGGAGAAGGGTATCTTTTGGAAACGCTTAAATCTATCTCTGAAAATAATTGTGTTAAAGACAGGGTAATATTTTCCGGTCTTGTGCCAAAAGATGAAGTAAAAGATTATCTCGCGGCGGGGGATATATTTGTTCACGCGTCGAAAAGTGAGACGCAGGGAATGATTTTGAGTGAAGCGATGTATACTGGATTGCCAATTGTGGCGGTGGACGCGACGGGGGCGAAAGATTTGATTGCGCACAAAGTAAGCGGATTGCTGACGGGGGATTCCATGAAAGAATTTTCAGCAATGGTGGAACTGCTTATTAATAATCCCTTAATGCGGGAAACATTAGGTGACAACGCGAAAGAAATCGCGCGAAAAAAATACGCGAGTGAGATATGCGCGAAGGAAATGATGAGAGTATACGAAGAGGCGATTGCGGAGAAAAAGACGGGAATAAAAAAAGCCTCAGTTATTTACAAGGAAAGCCTGGAGCCAGGATCGGAATTGGAAATGTAGACGCTACTTTAGCGGGTAATTTTTCTTGATTTTTCCAATACAGATACTCTTTGGTCCAGGTTTTCAATATTATCTTCAGTTCTTCGGCGGAAAAGTACGTCCATAAGTTTATCTTGCCGCATGTTTTCCAATTCTTTCAGAATCCTGTCCTGTGAATTTATCATGTCGTCTTTAAATTCGTGCAGGTCTCCTCTCAACTCTGAAACCTCTCCTCTCAACTCTGAAACCTCTCCTCTCAACTCTGAAACCTCTTCTTTTAGCTTTGATAAACCTCCCTGGAGGGTATTAATCTTTTTATCTGTTTCTTCAAATCCCTTGGCAGTCATTCTGGCAAGATTATCTGTTTTTCCATCAAATTCTGTGCGTAGATTATTTTCCATCTGCTTCATGTCGTTTCTGATTGTTGATTCTGCAAGCGCTAAATCTTTTTTGGTGGTGGGTTCCAGTTCCTTTTTTGAAAGTGTAGTTTTTTTCTGGATAATTTTCTTTTTCATAGTGATATTTTTTAAGCGTAGTTTTATGATACAAGAAATTAAACTACTCTGCAAATTTCATATTTGCGTAAGAAATTTAAGGCTTACTAAAGCACCTTTTGGCTGATCAATAAATTTTTCCTTTTTTCCCTTATCCAAGCCAAAAAAAATCTTCCGGAATAAAATTAAAAACAAACTTTGCTTTATTTAAGCTAAAAAATATCAACAATGATTGACATTTTTGTTAATTTATAGTATACTTAATTGTTGTGAATAAAAATATTGATTGGGAGGAGTGAGGAGTGGTTATGAAGATAAACACTGTTCATTCTTCGCAAGAAGAATATGGTTTTTTAAAAACTTTCGCGAAAGTAACGTCAACACGAGTTGCTTTCCGCGAGAAAAATTTAATGGATTTCTTGCCCTAGCGGTTCTGATGAACAGGAGCGGGGCGAGGAGATAAAAGATGGAAGTAATAAGCATTGATAAGGATTATGATTCTTATCTTTATGAGCACTGCTCCATGCTCTTTCTTAAGAAGGAAGAGCATGGAATTTTAAATTTGGACTTCACTAAAGGGCACCACAGCCTTAGTGAAGGCCGGGGGAGAGTCATTTTTCCGGCTTCTTTGTCTCCTGAGGAGATTAGGAAGTTGGTGGTAATGGCTGTGGTTGAAAATTACTTCACCCAGGACGACACTGGTCGTCTTGGAGTGGAAGTAAGCGAGATAAAAGAGTGGGGGAGGAGGGAAGAAATAGAGGAGCAATTTTATATTGACTCCTCTGGTTCTTTTCAAAATTTCAAAATTAGTGGTAAAAAGATCAGTTTTCTTTTTACCACTAAAATTGGCGGAGCGTGAGCTGTACCGCCAAGGGTTTCAATAAGTCTCAGTGTAGCGCCACTGGGACTTATTTCATTTTCAGGAAGAAAAATGAAAAAGCAAGCATTAAAAACGCTTGCTTCTTTATTCTTACTTCTTACTCCTTATCAATCTTTATCTCTATCCCCGTCTTTTTAATTTCATGAATAAGAGCATCTTCGTCTTCAAAGTCTTTGGGACTAAAGCCGACTGGTTCGATGACGGGAGTTTTATCATCAGTCCTTTTTTCCCATAAATATCCAAGTGCTTTCCATGCGTTCTTAAATTTGGGAGATATGACGCACAAATCAATGTCGCTCCACTTATGTTGGGTGCCTTTGGCGTAAGAGCCGAACAGAATAACTTTTTGGATAGGAAGATTGTCCTTCTTGAGAAGGTCAATATATTTATCAATGTTTCTCTTTACTTTTTTAGGTAAAGTTTTTTTAGGCATAGAGATAAATTTTTACAAATTTCCAAATAATGGGAAGCATATTTTTTAGTGCATTCTCTATAAAAATCATACTTATAGCTGTCATATCGACTGGCTACGTTGAACTTGGTAATTATTCTTAGCTCTTTCATTTGATCTTCAGTAAGTTCTACTTTGGCTATTTCGGCTAACTCTGACAAGTCATGGATGCGAGGAGCAAGTTTTTTTGTTTTTTGGGCGACAAGTCCTTTGAGTAGCTTTTCTAAATTTAGATGGCAGAAAAACAGGCAGGCGTCATAGCGTTTAGCTTTAAATAAGACCAGTGCTGTCTCTTGATCGCGTGCCGCGGAAGTTTTCCAGTAGCTAATCTGTTTTTGCATGCTAGTCATATATTGATGACTTTATATTATCGCAAATTAAGCTTACGGTCAATTTGTTTGGTACTTCATTCAAAATGCACCTTTCTTTCGAACTTCTCCAGCGCCTGTTTCAAAAGAGGATGATGTTTTAGCATCGGGTCGCCGCGCAGGATGTTTTCGGCTTCTTCGCGGGCGATTTGGATTAACTTTACGTTAGTGAGGTTTTCCATAGCAATATCGGGAAGGCCGGATTGGCGCAGACTAAAAAGTTCTCCCGGGCCGCGGATTTCCAGGTCTTTTTCGGCGATTTTGAAGCCGTCGTTGCTACTTGCCAGCGCTCGGAGGCGCTTGTTTTTTCCGGATCCGTTGGCGCTGGCAAATAAAAAACAATATGACTGGTATTCTCCTCTTCCTACTCGTCCGCGGAATTGGTGGAGCTGGGAAAGACCGAAGCGGTCGGCGTCTTCGATCAGCATGACAGTGGCATTGGGAATATCAATGCTGACTTCTACTACGGAAGTAGAAACCAGCACATCAATTTTTTTCTCCTTGAACGCCAGCATAGTGTTGTCTTTTTCTTCTGATTTCATGCGGCCGTGGAGAAGGCCGATTTTTAAGTCGGGAAATATTTTTTCAGCCAGGCGTTTATGCTCCTGGATAGATGATTTTAAATCTTTCAATACGTCGGATTCGTCTACGAGAGGCAGAACCACAAAACACTGCCGGCCATTCCGTATTTCCTGGCGCATAAACTCATATATTTTTTCCCGCTCACCAGGACTGACTACTTCAGTGATAATTTTTTTGCGGCTTTTGGGCATTTCATCAAGAATAGAGAGATCTAAATTTCCGAAAAAAGCCAGGGCCAGTGTGCGGGGGATAGGGGTGGCGGTCATGGTGAGAAAGTGGGGGATTTTATCTTGTAGTCCGTCGTTGATATCCCTGGCTTCCTGCTGCAAGTATGCCCGTTGCGCGATGCCGAAACGGTGCTGTTCATCCACGATGACGAGTGCCAGGTTGTGGAAACGAATATCTTTCTGAATCAACGCGTGCGTGCCGATCACAAGGTGCGCTTCGTTCTTTTTTATTTTCTTCAAGAGCATTTCTCGTCCTGGCGATTTTTCTCTGGCTATTTCTTTATACGCGTTAGTAAGCAACGCGACGCGAAAGGGATAAGGAGATAGAAGCGCCGATATTTTTTCAAAATGCTGGCGGGCCAGAATTTCGGTAGGGGCCATGATCGCGGCCTGGTATCCGGCATTCATTGCTTGTAAGCAGGCAATAGCGGCTACGATCGTTTTACCGGATCCTACGTCTCCGTTCAAGAGCCTGTTCATGGGACGGGATTTTTCCAGGTCTTTCAAAATTTCATACGCGGCTTTGCGCTGGGCGTTGGTGAGTGTAAAAGGCAGCGTTTTGACAAACTCTTTGATTAATTTTTCCTGAAAGGGAAGGGAAACGGCGGTTTCTTTTTTCCATGACGCGCGTATTTGCAAGGATTTCGCTTGAATCAAAATCATTTCTTCAAACGCGAATCGCTTTTGGGCGAATTGATATTCTTTCTGGTTTTGAGGAAAGTGAATTTGACGAAGCGCCTTTTCAAAAGAAGGGAGATGCAATTTTATTAAAATATCTTTTGGAATAGGGTCGGAAAGGTCCAGGGCGTACTTAAAGATATTTTGCAGTTGCCATCTGATCCATCGGGATGTTACGCCGCCAGTTTCCGGGTATACCGGTACGAGACACCCGGTGTTAGTGGGAGTGCGGGAGGCTAGTTCCCATGAAGGATTGGAAAGATAAGAGCCCTGGGTGCTTTCCGTTACTTTACCGCTAAGACGCACCTGTTTTCCTTTTTTTAATGAGTCGGTGATAAAAGGCTGGTTAAACCAGACAACCCGAACAGTACCGGTATCGTCGGATACTAAGCTTTCCGTTATATGCATCTTCCGCTTCCATGTACGCACGGTTTTTATGTCATTTACTGTTCCTTCAATAGTCACGGTTTTTTTGGGGACTATCCGGGCAATAGTAACCTTCTCTGAATAATCTTCGTAGCGGGAAGGAAAGTGAAACAGGAAATCTTTTACTGTCTTGATGCCTAATCGTTCGAGTTTCCTGGCATAAGGGGCGGTGACGCGGGGGATTTTGGTGATGGGAGAGTCTAATAGCATATCAAGAATAATTTTGAATTTAGTTAGGACTTACGCGTTTGACTTTTTTTCATGTCATTCTCCGACACGCGTGTCGGGGGAATCCAGGAGCATATCACGAGTTATCCAATAATAATCCAGGTATAGAGCAAAAAGAGTCAAAGTTAGTCTCATTGTATATTTCACCTCGCCCATTGAATCCTGGATCCCCGCCTACGCGGAAATGACAAACGCGTAAGTCCTGTTAGTATAAATATTCTACCACGATTCCTCAAATATTTTGCAATAAAATTGAAAAAGGGCGGCCGTGATTCGGCTCGCCCTTGTGAGGATCCAGTTGTCCAGGTTTAGACAAGCTGGAATGTGCTAATAATGGAGCTTGTAATCGTAGAAACACTCACTTCATTCCCCTTGTATGAGGGAAGAAGGATAACTACTACACTTCCTCCTCCCTTTTTTCTGCGGGAAATAGTCTGGGGAACGGTAATGCTGTCAGAAGTGTCAACGATGAAGTGAAAAGGTTTTTCTAGTCCAGTCATTTGGCAGCTCCTCTCATAAGGTTATTACTACAAAGTACTGTGTGATTTCTCACACAAACAAAAAACTCCCGGCGGACCGAGAGTTTCCAATGGCTGTGTGAATTATCTATTCTTGCATGATATTTCCACAACCCAAAACTCCCGGCGCGATGCCGAGCAACAAAGCCAACAACAATAAGTTTTGAGTATGGATATTCATGTAAGTATAATTATAGAAAGCATGCTTTATTTGTCAAATCAAGGTTTGTGGATAAGTAAATACTCTTAAGGCAGCTGATTGGTGTCCCCAGGGAGATTCGAACACCCAACCTCTGGCTCCGCAAGCCAACGCTCTATCCAATTGAGCTATGGGGACTCGGGCTATATCGTATAGCTTACATATTCTATCAAAGTATTGGGAAAAATCAATGTATTATCCCAAGGGCGATGGGCTTTAATGTCCAATTTCCAAGTCCCAATTCCCAATCTCGAGTACTCGGGATCCCAAATCTCAATGTCCAAATTTTTTATTTTAACAATCGGACATTTGTTCTGAGTGCAGGGATTGGAAATTGGAAATTAGGAATTGGAAATTCCTGCTATTTGCCTTTTTTCGCAGATTCCCTATACTAAAGTTAAGTCTCGGCTATTAGTCGAACCGCTTTTAATTAAACGCGATATTAATCAGTATGTCTGAAATCTTAGAGAATCTTTTTGGATCTAAAGAAAAAGCCCGATTACTGAGATTTTTTCTCCAGAATCCGGAACGGGAATATGAATTTTCCCAGATAGTAAAGAGAAACATGTTAAAGGCGGTGTCGGCAAAAAAAGAATTGGAAAGTCTGAAGAGGGTGAAGTTCATTCTCATCAGAATAAGAAAAGGGAAAGTGTTCTATATTCTCAACCAGGATTTTGTTTTTTATCCAGAACTTAAGAATCTTGTGTCGAAGGATAATATATATCCCCAGTCCAAAAGTTTAAGCAAGGTAAAAAATCTGGGGAATATAAAGCTGGCTGCTATTAGCGGGGCATTTATCAATTACCACAAAAGCAAAGCCGATATGATCCTGGTCGGTGACGGAATCAGCCGGGCGAGACTAAAGAATCTTATGAGTGCGTTGGAAGCGGAAATTGGAAAAGAGATTGACTTTGTGCTTATGAGCGGAGAGGAATTTAAATATCGTCTTAACATGCTCGATAAATTTATTCTTGAATTTCTTGAAGGTCCGCACGAAGAGCTGGTGAATAAGATTTCCGGGCTGAAGCACTTTATCGCAAATCGAAAATGATTTTTAAGGAAAAACCTACAAGCGGGGCATGGTTCTCCTGGAAAAACAAAAGGTCGGAATCATCATTCAGATCTTCTTTCGCGGAGGGATACTTTCAGAGCTATATAGTGCTCTGGCTTCTCGCGCTTAGTATTGTCGCGAATATAGCTAACTGGGCAGTGCTTAAGATTTTTATTAAGCCGGTTGACTTTCCGATTATATTGCACTACAATGTTTATTTTGGAGTAGACATGGTGGGAAACTGGGGGCAGGTGTATTTTCTTCCTTCTCTGGGGGTGGGATTGCTATTGATTAATTCGATCCTATCGATTTATTTCTATTACCGAAAGGAAAGAATCGCGAGCTATCTGATTCTTCTGGCAACTTTGATGATCCAGCTGAGCCTGATTGTGGCATCGACAAGTGTAATTATAATAAATTACTAATGTTTTGTTTTCCCAATCCAAAAACAATTGATCCGTCGGAACGCCGCATTCAAAGAGTACTGGAAATTATTCCAGGGAGTTTGACGTGGACAACAATTCTTGGCATGTTTGTGGCATCATTTTTTCTTCCGGTGTGGGTGGCAGTGTTTATTATTGTTTTTGACGTCTACTGGATTTTTCGGACTGTTTTTATCGCCTACTATTCGACGTCGGGATACAGGAAATTGCGGGAAGGAAAGACTATTGACTGGTGGGAGCGATGCCAGTATATTTCGAATCCGAAGAAATTCAGGCAAGCTATCGCGCAAAGAATTGAGCGTATGAGAAAAACTCTTGGAGAAAGCGCGGCTATGACGAATAAGGAAATAAGAATTTTAAAACGTACTATCAGGCATAAAGAGCAATACTGCCAGGAGCTGGAAGAGATAGAAAAGCACAAAGATCAAATTATGGACTGGAGGGAAGTACTTCATGTGATTATGTTTCCTACCGCGACAGAATCGGCGGAAATTATTGAGCCGGCCATTCAGGCAGTCGCGGATGCCAATTTTCCCAATAAACAGTGCATCATTCTTCTCGCTACGGAAGAACGTGAACCGCCTGAACGGCGCCTTGAAAAAGTGCGGTATCTCCAGGAGAAGTTCAAAGGCGTATTTCGCGATTTTATCGTAACTACTCACGTAGTGAAGGGGGATGAAATGAAAGCGAAAGCTTCCAATGCTACGTTCGCGGCCAGATTTTTAGTCAAATATCTTGAAGAAAGGAATATAGATTTTCGCAAGGTTATTTTTTCGAATTTTGATTGCGACTCTGTCGCGCATCCGCAGTATTTTGCCGCGTTAACTTATGAATATTGTATTGATCCCAAGAGGCTTCAGAGAAGCTACCAGCCTCTTCCTATGTACCATAATAATTTGTGGGATACGAACGCATTCGTGAGAATTATTGTAACCGGTTCAAGCTTCTGGCATATTTTTCAGAGCACCCGTCCCGAAGGCATGGTAACGTTTTCTTCGCACAGTGAACCGTTTGATACTCTGGTAAAGGTGGATTTCTGGCCGGTGAACATGATTAGCGAAGACTCGATTATATACTGGAAATGTTTTACGTACTATAACGGAGATTATAAAGTGAAGCCGATTTATCTTCCTATTTCTTTGGACGCGGTGCTCGCGGACACGTATTGGAGGACTATTGTGAACCAGTACAAGCAAAAAAGAAGATGGGCCTACGGCATCGAAAATTTTCCGGTGATTATAAGGGCGATCGGGCCGAATAAGCACATAAAATTCCGGAAGAAAGCAAGAATCGCGTTTGAAATGCTGGAAGGACATCATTCATGGGCGACTGCCTCATTTATCCTGGCAGTGCTGGGATGGCTTCCTCTTATCATGGGGGGGGAACAATTTAACCAAAGCGTATTAGCCCATAATCTCCCATTGGTTACGCGGTATTTAATGAATCTGGCGATGCTTGGGCTTATTATCTCTGTATCATTAAGTTTTCTTCTTATGCCGCCGCGGCCCGCGAAATATTCTAAATGGATAAATATCTACATGGTGCTGCAGTGGGTGCTGGTTCCTATCACTGCTCCGTTTCTTGGATCGTTGCCAGCCGTGGATTCCCAAACCAGATTGCTTCTAGGAAAATATTTCGGGGAATTTTGGGTGACGGACAAAATAAGGAAGAAATGATGATAGAAAAATATGACTAAATATCTCCTGCCCTTTCTTGTTTCTTTCTCTTTAACAATTATTTTTATTATTTCCGGGATATTCCTCGGAAAAAAAGTTCCCTGGCAGGGGAGAACTTCGCTAAGACACACGCATCAAGCGAAGGTATTTCGATTGGGCGGTGTAGCAATGGCGCTTGCTTTTATAATCGCGGTTTTTCTGGACAGTAATATTGTCGTTACTTCTCCTCTATACGGTATAATTGTTGCCTTGCTATTGATGACGGGCGTGGGAATCCGGGATGATATCCGGGAAATTTCATGGAAGTTACAACTTGCGTTTCAAGTTGGCGCGGCACTTTTGCTTTTCATGTTTGGAATTAGAATACATTATATCGTAAATCCGCTTAGTAATAGTCTGATCATGATGGACCAGGGCATATGGGCTGTTGTCGCCATGCTTGTGGCAGTCATCTGGGTGGCGCTCATGATAAATTCAATGAACTGGCTGGATGGAATTGACGGGCTTTCAGGAGGAGTAACATTTATTGGAGCGGCTACTATTTTTTTCCTCAGTCTTAAACCGGAAGTGAACCAGCCTCCCATGGCTATTTTGTCCTCGTTGCTGGCAGGGGTATCTTTGGGTTTTTTGCTGTTTAATTTTTATCCTTCAAAAATTTTAGCTGGTACTTCCGGATCAAATTTTATGGGGCTTATGCTGGCAGCGCTGGCTCTATTCGCGGGAGCGAAAATAGCTACTTCCGTACTGGTAATGTCTATTCCGGTGCTTGATTTTTTTAGAGTAATCATTGAACGCAGGCTGCAAGGTAAATCTATTTTTAAGCCTGATACCAGCCATCTTCACCATACCCTGTCGGAGCTTGGCTGGTCTTCCAGAAAAACAGCAGTTTGCTTTTATGGGTTTACTTCATTTATGGCAGTAATTGCTCTTAATACTAAGGCCTTGGGGAAAAGCATCGTATTTGCGGTGCTGGTTGTTGCTATGGTATTATTTTTAATTATAATAAGGAAAAAGGGAGCAATATTAAAAAAATGAGCATAAGAAAGGAAATCACTCGCGCGGTTATTGTTATAGTCGCAACAATATCTTTGTTGGCGGCGTGCGTAGTTTACTCAAAAGTGTTACTTGGGTCCGCGAACAAGCAATACTGGGGGAACTCAGCAGGTTTTTTAGAAATAAATGGTAAAATATTTAATATTGAAACTGCCTCTACTTCCCGGGAAAGATTGCGCGGCCTTTCAGGAAGAAATTATTTGTGTCCGGAATGCGGCATGCTTTTTGTGTTTGAGGAAAAAGGAAACTATTCTTTTTGGATGAAAGATATGCAATTTGATTTGGATATTATCTGGATCGCGGATTCCAGAGTGGTGGGTATAGAAAAGAATATTCCTCACAGCCAGGGACGTTTACGGGTAGTGCGGCCGAAAATGAATGTGGACAAGGCTTTGGAAATAAACGCCGGATCAAGTGACGCGCGAGGAATTTTAATAGGCGACTTGGTGAAATAAAGCTGGGCTGGTTCAATTTAAATTAAGTGAATCCTGGAATTTAAAAACACAAAACCCCTCTTCGAGGGGTTTTGTCGCGTAAAAGAACAGTAGAATTTTTATTTTCCATCTCTAATTTCAGGATAAGGACGGGACTCTCGCGGCATATTTACTTAAGTTCTTGAGTTGCCGCTCGTTAAGAGTTTTAGACTTCGCGATTGCCTGTTGGATAAGATCTTTAGAGAATTCTACTGAGTCTCCAAGGAAAAGCTTGTTCCTGGAAACATTCTTTCTGAGAAAATCTTCAATATATATCTTATGTTCGGGTGTAAGCGAAGTGTCAGGATTTTTTTCCAGATAATTCGCGGCCGCTCTTCGGGCCAGGTGAGTGGTTCCATTGCCCGCTCCGGCGGTTTCCACGAAAGAAGTTTCAGTTTCCTGGCTTGAAGGAACAGGGGTTGCTGTTTTCTTTTCTTCAAGCCAGGGAGAAATGGGTTCTTCTTTTATCCCTTCCTGGGGAGCCGCTTTCTCCTGGCTTATTTTTTCTTCCGTCAACTCCTGGGTTGAAAGAGGCGATCGGTTTGAATAAGAATAAATACCGGCAGCAATAGCAACTACGATAACTATGCTGACGATAATTCTAAGGTTGTCTTGCAACCACTGTTTCATCTGTCCAGTTTCTTCCATGAATTGATCCTGGGAAGAATCTTGTTCCTGATGTTCGTTTTCCATGATATCACCTTCCTTTCTAAGGTATTCCGTCGCTATCTTTTTGGGAGATATGCTACGAAATTATTTAATTATTAACGTGCTTGCGTTGAAGCGTGGCCACTCGCGAGAGAATTACACATAACAAAACTCGGAGTTACCGACTGTTATTAAATTTTACCAAAGCTATTTATGGCGTCAACTGGACAAAATTGGTATTTGGGGCGTAATATGTATCTGTAAAAAAGTTGTTATAAAATTTCCAATTTCTCCGCCCAAGGCGTGCTCCCTAGGCGCATCCGCCTTGGGTGGAGACCCGCCTCGGGCGGGCAATTTCCAAAAATTTTGACATTGGGAATTAGAAATTATTTACACGGTTTTATTTTTTCAGTTTTTAAATTTTTTTATCTTCATTTTTTATTTTTCTTCCTGTGGATAACTTTTTTCTATTGCAAATAAAAAAATATGT
>CAYLWX010000005.1:46707-70593 GCA_964387895.1 uncultured Bdellovibrionales bacterium | reverse complement strand
GTCTTCTTTCGGAATATTATTTTCAGATATATCGTCCCCGCCGTATAGACGAGGCATTGCCTCGTCTATACCGATTGGCGGAAAAAGCAGAATGGATTCCTGTTTACGAACAAACAAATTATTATAAGACAAAGAAACTCCCAAAAAAAGAAGGACGGTAAAAATAATTATTCCTAAAAATATTTTTCTCCCGGCACTCATAGGATTCATTTACTCGTTATTTTATTATAGAGCGCAACCTTCCCATTAAATACAAATAAAACTTTAAGTTATGCAATGTCGCCAGTCTTCCCGCCAGAGGCTCCTCTACTGAAAACAAATGCCGCAGATAGGCTTTAGTATAATTTTTACACAAATAACACTCGCATAACGCGTCAACCGGAGAAAAATCTTCTTTATATTTTTCATTATGAATATTAATAGTATCGTAAAAATCTTCTGAATATATATCCCTGTCTTTCCAGATAAACAGCCTTCCGTGTCTGCCTTCACGGGTAGGAATCACGCAATCAAACATGTCTATCCCCGCTTCGACCGCCATAACTATTTCTTCCGGCCGTCCCAATCCCATGAGATAACGGGGTTTATCTTCCGGAAGCAACGGCAATGTCCATTCTAAAACCTCCCGTAGTTTTTCCCTTGGCTCACCCACTGCCACGCCGCCGATCGCGTAGCCGTCAAAATCCAATCCAACTAACTGTCTCGCGCTTTCTTTTCTTAAATCTTCATACACCGACCCCTGCACAATCCCGAATAAAAGAGGCCGGATACTCTTGTCAATTTTTAAATTCTCCGTCTCCGTTCTTGTGTTAAAATATTTTTTACACCGCTCCGCCCACCTTGTCGTAAGTTCCATGGAGCGTTTGGCATAATCATGTGAAACGGGATACGGCGGACATTCGTCCAGAACCATAATAATATCGCTTCCTAAATTAAACTGAATCATCATTGATTTTTCCGGACTCATTTCATGCGTTTTTCCATCCAGAGGATCAATAAATTCCACCCCTTTTTCTGAAAGCGCAACGCCTGTTTTTCCGAATTTATTTTGCGCCCTCGCTCCCAAAGAAAACACCTGGAACCCTCCCGAATCAGTCAGGATTGGTCCGTCCCACGCCATGAACTGGTGCAAATCTCCGGCGCGACGCACTAATTCATCTCCCGGGCGAAGCCATAGATGGTACGTATTCCCCAGCACAATTTGCGCGCCGATTTCTTTAAGCTCAAGCGGGGTGATATTTTTAACCGCGCCTTTGGTCGCGATAGGCATAAAAAACGGAGTGTCAATTACTCCGTGCATAGTTTTGAGCTGGCCAATACGCCTTTTCCGTTTTTTATGTTTCAGAATAAACATAGCAGATTATGAGGGCTAAGTTTTAAAGGCTAACTAAAAAAAATAATTTTAGAATAGGGCTTACGCGTTTGTCATCCCCGCGTAGGCGGGGATCCAGAATTCAGCGGGAAAAAACGATATCATTAATGACGGAAATTTAGTTTCTTTTAGCTATATAATTGGATTATTATAGGAGAGGCATGTTGTACCATCCTAGATTCCCGCCTACGCGGGAATGACAATCAGGACTTACGCACTTTTATAAGATACAATACACTACTCAACCACTTTATACCCCAGAGAATCTATCGATACATCTTCCCGCAATGTGGTGTCTTTCGCTTCCGAAACAGCAGTAAGATCTCTTCCCGTGAACATATCTTTCGCGTACATAGTAGAAACACCCAGCAAATCAGCAATAGTCCCGGCCTGGTTAGGAGAAGGTTTTAATTTTACCTGAAACGCCACTTCTTTGGAAGGGCTTATTATGCCGGTTCCCGCTTCCATATTTCCGATATCCCACGCAAGGGCATTGGTTCTTTCATTATATACAAGCTTCGCGTCAGTCGGTTCCATTTTCCCTGTCATGACCACTCCTGTAGGAAGCATTGCTTCCACCCGGACACCAGAAACGTCATTGGATACGTTCTTTGCTATCCAGCGCAAGGTGTAGGTAGTTTCCTGATTAACCGCGGGAGGAACAGGTCCTGAATTGCTTATTAAAGGATCGTAATAAAAACCCCTGGTCTCCAATAATAATTTTGAATTTAATTTTATATCCATTTTGTTACCGGAAATCACCTTATTCATCTGGATTGGAGTGGGCACGTCCGGACTGTCTATTTTGACCACGCTGGAGATTACAAAATTTTTGTCTTCTTTCTTTTCCATGGGAATATTATTCTTTACTTTAATATTAAATTCTATGCTTCCCTCCCGGCCCGGTTCAAGAAATTTCAACTCCGGATAATCGGACGCTTTCCAGGTAAGAGTTTTCTTATCTAAATCAAATGCTCCGCGCGGCAATTCCAACTTTTCATAATCCAGCGCCGCGCTTTGCAGCGTGTCGGTCACTATGACATCCCGAAATCCTATGTTGCCTTCATTTTTGTATACTATCTTGAACCTTAATTCTTCTCCCGCGACTGCCTGGAAGTCGGGAGAGCCATTTACCGACTGTAAAATAGTGAGGGGAGACGCCACTATTTTTGTTTCGTATTTTTCTTCATTGTACGCCACAAACTGCCCTTGAAACACGGATCCTACATACGCCCTCACGCTTTTTATAGTATCTCTTTCTCCTTCTAATTTTCCGCTTACCACAATTTTTCCTTCTTTCCCGGGAGGCAAATCTCCTATGTACCATGAGTTATTTCCTTCATACGCGGGAGGATTGACCCGGGAAAAAGTAAATCCTTCCGGATATTCCGCTTTAACGCGAATGTCTTCGAAGGGTTCCTGCCCGTTATTTTTATAGGTAATAAGATAATCCAGAGCATCTCCGTCAGACAAGTCCTGGGGAGCAAAAACTTCCAAAGTGATGGGCGTGGAGGAGATGCGGACTCCCAACTGATTTTTGGAACTGAACTGGCTTTGCAATCCGGAAGGCGTGTATGCTAAATCAGCTTTTACGTATAATAATGTTCCCTTTGGACTGTAGGCTTTTCCACTGAAGACCACTTTTCCCTCTGACTGGGAACCCATTTGTTCTATGGGAAAAATCGCGTTCATGTTTCCATCCGCCTTAAAAACCGAGTCTTCTTCCAGCTTGAAGTTCTCGGGATATGAAATTCGCAGAGAGGCATTTTTTAAAGAAGCGCGGTTATTATTCTGATAGTATATTTCATATGTCAGCAATTTCCCGCTTTCCGCTTCCTGCGGTCCGCGCACAGAAACCAACACCCTCTCTTCGCTGAACGCCCCTTCTTTGAATTTAACCACGCCCACCACGCCAGCGGCCATGAGAATGAAAACCCCCACCACTAAAAAACCAATTTTAAAAATCTTCTTTTGTCCGGTATCCAGTCCGCTTTTCTTTTCCTCCCACGCGTCCTGCACTGCGCGACCTGTTTCCCGCGGAATAGATTCCTCGGTTTTTACGTCGAACTCGCTTTTTCCTCTTTTGGATAAATCTTTCTCAAAATCCTTTTTGTAAAGTTCGTTTCTGATTTTAGATAAAGACATATAAAACGCATGACAATAATACGCTCATTATAGCGTAATCCCGCGTACGGAACAAGCTTACGTTAGAACAGAGACGGTTTTAAAACCCGTATCTATCCTATTATCCAATGTATAAACTCGCGGGTTATCCGGGAAAGTTGCGCCAATTCCCGCGGGGAAACTTGAAGTTTCGCCAGGTTTTCAATTTTGTTATGTAAAAAAATTCTTATTAATTTTATCGCATTCCCGTGAATGTTTAGTGACGCGGCATCATAAGAACGGCACTGGCGGCACAATATTCCTCCCCGCGAAAGACTGAACGCGTTATGCGTTTCTTCCAGCCGCGTCCCGCAGCGTACGCATCGCTCCACTTCCAGCGCGTATCCCGACTCGCTTAAAAATTTAAACAGGAATCCTAATGTAATAACGTCCAGCGTTGAATCTGGATATTTTTTTTCGCTCGCCTTATCCATACTCTTTAAAAACTGAAGGAGGAGAAGAAACATTCTTTCGTCTTTTTGCTCCTCTCCAAGACTTTTTTCCAGAACGTGAAATACATGGAATATTTTTTGAATACATTCAAGGTTTGATTTGATATGCAAAAAATTTTCGGCCGCGATAGCTCCTGAAATTCGCCCTAATCCTTTCCCCTTGGCGACAAAAACCTCGCTGTATGTTACTGGTTCCAGATGCCCTGCCAATTTCGCGTCGAGGCGACGCGTGCCCTTGCCGATCACTTTTATTTTCCCTGCTTCAAAAGTATACAGCGCGTACATCCGGTCAAATTCAGCCAGATCCCGTTTGTGTATGATAATAGCGTGGTAGCGGTATTCCATTATTGTATTATAGAATGAAATTATAAATTATCGCAGAAAAATTTTTGGCCTCGCGCGCTGCGCGAGGCCAGGTTTATATGTTTTGTTACACCTCTTGCTTCTCCCTCAATTTTCTCCATTGTGGCTCATAGCCAATGAGTTGTGGCGTAGATTTATTTTTGTTCATAATCCTAATTTCTTTCACCCGGCTAAATGCCAATGCTGGCAACAAGATTAGCAACAGAAAAGCCGCGCGAAATTTAGTCATAACCAGCCTCTCCTTGTCATGTATTTTTGTACCATAAAAACCAAAAGCAACCCCAAAAACACAACTCTACCACAAACATTTTATTTTCCCTCCTTTCCGGGAATGTATTCCGGAGGACTTTTTAAGAAAAAATTTGCCAGACAATAATTACACATTTGCTTTTTTCTCCTTCCTGCAAGCACCCAGGCAAAATCTTTACCGTCCTCCTCGAATCCACAGTTCTCGCATACTTTTTTTCGAGAAAATAAATTACTTTCACTAATAAAAAGAACTACAAATACCGCCCCGATGCTGACTATTGTAAGAGGCCATCTCCACCAATACCCAAAGTATCCCTGAATAAAAATCCACCACTCATGAATATCTCTGGATAAAAAGAAAGAAGTAGTCATAACAAAAACTACCATGGATCCCATAATATCCACCATGTCCTGTTTCTCCCTATTTTTAAGGAACTACTACTTTTTTTATCTGAACTCTCACTTTTTCTCCTTCTAAAGAAAATTCTTTTTCTAAATCAAAATCATTCAATTTTCCTGATTGAATTTCTGTCGCTAATACTTCTCTTCCTATCATATTCCCAAACCGCTCGAATGCCAAAGACTCGGAATCATAGCCTACTTTGATTCGATTGTCAACTTCATAATCGGCTTCTTTTCGCATTTCCTGGATGAAACGGATAATTTCTCTCGCCATGCCTTCAAGCCTCAGGTCTTCTGTTATTTCAGTATCGAGTGATATTTCATCCATAGAGTCAATCGTAACCGATTTCACATTCACCTCTTCTTTCACAATATCCAGAAGCTCGCTTCTTAATTTATTATTTTTAATTTTCAATTCCGAAAGCGGTTGCCTGACTTTGATTCCTTTAGCCGCTCGAAGGGACAACCCCAGGTTGATAATATTTCTCGCGTCCTGCATTTCTTTGATTAATTTTTCATCGATCAATGTTTCATCCGCTATTGGAAAATCAACCAGATGTACTGAAACTACCTCCTCCCCTGCCTGAGGGGAGGGTTTGGGGGGGGGTGGGAGTTGTCAAGTTCCTATATATCTCATCCGCGATAAACGGAGCGAACGGCGCGAGAAGTTTGGCCAGCGTAACTAATACTGTATGCAACGTTTGATACGCCTGATCTTTATCGCTGTCGTCCTCCGATTTCCAAAATCTTTTCCTCGATCGCCGAATATACCAATTAGATAAATCATCCACAAAAGGCACAAAGGCTCTCGCCGCCCGATTCAATTGATAATTTTCCATCGCCTCATTCACTTCCCGAATAAGCGCGTGCAACTCTGAAACAATCCACTTGTCTAATAAATTTTCACTGCCCGCTATTCCTTTTTCGCTGTTCGTTGGATTCCACTTGTCCACGTTGGCATAGAGCACAAAGAAAGAATATGAATTCCAGAGCATGCGAAACATGCCGCGAGAGAGATCGGCCATTTCCCGCTCATTGAAGTTAAGATTTTCCGCTTCCACCACAGGGGAACTCATAAGATAAAACCGCAACGTATCCGCGCCATATTTGGAGAACATAAGCGTCGGATCAGGATAATTCTGAAGCCTCTTGGACATTTTCTTCCCGTCAGAAGCCAGCACGATACCGTTGACGATCACATTTTTAAACGCTTCCGAATCGCAAATCGCTGACGCGATGATATGAAGATAATAAAACCATGCCCGTGTCTGATCCACTCCTTCCGCGATAAATCGCGCCGGAAAACTTTGCTCAAATTTTTCTTTATGTTCAAACGGATAATGCGCCTGCGCGTACGGCATAGAGCCGGAGTCAAACCAGGTATCCAGCACATCCGGAATGCGCTTCATCTTCCCGCCGCACTTATCGCAAGAAAACATAATTTTATCCACCACATGCTTGTGCAAATCCGTCACTTTTTGCCCGCTGGCTTCTTCCAGTTCCGCGATAGATCCAAACACCACCATATGCCCGCATCCGCCGCCTGCTTCTTTCCCCTCGCATTTCCAGATTGGAATACACGATGCCCAAAATCTCTGTCGGCTGATCGACCAGTCGCGCGCTCCCTCGAGCCACTTTCCGAATCGTCCATCTTTGATGTGGCCAGGAGACCAGTTGACAGATTTTGCTAATTTCAACGCTCGCTCTTTTATTTTCAACACACTGACAAACCAGGAAGAAGTCGCGTAATTGAGAAGCGGCGTATCGCATCGCCAGCAATGGGGATAACTGTGTTCGTATTGTTCTTTGGAAAATAGAAGATTGTTGCGCGCTAAATATTTGATAATTTCCACGTCGGTTTTTTGAACATCCTCCTTCGGCTTCACATGGAGACCCGCAAATTCTCCAGTTTCTTTTTTAATTACTCCGTCCATGCTGACGTGTTGAACGAAAGGAAGATTATATTCCTTCCCCATATTCATATCATCCTCCCCGAATGCCGGCGCGATATGCACCACTCCCGTTCCGTCATCTGTTGTCACAAAATCTCCTGAATATATTTTCCAGCCATTCTCATTATTCGGTAATTTTTTGTCTTTATAGTAATAATCAAAAAGTGGTTTGTATTTTTTTCCTGTTAATTCTTTCCCTTTGAATTCCTGAACAACCTTACTTGCTTCAATATAATCTTCTCCTTCTTTCTTCCTGTGAGCAAAACTTAAATTAAAAGCTAGCTTTAATGGATTTTCAGAATCTTTATTACACAAATAATCGTAAACAGATTTTGCAACAATTAAATTTTCATATTCAATTTTTCCAGCCTCTCGTTTCTTAACATTCAATACTTTAACTTTTACATATTCCAGATCTTCTCCCACCGCCAGTGCCACATTCCCAATCAATGTCCACGGCGTGGTCGTCCACGCCAGAACATAAGTTCCCGGCTCGTCTGCCAGTTCAAATTTCGCGGTAACCGATAAATCTTTTACGTTTTTATATCCTTCGGCCACTTCCGATTGCGAAAGAGTGGTTTCGCATCGCGGGCAAATATGCATGGAACGATAACTTTCATAAATAAGTCCTTTGTCCCAAAGTTTCTTGAACACCCACCAGACCGACTCCATGAATGATAGGTCCATTGTCTTATAACTGTTCTCCATATCCGCCCACCGTCCCAGCCGAAGGATCACCGTTTTCCATTCCGCCACATATTCCAGCACTTTTGATTCGCATATTTTATTAAATTTTTCCACGCCCATTTCTTCGATTTCTTTTTTCATGGTGATTCCCAGTTCTTTTTCGGCGATATTTTCAATCGGCAAGCCATGGCAATCCCATCCCCATTTTCTTTCCACCAGGTATCCCCGCATCGTCCAATACCGCGGCACTACGTCTTTCATGGTGCTCGCGACAATGTGGCCGTAATGCGGCGTACCGGTCGCGAACGGCGGACCGTCATAAAAACTGTAACGCGGCGCGTCTTTTCTTCGGGCGAGAGATTTCTCAAAAATATTCTGTTCTTCCCAAAATTTCAAAACTTCCTCTTCCATTTCCGGCAACGATTGTTTGGGGTCAATTTTCTTAAACATAAGATATAGAGAAATAATACTAAATACACGATACTAGATACTTTCTATTAAATCAAGCAAAATAAAAAACCTTCCAAAGGTTTTCCAGGCTCTTACCTCCCTTTTTTTAAGGCGCCACTTCTTTCCAATCGCCGGATTTGATGCAAATTTTCGTTCCGGAACACGCATTTATATTTCCGCAACTGTCATTATAAGGCGGCGTTCCCTGGCACACGGTATTTTCCGCGGGAGAACAAACAGGCAGACTGATGGAAACCGCGGCAGTAGCGCTTTTTGACACTCCTTGTTGCGTCATCGTCGCAGAAGCATTTGAAGAGGCAGAATAAACACAAGTATGGCTTTCAGAATTATTAGAACTTGCGTTAATTACCCTATCCTCGGATTCAATACTCCCGTCCCCGTCACAATCAAAGATATAATCTATGGGACCGGTAGTAGTAGAAGAACCATTTCTTGTCGCGGCAAGCACGGAAGAAAGAGCGGTGCATCCAGCCGTTGGAGCGGCGGAAAAACTGATAGAAAGAACGGGAGGAGCAACAGAGGAGACAGTTCTTTTCTCCACCCGCCATCCCGATCCCTTCCTGCCGCTCACATATATATCATTTCCCTCAATCGCGATACCTGTTGCCACATGCAATCCTTCAGGAAGATCAGTTCCATAAAGAGAAACCAAATTTCCTGAATTAAGATCGCGCTTTTGCACTCTCCATCGCTCATTATACTCTCCGGCTACGTATATATAAGGAGAACTTATTACAATATCGTACGGCGTATCGTCCCCTCCGGTCATATCATCCCGCGTTACCCCTCCAACCCCGAATGATCCTACAAGAGATCCGTCGCCAGCGCTTCTTTTTTCAATCCTCCATTCTCCTCCGCCTTCTCCCTGGCTTCCTACTATAAAAAGACTTCCTGAATCAATTGCTACTCCGAAAGCCCGGTCTCCCCACATACTGGGGTTGCTTTCCTGTACCCCGTTACTTCCAAAAGAAGAAACGAGAGACCCTGTGGCCGAATCTCTCTTTTCCATGCGCCATTTTTTTCCCAAGTCCATGCTGCCCACTATATATATACTCGTTGAATCAATCGCTATGTCATAGGCCGCCCTTCCCTCCGTACTGTCTAAAATCACTCCATTGGACCCGAAAGAAAGCACCGGCTGCAAATCGCTAAAGCTTATTTTTTCAATTCTCCACTGGTGTCCCGAACCAGCCCCTCTATGCCCGACCAGATAAATTCCGTCCGTGCCGATCGCCATGGCTTCAATGTATGACTCCCGTCCTCCTATGGACTTTCGTTCCAGCCTTATCAAGTTCCCAAAGGCATCCAGCTTTTGCACGCACCAATATCCGGGATCTCCACCGGAAATTCTGCATCCTCCCGCTACATACACTCCCGCATTGGAACCTTCGGAAATTACTTTGATATCCTGGGGAAAATCATCGAAAGAAGGATATAAATTCCATTCTTTGGTCCACAGAGGTGGTCCTCCTGCTTTGGCATATTTTGCCACGCGCCAGTCGTGCGTGTCTCCTCCTATATAGTCATTGCCGGCCACGTACACTCCCTCATACGCTCCGTTCCCCACTGCTATTTCCCGCGCGATGGCTCCCGGGAAATCCGCCCATGTGTCAGACGGCTGATCCTGCCATAGCACATCTCCTTCCGCTGCCAGAGAATTTTTTGTGAACAAAAAAGACGCGCCCGTCATGATAAGCATGCCAAAA
This sequence comes from uncultured Bdellovibrionales bacterium, assembly GCA_964387895.1. Lineage (GTDB taxonomy): Bacteria > Patescibacteriota > Minisyncoccia > Moranbacterales > UBA2206 > CAYLWX01. The sequence continues at coordinate 60,776 of CAYLWX010000005.1, read as the reverse complement.
ATCATCCAACCGTACCATGTGCTTCTTCTTTTAATTCCCATAAAGATTATACGCCGACGCAATAAGAAGAAAATAAATTAGTTTTTAGCTGGGAACACGCCACCTCGTCTATTCTTTTTGCTCTTTTTATTTTTTCACAATCAGCCCGCGCCTCGATTCCCCGGATGGACTGGCAATTAAAGCTTTCCCTGGAAGAAGTAAATTGGGTTTTGACTGCATATTTATTATGGCATTCGTCAATTTGAAGGGTACCTGCTCCGTCGCACACGCCCGAGTCGTTCTTTTTTAACGCCAGCCGGAGATAAAAACTTTGCTCGCATGATTCCTTTAGTTCCCGTCCGGCTGTCTCCTGGCATACGTTCACATCTTCTTTTTCCAGCGACTTGCCAAATATCACTTCCTGCTCGCACATGTCACGGGGAACTAATACGTTATCTACTTTCTGGCAATAAGAAATGTCTTTCGTTTCTTTCGCCAGCGCCAGCGCGATATTATTCACGCATACATTTTTGTAAGTCTCGTCCTTAATTTTATCGCACCGTTTGAAGTCACCTGTTTTTATTATTTCATCGGTCTGGCGCTGAAGCTCCACTCCTGTTTTTTTTGTTTCCCGCGGCATTGAAATATTTTCCCGCGCGGGGATACTGCTTTGGGGAGTGTTCTTTTTTATAAAAAACGCCAAAATAACCACGCTACCGCCAAGCGCGACTGCTACTAACAGCATTTTCAAGATTGGGTTATTCATAGTGGAAAGACGACTCTACTTTCTAAATTTACTTTTATATTACGGCGCAATTTCCTTCCAATCTCCGGTTTTAGAACAACTATTATTAGTACAACTCGCACTGCATGTTTTGGGGCAAACTCCATTATTAGGACCTTCATCGCAGTCTTCCCCGAAATCAGTCGAACCGTCACCGCACACTGCAGGGTTAGAGACATTCACATTAAACCATCCTAAATTCCCCAGGTAATCAATATCAACCTTTTCTGTTCCGGCATTATTGGCAGTAATTACACCCGTACCTGCTCCTACCCCTACCGCGTCAGCAGGACTATTAGTTTCCGTCCATGTAGTCGACCCCGTAACGTCCGCCGTTCCTATGGTATCAACACAGCTTAATTCTGAGTTATAACATGCTTTCAAATTTAATGTATTCCCCACGATCATAGGAATAGTGCTTCCTAATTGATCACTTCCTCCTCCGTTACAACTACCTACGCACACCTTGAGAGTTGAAGGAGTTGCCGAAATAGTGAAGGGCATGGCAGTGCAATTGTTGGCTTCATCGGATTCAGAGACTGCCACGCTAACATCGGCGCACAGATAGAGCGTATGATTGCCCGCGGTCGCCGTCCAGGAAGCATTGGATGTGAGATAACCGGAATCAGCGCCGCTCGCAAGAAGCGGAACAGCCAGATTAGTGCCGACTTGCCCGGTAGAATCAGTGAGGCAGTTGGGGTTATCCAGACAGAACCTGGCATCGGAAGCGGGAGCATCCAGCGCGCCCTGGTTTTTCACTATGCCGGAAAAGGTAAGCGAAGTATTTTCCGTTAATGGACCGTTAATGATAAGAGAATTAGTAACTAGATCGGGTAAGGGGTTGACACTAGCAATAGAAACAGACTGGAGCTTCGGTGGATACTCATATGCTCCAAGCGCGTCTACCAGGAAGAGAGCGATATCATAATCTCCAGGAGAGGCATAGGTATACGTCCATAAATTTCCGCCTGCCGGCACTGCGGGTTCCACCATATCACAATTATCGGAAACCCAGTCGGAATCAACATATGCCGAATTAACCCAACACTTATCAAGCTTATCCCCCAAACTAGGAACCCAGTTAGTCACATAATCAAATTCCGCTCCAATAATAGCGATACTTTTCCCCTTGTCAAAGTTGTAAGATTCAGGAAGAGAAGGAAGACCAGCATCAGGCTCATAGGAAGCAACGCCGTCTCCATCAGAATCTCCGTTAGTAATAGACACCTGGGATCCGCTTTGCGAGAAAACAAAGTCAACTATCGGTTTCCTATTCACAAAAAAGACGGGTCTATTCAGTGGTTTCGCGATAGAACTTCTTGTTCCGGGGCTTCCATTCGCGGTAACTTCAAATATGTAACTTTTTCCTCTATTATTTTCAAAATAGTCATTATTATTCGTCAATTTACCTGCAAACAACTGATCAGGATCAGAAACAGGAATTACACTCTCACTAAACCATGTATTGATTCCGGCAACATTACCCCCCATAAGAGAACAGTTATAATAATCAATGAAGCTCATAGTAACACGGTTAGGCGCGATGCATGGACGCAAGTACCCTTTAAAGTTATTAACCGCGCCGGAAAATCCGTTTAGTCTTTCAATAAAGTATCCTCCCATGTAGTTATTAATTTCAGAAACGTAGTCAAAGATGGTCCTGGATTTAAATGTGATTGAATCTGAGTTGGTCGGCTCAATAAGCACATTTCCAAACCCGCTTCTATTCACGGAACCCGCGGGCCCGTTCGTGTCAATAGCAAAGTCAGGATCAGGCGGTGGGATATCATTCACATTCAGCGTCACTGAATCTGTTCCCGTGGAGCCTTTATTATCAGTTACTGTCAATGTACATGTATACGTAGTGTTAGTAGAAACTAACGGAGAAGTAACCTGGGTATTCGCTACTGAAGCATTATTAATAGTAAGCGCGGGACTTCCCGTACAGCTCCAGTTATATGACGCGGGAGTTCCATCTTCCGCGTCAGTGCTACAATCTCCCCATAAATAAGCAGAGTCTCCTTCATTCACCGCATCACTTTCCGGATCGGCTACGCAACCCGGGTTAGAATTGAGTGTAGTAATTTTCGCGTCCGCGACAGGAGCGCTGTTACTTGCGTTAAACGAAGCGGTTACGGTTTTATCAGTGTTTAGCGTCACACTACAATTTCCAGGATAAGAAGAACAATTCACATCCGTCCATCCCGAGAACGATCCCAAAGTCGCGGCAGGCACCAATTGTAACGAAGTTCCAGTAGAAAAAGACGCGGAGCATGTACCGCTGGTTACCCCCGCCATAATTGTACAATTAATATCCGTATCAAACGAATTCTTTCCTCCGGTTACTTTCCCGTTCCCGCTTCCCGCTCCCGTCACGGTGATAGTGTTAGTCAATGGCGCGCTTACCGTCACCGCCACATTATCATACGACGGGTTTCCCGAACTGTTCAGACATTCATAGTAGTATGTGGTGTTCGAGACGGGACTGCGCACCGCCGAACCGGAAAGGCTGGTGGAAATATTACTTGATCCGAAGCTGTCGCCTACTTTTACCGAGGAGGCGTTGGCGCAGGTGTGCGCGTTGATATCGCACCATTCCAGGGTAACGCTGTCGCCGGAAGTGATGACGGCGGAATCGGCGTCGTTGACTTTAAGGACGTTTTCGCAGGCGGAAGCAGGATTTACTGTAAAGGTGGCAGAAGTGCAATTATTTAATTCATTAGCTTCAGTCACTGCTTTTCCAGTATCCGCGCACCAGTAAATAGTATGAGAACCTATGGAAGCTGTCCAGAAACTGGAGGTAAAAGTGCCGGATGTTGCGCCACTGTTGAGCGCGGAGACTGATATATCGCTACTTCCCACTCTTCCGGTAGTGTTATCCAAACAACTCGCATTATCTATACAAAACCTGGCGCTGGAGGCTCCGGCATTTGCCGTACCCTGATTTTTTATCGTGCCGGAAAACTTGATTGAATTTCCGGCATTAAGCGTGCCACTGGTAGTAAGCGACATAGCAATGAGATCCGGTTGTGGCATAGCGCTTACCGTCACCACCACATTATCATACGACGGGTTTCCCGAACTGTTCAGACATTCATAGTAGTATGTGGTGTTCGAGACGGGACTGCGCACCGCCGAACCGGAAAGGCTGGTGGAAATATTACTTGATCCGAAGCTGTCGCCTACTTTTACCGAGGAGGCGTTGGCGCAGGTATGCGCGTTAATATCACACCATTCCAGGGTAACACTGTCGCCGGAAGTGATAGTGGCGGAGTCGGCGTCATTGACTTTGAGGACGTTTTCGCAGGCGGAAGCAGGATTAAATCTGGCGGTTACATTTCTGGCCGCGGTCATAGTAACGGTACAGGTTCCCGTACCGGTGCATCCTTCCCCGCTCCAGCCGGCGAAAATCGAACCGTCCGCGGCAGTAGCGGTAAGAGTGACCGAAGTATTATAAGGATACATATATGAGCAGGTGCTGCCGCAATTGATGCCTGCGGGGGCGCCGGTTACCGTACCAGAACCGGAGCCGGATCTGGTGATGGAGAGGTTATAGTCATTCAAAGTGAATGTCGCGGTTGCTATCTTATTGGAAGTCATCGATCCGGCCCTGCAAGTGCCGGACCCGGAACATGTTCCTCCGCTCCAGCCGCCGAAAGAATGTCCCGCACCAGCCGCGGGGGTTAACGTATCAGCAATGTCTCCGCTGTTATAAGTTTTACTGCAGGTACCGCTGGCAACCCCGTTAGTAATGGTACAATTGAATCCATTTCCCGTTACTGTGCCATTGCCGCCGCCACCGGTTACTGTAAGAGTATAAGTAGCGTTTACCGTCACCACCACACTATCATACGAGCTATCCCCCGCACTGTTCACGCATTCATAGTAATAGGTCTTGCTCGCGCTCAATGCCGGCGTGGTCCAGGAACCGGAAGTGATGGTGGAAATATCATTCCCTCCCAGTGTGGTTCCTACTTTCAAGGACGTGGCGTTGGCACAGGTGTGCACGTCAGAGCCGCACCATTCCAATAGGGCGGTGGAACCGGAAGTGATGGTGGCGGAATCGGCGTCGTTGACTTTGAGGTCGGCTTCACAGAAAGGAATCAAATTGAATGTTGCCGTACATGTTTTTGCCGCATTCAGAGTAACTATACCATCGGAACAATCAGGATCTCCGCTCCAGCCGTCAAAGGTGGAACCGGCAGAAGGATTGGCAATAAGGGTTGCGGAAGTATTGTAAGGATATGATTCAGTGCAATCGTTGCCGCAGTTAATTCCAACACCAGTAACGGTGCCGGACCCGGTGCCGTCTTTGGTGATAGTGAGGGTTTGATCATTTAAATTAAACGTCGCGGTACATGTTTTGTCCGCGTTCATGGTGACTTTTCCGCTAACATCACAATCCCCGCTCCAGCCGGCGAAAATTGAACCGCCCGCGGGATTAGCAGTGAGCGTGACGGAAGTATCAGCAGAATATGACTCCGAACAATCATTGCCGCAGTTGATACCGGTTCCAGTAACGGTACCAGATCCAGCGCCGTCTTTTTCAACGTTAAGATTATAATTTACATTAAAATGCAGTTTATGAACATCGTCCGAAACTCCCACTCCGACTATTTTCCCTCCGAATATAACTACATCGTCACTCCCATCATAGACTCCCGCATGGAAATGACGCTCCGCGGGAATAGGTCCGGCTGGCGATAACTTCTGCCAATCACCCGGGACAGCTCCTCCGTTCTTCGCGTCTTTAAGTGCCCATGCGTCATTGCTGTATCCTAAACCAACAGTGTCTCCTCCAAATATGAGCATCTGATCCTTTCCCGCGTCATAAAACCCCGTGGCGCCCGCTCTTCTTTTTGGTCTTATATTTCCTTCTCCGGCAGCACTATTAGGAATTAACTCCTCCCATGAAGGATTAGTAAGCGCGTTGCGTAATATCCATACGTCATTAAGATAGGCATGACCCGCGTTTCTTCCTCCGAATACTAACATGTCTCCATTGGCCCACACTGCGGTATGCCCATAACGAGCAGGTATATCATCTCCTGGAATATTACCATTATCGTAAGGAGTCCAGGTATTTGATCCCGGATCGTAAATCATAAATCTCGAAAAAACTCTTGAAGGATCATCATCCCGCACCCCCCCAAACACAATAATTTTTCCATCCGCCCATACCGCGCTTGCGTTTCTCACTCCATAACTACCCACTGTAGGCATAGGATCTTTTTTTAACCAGACAGGATTTGTATGTACATTATTAAGCGCCCAAGTATCTCTAAACACAACACTGTTGTATTGCCAGCCTCCCATAACATATAAAGTATCGGAACCATTATCATATACTGACGTATGGGTAAATCTTTTTGCCGGACCCTTGGGAGGAATATCTTTACCTTCACAAGGCACTTCTGCCCATGTTCCTTCCTCATCATAGTCAAAGCATTTTGTCTCACTATCTCCATTATCATCCTGGCTATCAGGATTGCTCGGTATTACCATTCTCCACGCTTCAGTATCCAAATCCAATATGTGAATATCATTTAAATTCCCTCCGCCATACCCACCAAACACGATCATTTCATTTTTTCCTCCATAATTGCTATACACTCCCGTATGCCCATATCTCGCGGACGGATTACTGCTTGTAGGCGGTTGAGACCACGTAGAAGTATCTGTTGAAAAATCAGCGGCGCCTGCCGAGCCGGCATACATCACGCCCGCCACAAAACCGCACAATATTGCTATAATTAATCTATTTTTCCATGTTTTCATCGTACAAATTTAAATGTTGGAATTAAAGCGCCTGGAAATAAAAGCTGCTTCTTTAAAAATTCAATAGATCTATGCTCACTTTTACTTTACCGTTATCTTTACTGATTTTTACCGCCAAACTCTCTTTTGTTCCGTTAAGGTAGAGTGAATACACACTATTCTCCTTTATTGTATTTGCCACTTTCCATCCGTTCTTGCCCGCCCAGTCAGTGTAATAGGAAAGATTTTCATCCATGGTTTTTGACGAATAAAACCGGTACACGTCCTGGACCTGGGTAGAATTTGGATATCGCAATTCATAAGATTCTATTTTTTCTGTCTGTTCATAATGGGGGATGTCCCGTGAAAGCTTTTGCTCTCCCGCGCTCTCCACTTTATTTTCCACTACCTGGGGAATGTTCGCGGACGACCGCGAGGCAGCGTCGTTTTCACCGGTCTTCCCCGGCACATTATTTTGAGCCGCGGGAGTTCTTCCGGACTTTCCTGCTATCAAAAACCAACCCAGCAGAACAAAAGCCGCGATAATTACCGCGATAATTAAGATTTTCACAAGATTATTTTGACCCATATTGGAGAAAATAAAAAATTAAAATTTATAACTTAATCTTAAAATCTTTGGGAACACTTACCTCCTGCCGGCCGGAGCCTTCTTTATTCTCCTGTGCGGGAAGGTCCGAGTAGGAAAGAATCACCCTGACTTCGCTTTCTTTAGGTTCGAGAATGAAATAATGCGTGTACAATCCATCTGCTCCAAATCCGGGAATCAAAGAAAACGCAATTCGCTCCGGTTGCGCTAATGATTGCTCCTCCGGCAAAAATACAAAATTATGAGCGGGAGCCCATTTTTTATAAAACGCGATGATATCATCCGCGGAGGCGGAAGAATAGAAAATAATTTCCTGTTGATTCAGGCTGTTTCTTTCTACCCTGGCTGTTTTCTTGTTTTGAGGCAGTTCCACCTGGAGCGCGGAAGGCAATGTAGCAGTAGCGGGAGGCTGCTCTGTTGTGCTTTTGTTTTGACCGACATTCTGATTCGTATTTTGATTCTGAATCCCGGAGGAATTTTCCGCGTTTTTCACCGCGGAACGATTCCCCTTCCACTTTCGCGTCAAAACCACTCCAATTAAAATAAGGCCCAGTATAACCACCAGCCCTATAATTTTTAGAGACGCTCCTCCGAAAGGAGATAATCTTTTGTTCGATTTTATTTTTGTTATTTTTTTTCTTGTTTCCATTGGTAAATAAAATTTGACACGCGCCTGATTTTGAAAAGGCTATGAAAAAATATACTATCTATGTTAAGTTTATTTTTATAATTGGGTGCGTTGACTTTATTTTATATTATTTAAAAAATGGCGCAAGAAGAAAAAATCCCATCCTGTGGATAACTCAGTTTTCAGGGCCTGTGGATAATTTATCCTTGACAGATTATAAGAAAGTGTATAGGGTAAAAGCAAACAAAACTTCCAAGGGGCCGCGGGCCCCGTTTTTTAACTCACGTGGCTTCGGCCAGATGTACTTTCACAAGGAGGATTTTCCATGAAAAAGTTGGTGATGTATCTACTAACAGCATTATCTCTGTTTTTTCCTGCCCTACAGGTAAGAGCGGAGGATGTTATTCAAGCGGGATCATTCCCCGTATCAGTGGATGTTCAGATACTAAAAAAGGAGGAGGTTACAATATTATTTTACACTGGCCAGGATAGAGAAACAGGCTATCTGCTTGTTTCTTCAAGTGAACCATGTTGCCTTATCCCCAAAGGTGAAACGCTTGTTTTCCCTTCTGATAGGGGAGTCCAACTCAACGCATATCCAGCCTACAACACTTCTCGCGGCCTGCTGGTGATGGGAGATAACCCCAGATCAGTCGGGGTAAACGTATGGACGGGAGATGATGCTGAGATCGAAAACCGGTACCAACCTCCCGAAATTTTTTCATGGCTCTTCAGCCCGGAGGTAGAAGTTGACTTGGTCAAGAGAGTCATTAATGTGACTCCTACTTCCAGGTTTGATTGGCTGGCGAAAGTCTCTGATGGCTTTCGCGTACAGTGTTCGGGCAAAAAAAAGCAGAGGGTACGGGAAGAGAAAAAGTTTGTTATAAAGGTCCTCCCGTTCTCGGATAAATTCGAATTAGGGCCAGACGGAGGAAATGTAAGAATTTCTCCGCTTTACTCTCACTGTTCGGCTGTAACTGTATTTAAAGACGGGGAGAGGAGCTTCTGGTCAAGAGGAGTTTTCTTTAATCTCACTCCGCGCTGGCGCTAACCATTAAAACGGGGTACAAATGGACTCGGATCAGGCGCCTACCAAGGCGGACGAGCTATATCAATAGCACGTCCGCCTTTTTGCATTTATGAGGGAATATACTATGATAACCATGCGGCGGATATATGGTAAACTATACTCATGAAATCTATCGCCATCAATAAACGAGCACGTTTTGATTATCTCATTTCAGATAAATATGAGGCCGGTTTAGTGTTGGCGGGACAGGAAGTCCGATCCATAAAGACAGGACACATCAGCCTTAAAGAAAGTTTTATCACCATCAAAGGAAGTGAGCTCTATCTCACCAACGCGTATATACCTCCTTATCCTTACGCGGGCACTCTGCAAAACTACGATCCCACCCGCCCCAGAAAGCTTCTTCTCCGAAAACCGGAGATCAATCATTTAATAGGCAAAGCCCGAACGGAAGGCTTGACATTGGTGCCACTTCGAGTGTATACTAAAAAACGACTCATCAAACTGGAATTCGGCATAGGCAAGGGGAAAAAGAAGGTTGACAAGCGTGAAACTATCTCCAGAAGAGAATCAGAAAGAAAAATGAGAAGGTTTCTAAAGAGTGCGGTAAAATAGAAATGACATGTACGCTTCGCTCGCGTAGCGATGCGGGCGGGGATGTTTGGTTTCGACAAGTCGCACATTTACAAGCAGGCAAGCCGAGTATGATGCTTATCTCGTAAAACTCGCATCAATGTTACAAGTGCAAACTTAGTAACCCGGGCAAAGAACGCGTTGGCAAATGCCTTTGCGCCAAACTTTGCTCCCGCCATGGCATAAACGTCTTACTGACGTAAGCCTGGCCATCGAACTGCCGACTCCCAATAGGCAATATTTCGGTGCCATACCTTGGGATAGTCCCGCTTATACGCTCCTGGTAAGCGTGACGAAATTGCCAGGAGCAAAATAGAAGAATTTTGGTCCGCGTTTTATTCTTTTATTTACCCAACGCGGACTATGCTTGTAGAATGTTTTAAATGAACGATTATGGACGCGAGTTCGATTCTCGCCATCTCCACAATTAATACCTGGATAATTTTTAGTTTAAATATATAAGACGCGGACCCATTAAAAAATCGTTTCAACGCCGCAAGGTTGCTCGCGAAAAAATAAACGAGCAGATTATGGCGCGGGAAGTTCGAGTTATCGATGAAGAAGGCACGCAGTTAGGAGTTATGCCGCCCTTTGAGGCGCTGCGAATGGCCAGAGAAAGAGAGTCTGACCTGGTAGAAGTAAACCCTAAAGCCAGCCCTCCTGTCTGCAGGATCATGGATTATGGAAAATACCAATACCAGCAATCCAAGATAGAAAAAAATAATAAAGCCAAACAGAAGAAAATAGAAATGAAGGGCATCAGAATAGGATTGAGAACCGACGCGCACGACAAGGAATTCAAAAGAAGCCAGGCCGAAAAATTTCTGCAAAAAGGAGATAAGGTGAAAATAGAAATACTGCTTCGAGGAAGAGAAAAAGCGCACCAGGACCTCGCGAAACAGAATCTCCAGAATTTTCTAAAAAGCATCACATCCCCCTACAAAGTAGAACAGGACCTGAAAAGATTTCCCGGAGGATTTAATTTAATTATAACACCCGCGTAAGGAGCTTTTTTAGCTTATACGGCTCACTATATATATGCCTAAATTAAAAACGAAGAAAGCCGCGATAAAGAAATTTAAGATTACCGGAAAAAATAAAATTTTACGGAGAAAAACCGGCCAAAATCATTTTAATTCCAAGGAAACCGGCCAGGAAGGAAGGGAGAAAAAGGGCTACGTGAGACTCTCTAAAACAGACGAAAAAAATGTAGCCAGAGCATTGCCATACGCAAATTAGAAATGCGTGGATGCCTTCAAAACATTCACATGTAATTCGTATTATATCTACATATGACCAGAGTAAAACGCGGAATAGCCGCTTCAAAGAGAAGAAATAATCTTCTTAAAGACGCTAAAGGATACCGGTGGAAAAGAAAGTCTCTTTATGCTTCCGCGAAACAAGCAGTAATAAAAGCCGGAAAGTACGCCTATCGTGACAGAAAAACAAAGAAGCGGGTCATGCGCCGCCTTTGGATCACAAGACTCAATATCGCCTCTCGAAAATCAGGAGTCCCCTACAACCAGCTTGTAAAGCAGATGAAAGAAAAGAATATTGAACTTGACCGAAAAGTGCTTTCCCAAATCGCCATGGAAAATCCAAAAATATTTGAAAAGATAATGAAAGGAATCGTGTAATAAGAGCTGATACTTTTCTTCCAAAAAAGCTCCTGGAAATTATATCCGGGAGCTTTTTTATTACAACCTGATAATTGCAAGGCTTTACGGAGCCACCTCTCTCCAATCGCCGGATTTACAAACCTTTGCTCCTATGCAGGAAGCATTCCCGCAGCTATTTACATAGGTATTCCCCTGGCATACTTCACTTTCAGCCGGAACACAGGAAGGCGTGGCAAAAGCAATAGTTGCAGAAGCATTCTGCGACACTCCTCCCGACGCGGGTTGAGTCATTTTTACCGATGCGATCGAAGAATCAGTATAAGCCGGACAACCACTATACGACTCGGAAGTATTAAGGCTGTTCGGTATAATATGTTCCGGAGTTCCATCATTATTACAATCAAATTCATATTGAATATCACCCTGGGTAGTTGAGGTAGATTCGCGACTAGCAATTAATTCAGAGTTTAAAGAGGAACATCCACAACAGGAATTAGGAGCAGCTCTAAGATTTATGTTTAACTCAGGAGGATTTACTCCTACCAGAACACTGCTATGAGTAGTGCTCCCCATAGCATTATCACATTCCAAATAATAGGTGGCATTGGAAGTCAATGAAGGGGTGTTATAGAAACCGGACAGAGATGTAGAAATATTGTCCCCTCCCGGGAATGTTCCCACTTTGCAGGAGACCGCGTTGACGCAGGCGTGGGCATCGGCTCCGCACCATTCGATGAGGACGGAAGAATTATAGGGAACGGTGATGGAGTTGGCGTCGTTGGCCCGGATATCAGCTTCGGCCGCCGGGGTAATATCAAACCTTGCCGTGCAGGTTTTATTGGCGTTCATAGTAACTATGCCATCCGCGCAGTCGGGGTCTCCGCTCCAGCCAATAAAAGAGGAGCTGGAGGATGGAGCAGAAGCAAGAACAACAGATATGCCAGAAGAATACGAGAAAGAACAATTTAACCCGCAATTGATGCCGGCGGGATTAGAAGTAACCGTACCGGAACCGGTGCCGGATTTAGTAATAGCCAGAGTGTAGCTCAATTCGACAGGCACTGAATCATAAGTGGTATTCCCCACGCTGTTTACGCACTCCAAATAATACCTGGTATTGGAAGTCAGCGCGGGAGTGGTATAAGAACCGGAGACATCCGTAGCAATATCGTTTCTTCCCAAGGAGGTTCCCACTTTGCAGGAGACCGCGTTGACGCAGGCGTGGGCATCGGCTCCGCACCATTCGATGAGGACGGAAGAATTATAGGGAACGGTGATGGAGTTGGCGTCGTTGGCCCGGATATCAGCTTCGGCCGCCGGGGTAATATCAAACCTTGCCGTGCAGGTTTTATTGGCGTTCATAGTAACTATGCCATCCGCGCAGTCGGGGTCTCCGCTCCAACTGATAAAGGATGAGCCCGCGGAAGGAATAGTAGCTAGAGCGACAGAAGTGTTAGGATTAAATGGCGCGACACAATTAGACCCGCAAGCAATGTCGTCTCCCATAATACCAGGCGGGTCACCCGTAATAACACCGCTCCCAGTACCCGATTTATTAACAGTCAACACATAGGAAAGCTCAAATGTTGCCATGCAAACCTTATTCGCGTTCATGGTAACTCTCCCATCCGCGCAATCAGAATCCCCGCTCCATCCGGCGAATGAAGAATCCGCGGAAGGAGTAGCGGTAAGGGTAACAGAAGTGCCGGAGAGATACGAAGCGGAACAATTTCCTCCGCAGTTGATACCGGCGGGACTGGAGGTGACTCTGCCGGAACCTGATCCGTTTTTATTAACAGAAAGATCATACACAATCCCTACAAGTACTGAATCATATGAGGTGTTTCCTATGCTATTCATACATTCAAGATAATATCTTCTACTAAGATTCAACGCGGGAGTATTGTACGAACCGGACACGGATGTAGAAATATTATTCCCTCCCAGGAATGTTCCCACTTTGCAGGAGACCGCGTTGACGCAGGCGTGGGCATCGGCTCCGCACCATTCGATGAGAGCAGAAGAACCAGAAGGAAGAAGCACGGAGTCGGAGTCATTAGCTTTAATATCAGCCTCAGCTGCTACAGTATTATCAAATGTTGCCATGCAAACCTTATTCGCGTTCATGGTAACTCTCCCATCCGCGCAATCAGAATCCCCGCTCCATCCGGCGAATGAAGAATCCGCGGAAGGAGTAGCGGTAAGGGTAACAGAAGTGCCGGAGAGATACGAAGCGGAACAATTTCCTCCGCAGTTGATACCGGCGGGACTGGAGGTGATAGTACCGGAGCCAGTACCTGATTTATCAACCGTGAGGGTATAATTTATTCTCACCAAAACTGAATCATAAGTGGTATTCCCCACGCTGTTTACGCACTCCAAATAATACCTGGTATTGGAAGTCAGCGCGGGAGTGGTATAAGAACCGGAGACATCCGTAGCAATATCGTTTCTTCCCAAGGAGGTTCCCACTTTGCAGGAGACCGCGTTGACGCAGGCGTGGGCATCGGCTCCGCACCATTCGATGAGGACGGAAGAATTATAGGGAACGGTGATGGAGTTGGCGTCGTTGGCCCGGATATCAGCTTCGGCCGCCGGGGTAATATCAAACCTTGCCGTGCAGGTTTTATTGGCGTTCATAGTAACTATGCCATCCGCGCAGTCGGGGTCTCCGCTCCAGCCAATAAAAGAGGAGCTGGAGGATGGAGCAGAAGCAAGAACAACAGATATGCCAGAAGAATACGAGAAAGAACAATTTAACCCGCAATTGATGCCGGCGGGATTAGAAGTAACCGTACCGGAACCGGTGCCGGATTTAGTAATAGCCAGAGTGTAGCTCAATTCGACAGGCACTGAATCATAAGTGGTATTCCCCACGCTGTTTACGCACTCCAAATAATACCTGGTATTGGAAGTCAGCGCGGGAGTGGTATAAGAACCGGAGACATCCGTAGCAATATCGTTTCTTCCCAAGGAGGTTCCCACTTTGCAGGAGACCGCGTTGACGCAGGCGTGGGCATCGGCTCCGCACC
>CAYLWX010000005.1:9702-46607 GCA_964387895.1 uncultured Bdellovibrionales bacterium | reverse complement strand
TGAGGACGGAAGAATTATAGGGAACGGTGATGGAGTTGGCGTCGTTGGCCCGGATGTCGGATTGGGCTCCTGATATAAAGCTAAACGCGGCAGCACAAGAAGTGTTAGCACTTATATTCACTACGCCATCCAGACAATCAGAATCCCCGCTCCAGCCGGCAAATGAAGAGTCAGGAGAGGGAGTAGCAGTAAGAGTAACAACGGTGCCGAAAACGTATGATTTAAAGCAGTCTGAACCGCAATTAATTCCTCCCATATCGCTAGTCACAGTTCCCGTTCCAGTGCCGGTTTTACTCACAGTGAGAGAATAACTATTCACATTAAATACTGCCGTGCAGTTTTTATCAGCATTCATATTCACCGCGCCATCCGCGCAATCAGAATCCCCGCTCCAGCCGACGAATGAAGAACCCGCGGAAGGTGCTGCATTCAGCGTAACTGAAGTGCCGGAAACATAGGAAGCGGAACAGGTTCCTCCGCAATTGATGCCGGCGGGATTGGAGGAGACTGTACCAGAACCAGTGCCGGACTTGGTAACTATGAGATTCCTTAATAATTCAAAATTCGCATTTATATTCTGAAGATAAAATGTGTACGGACTTACCACAAGAGGGTTACTTGATCCAGAAACATCCCCTGTCCAACCGGTAAATTGAGACCCAGCATCAGAAGTAGCGGTAATAGTTACCGTATCAGCAGTATCTCTGTAATAATGGCAATAGGGAAGACTTTGAGTGGGAATACTACTGTTACAATCAATTCCTGCAGGATCAGTAGCAATAGAGCCGCTCCCCCCTCCTACATTTCTATATACATTGCCGTCTTTATCGGCAACTACAGTATTTACATATGTATACATCTTGCCGCAAGAAGGAAGACTAACACTCGCCTCATTAGTAAAATCAGAATAACCAGACGGGAGACGCGCCCGTACTTTAAAATATTCGGTTCTATACTGCACGTATGTTAAATCCCTGTGTTCTACTGAATATGTAATAATATTCGGGCTTAACTGATCGATCATTTCCCAAACTGATCCTTTTCTAAATACATCAAAACTAATCTCATCACTCGAATTATCCGACCAGTTCAACGTGATAAGAGCTCCGGGATACGGAGTAGTGTTTACATCACACACCGCCGTAGCTGACAAATCAGAAGGAGGAGCCGCCAAAACAACAGCCGCATCTAAAAAAAACAGAGTTAATTCCAGTAGAAAAACAAAAGCGAACGCAGAAATTATTTTCCTAATAATTTTAGGCATAACGCAAGCTTATCCCTTTCCAATAATATCCGAATAATCACTGCCCCTATAACACGAGCGCTCCGCGAGAGGATTAATTAGAACTAGTAAGAAAATCAAGGCTTACTTTTATCTTTTCTCCTGCAGAACTTATTTTTACCACTAACGTTCTGTCGGCCTTGATGAGATAGAGCGAATATATGTCTTTTTCTTTTATGCTATTTTCCACAGTCCACTCATTTTTTCCCGCCCAATCGGTATAAAAAGAAAGGTTCTCATCCATGTTTTTAGAAGAATAAAACCGGTACACATCCTGGACTTGGGTAGAATTAGGATATTTTAAAGTATACGATTCAATTTTTTCTGCTTCTTCATAATGAGGAATAGTCTGTGACAATTCCCGCAAATTAGAATTTTCCTCTTCATTCTGCCGGACTACCTGAGGAGTAACCGGCTTTGCCGCGGATGGATCTTCTTTGCCGGAAATATTTTGATTCACATTCTCAACTTGATCCGGAGAGTTATCAAAGTATATAACCCATCCTACTACCGCAATAGAGGCAAGCGCCAGAAAAATGAGCACTATTTTTATTGAATTGTCTTGTTTGTTTTCCATCATAGTAATGATGAGCTTGTGGCCTGATATATGCCGCAAGCTGAATAAAAATTATAACTTACACCTCTGAGAGAAAATAAGGATATTGTAATTATACCATGTAATGATTTAATTTCAAAACGCACGCACGAAAGCGGCCAGATCTTACTTTACTTGCTCATAATATGAAAATGCAAATAAGCGACTCTTTGATAACCGGGGCCATTAGTAATTACTTTATACTCAGAAAGATTCTGTTCCCGTATTATTTCCCCAATCACCCGTAAAGAGTCTGTAATATATTCCTCATCCTCGAAAGAAACATCCGAGATATTCTTAATGTCTTTTTTGGGAATGACCACGTAATGGACTCGTGATTCCGGAAAAGGATGTATTATGGCGATAGTTTTATCCGTTTCTTTCACCATGGAAGGAATGGCACTGGTAAATTTCTGCACGCCTATCGACCCCAGCAACCCCGCCAGATCGTTAGAGTTTAAACAGTTTTCCCCGCACGTAGCAGAAGACAAGAAAGATCTTGGCTGGACACCGGAAAATAAATAACTGCCGGCAATCACGCCAAATATAAAAAACAGGACGATCCAGAATATATTGCTGCGTTGCGGACCAATATTCATAGCAATCGCGCGCGGGACAAGCAAGGCTTTTTTCTCTATTATTTTCTTTTCTTAAAAATCATTTCACGAGTTAAACGCCATATCGCGTAGACAGGAAGCCACAGCCAAAGCAGCTTCTTGACCCACTTATCCATGAACGAATTTACGTTTCCTGATGTTAACGCGAAATCTATCAATAAATAAAGCGCCAAAAGTCCCAGGACAACAAATGCTATAGAAGACGTATTCATACAGTTACCCTAACGAATTAATTTCATAGATAACGTCTTTTTTTTCTACTATAATCCTCCATCCTCGCTCTTCCGCGATAGTCTTCAAATTATAGTTAGGATTAAACGCGATAGGATGCTCTACGATTTCAAGCATTTTCGCGTCTGATTCCGTGTCTCCGATAGCATAAGACTCTTCCAGCGTCAAATGATTTTCGACCATATATTGTCTCACTACCTGACTCTTATCCTTCGTGGGCTCAAAAACAGCTCTCCCCGTGTACACTTCATCGTTATCTACTTCATACACACTACCAAAAACCGCGTCAAATTTCAAGTATTTATTGTATTCCTCCACTATTTCACCGGGGGATCCGGAAACCGCGATAATCGCGTAATTTTCTTCTCTGAATTTTTTAATAAGATTATTTGCGAATACATACGTTCTGTCTTTATAAAAAGGAATGGCTATTCTGCTCGCCTTCAGCACATCCTGCTTTCGGCACCCCTTGATATTTTCTTCATAAAGTTTCACCAAAGCCTTCCTGTAATCTTCATACACTCCCTTGTGTTCCAGCCAGTTGGTGTAGTACCCTACCAGCTCCTTGCGGACGGTTTTAGGAAACACCTTGAGCCACGCTAACTCATCGATAAGTTCAAAAGCCAGGTTTTTGCGAAATATAGTACCATCAATGTCGAAGACGGCTAGTTTCGTTTTTTTCATAAAATTTATTTTCACGCGGTAAATTATTTATCAGTATACCACCACCGGCGTTCCAATTTCCGCCCAGTTATATACTGTTTCCGCCGGTCCTACTCCCAACCGGACACATCCGTGGGATACCGGTGTTCCTAAATGATTAGCCCCTTCTTTATACCCTCCCGGCCATTCAGGCAACTCATGAATCCCATATTTCCCGCTTGGAACGATTGCCATCCAGAAAGGCATATATAATTTATACACCTTCGACCAGGCTCTTGGAAATTTATTACGGATTTGAAATTCTCCCTGCGGAGTTTCCATTCCTCTTTTCCCGGAAGATATAAGGAAGGAATCTAAAAGCTTTCCATCTTCAAAGATAGTCATTATTTGAGTCGCTCGATTAATATCGATATATTTTCCCTGGGATATTTTGGGGCGGGTTACTCTTTTTGCCTGCGCCACGCGCAAAGAAAAATCCTTCTCCCATACTTCCGGCACGGGAGGTTTTGTTTCAAATGAGCTTTCGTATATTTTAGTATAATTTTCTTCGGTATCCTTGGCATATTTCACGTGCACCTGGGCGCTATATTTTTTTCCCTCGACGGCTCCGTTTTTAGGAATAATCTTAAATTGGGTTTTCTCAAAATTATTCTCGTACGTTACCTCGCTTTCAGGATTAATAGAAAACTTTACAAAAAATCCTCGGGTAGATTTATCAAAATCTATTACTATAGGGTCCTCAATATCCAATACAACATCCTTCGCGCCGTTTTCGGGAGCAAACCCGGAAACTTTAGGATAAGGAGTCGTGTAGAAAATCAACTCTTTTTTTTCTACTTTATTCAACATGCTATTTCTGCCTTCCGGAAGAAAAATAGTGTAACGCGTTTCTGGTTTCCAGAATCCCCTGGGAATAATTTTTAGCGTCTTCCCGTTACTCTCCCACTCCATGTCAACTGCTCCCCCGGGATTAACCGTAATACGGTTTACATATCCTTTTGCCAGAACAGGAAAAGAATAAGAAATGCTCAAATGCTCCTGGGGATCAACATTGCTGCTCCGGGAAAGTGAAATAGCAGTGGGAAAAATTCCCATGTATGCCTGGGTTGCAAAAGCCAATATGAGAACCCCTGAAAGTATAAGTGCGGCTGTTAAAAATACAACAAGTATTTTTTTTATCTTTTTTTTCATAATCGCGCGCTTGACCTATATATCATTTTCCGCGAATAATTCTTTTGCCGTGTTCCAAAGCTCCGGATGATTTTTTTCCGCTTTAAGCCAATACCACCATTCCGCTCCCCAAAGATAAATCTCCGGAAAGCCTGTTTTTCTGGCAAATTCCACGTTATCTTTCAAAATTTCTACGTTCATGGATCCAAATTGTGTTTCAAGAGGCGCGTGAGTAGTCCATCCTCCAATCCAGGGCTCCGCTTGAAGTTCCACGACAATCGCATTCTCCTGGCGGACAAAAAACTTATTCATGAGGTATTTAAAATGAAAAAACCTCGGTCCTATAGGATACGTGAAACTTCCTATGTTCTCTTTCCATACGGTCCGGTACATAGTAGTACCGAACACGTCCGCCCTCTTCGCCGCTCTCACCCAAAGACTCAACTCTCCGCTGTCGGTAATAATAACTTTTCTACTGGAATCTTTCTCTCTCACCAGCGCGATTTCCCGGTCAAGCAATCCCACGTCAAGAGGAGGACATATGCCAAACCTCAAAAAAGGCTCATTTTCTATTTGCCAGTATTTTATTTCCGGATTTCCCTTATACCGCTCGACAGTCTTACCCACAAACTCCATCAATTTCTCTTTTCGCTTCTTTCCATCCGCCTTAGCCCATTCCGGAATAGCACATTCCGGCCAGCGAGGAACTTTTTGCCCGACTACCAAAATAACCTCGCCGTTCCTCTTTCCGATTTCCTGCAATTGCCAATCCACATCCGAGAAATCATACACTCCCTCCCTGGCTTCCACCAGATCCCAGTACACGGGAACCCGTATTTTCTTAATCTTTAAATCATCAAGAATGGCAATCAAACTTTCCTTCCAGGGCAACCCGATATCATTCGCGTATCGATGAGAAAAAGTAATTCCCAATTGAGCGTCATTGTTAAATTTCCTGACAGGAATATTAAAATATATGAGAAGAACAGCGCCAAGCGCCACGCCTAAAAGCACCAGCTTGAAAAACAGAGAAAATATTCTTCGTATACCCATAGCATTCACCTTGAAGTTATAGAAACGAGAAAAACTCCCGCACTAATGAATACAATAGCCACTGTCTTTTGAAAAATTTCCTTCCCGTGATAGCGTTCATGAAATATTTCCGGAAATCGAAAAGACAAACCCAGCCCGAAAGCCAGCACAAATACATATTCTATTGAAACCAACGCATTTATAATAGTAACATCTCCCAGCAAAATAGCATAATTATATAACACCGATCCCGCGCCCCCGATACATTTATTGAATACGAATATTAATCCAGTGCGCGCGTCTTCCTTATGGCGCGTCCTCACGCGATGAAATGAACGAAAAATATTCTTTCTCCAACGCGAAACAAACAAGAGTGTCAGGGCGCCCAATGCCAGCCCTGTCCTGCTCCACACAAACACGTTGAGAAACTCCCCCTCTCCGTCGTAGAGTTTTTTAAACATAATAGCCGCGACCGCGAGCAACGTTCCCGCGCCCACTGAACAGTTTTCGATCATGCAACGCAAAGGGAAGTTTTAAAGAGACAAGCAACCCTCCGCTTATTAGTCCGATTACTCCTAAAAGCTGGTATCCCTCCACGTAGCTTTGCATCGCGAAAAGAGAGATACCATACGTAACAAGCGGCGTAACCGCGCCTACTATGGGCAGAACCCGGCTAGCTTCGCTTTTCCGTATAGCGAAAAACAGAAACAGAATTCCGTAAAGAAACACCGCGCCGGATATAATACTCAAAAATGAACTACCCACCCACCTTACTCCGAAAGGAGCAACTACGACCGTAAAAAGACTCAGCACTCCCGTGTAAAACGCGTAGACACTCGGATGGGAAACTCTTCTGGAAGAAAGAAGAAACTTGTCCAGGATGATCTGGATAGAGATAAGGAAATAGGCGAGAATGGATACGAATATAAATTTCATAATTGTCAGAACCACTGATTACGCTGATTACACAGATTATATATAAAATTTATCAGTGAAATCATGTGTAATCATGTGATAATCAGTGGTTCTGAATGATGTCCCTATACACATAAAAACTCTTTCTCGGTTTTCTTTCCAATGTCTTATAATCCACTTCCACCAGTCCAAACCTCGGATAATATCCGTGCACCCATTCGAAATTATCCAGAAGCGACCAATGGAAATATCCCCGCACGTCTGCACCTTCCCGCATGGCCCGCAGAACATATTTCAGATGATCCTTTATAAACTCTGCCCTGTATTTATCTTTGGCGTCTGCCAGCCCGTTTTCCAGGATATACACCGGAAGATTATATTTTTCTTTAAGCTCAAGCAACACGTTGTAAATTCCGGACGGATATATTTCCCAGTCCATATCGCTGACTTTCTCATTTCTATTATTCCGCCAGAAATAATTTATCCAGTTGTGAAAATAATAATCCAGTCCGATATAATCCATCTGATTTTTTATCTTTTTCAAAAAAGAATCGTTCCAGAACTTTTTGGCTATATATACGGAAAATCTGCTTATTGGATTATGGGCACTTTTTGGTTCCATAAAATTATACAGCTGGGTAATGCCTACCGGAACATGAGAAAATTTCTTCTTGGAATAAGCATATATTGTTTTATAGGCCGTGGAAAGATTCTGAAACGCTCTTATATACTTAAAAATATTCTTTGATCCGGGAGGAAATTTTCCAACAAGATATCCAAGCATCAGAGGCACCATTGGCTCATTAAGCACCACCGCGATATCAATAAGATCTCCCAATTCGTCTATTATTTTCTTTCCATAACGGGAAAAAATTGCTACTGATTCTTTTTTGTGCAATCCGTACTTTCTCTGAAACCATATCGGGCTGGTCCAGTGCCAGAAGGTAACTACTGTTTTTATATTTCTACTCCGTAAATCTGTAAGTACTTCACGGTAACGCGCTATCGCTTCCGAAGAAAATATCCCCTCATCCGGTTCAATGCGAGCCCACTCCAGTGATAACCTGAATCCGCCGGCTCCCAGTTCCTGGACAAGATTATGGTCTTCCTTGTATCGATTCCAATAGTCGCACGCGCGTCCTGATTTTTCTTTTGTCTTTCCCATTTGCTCCCATTCCCACCAGTCAGAATTAGTATTATTGCCTTCTATTTGATAAGAAGACGTGGAAACACCCCAGAGAAAACCTTTTGGAAATTTTTTCTCCATAAAGATACAACCTTCTTAGGACTTACGCATTTGACTTTCCATTGTCATTCCCGCGTAGGCGGGAATCCAGGAGTATACCACGTATCTCTCCTATAATAATCCGTCTATAAAGCAAAAATAAACTAAATTAGCTGTCATTGTATATATCGTTTTCCACACTGAATTCTGGATCCCCGCCTACGCGGGGATGACAAATGCGTAAGTCCTACTTCTCGTAAATAATTATTAAGAAGCAAGCATTTTGTGTCCGCTTCGCGGACACATTTGCTTTATTCTTTATTCTTTATTCAACTTCCTAAAATACACCCCCACGTCCCGCACCCATTTTTTCACCGATTCAGGATTATCCCATGAACAATCATACCCGCATTTCCACACTATCATCTTTCCCGGCGTGTTCAGTTTTTGATTAGAAACAAGAAATTCAATTCTTTTCGCGACCGTGTTCACCGCGTCCTCGGGACTATAAAAACAGGTATGCCCCCCAGTTCCCATTCTGTCTCTTCTGCCCTTGAATCCCCAGTAATTATAGCAGTCTTTTCCTTCCAGTTTAGGGGACCTTTTTCCCCAGTTACTCTCTTTTTTCGCGATACTAATAATAAACGCCGCGACTATTTTATCTTTCTTTGCTATTTGCGGAACCATAGTAGCGATAGGATATCCCTTGACCATTTTTGCTATATCCTCTTCAAACTTTTCCCGCGCCTCTCTCTCTTCATTCTCTTTCACATTTCCTGAATATCCATGAAGGAACCGGGTGATAAATTCGATATCTATCTCTTCATTAATTTCTCCAGGATCATCCACTTCATCCTGAAAGTATATTTCCTGTTGTTTTTCCTCTTTTATTCTTCCTTCCTGAATTCTCGCGGAAACATTTTGTCCCAAATAACGATATACCATAGTCATGGTAAGCATGCCAAATATCACCGCTCCCACAATAGAGATGTTCCACATTTTTACCACTGAAACATTCCGCATTGGATTGCGCAGCCTCTCGAGCCAGTATTCTTCTTTCTCCGCGCGTTGGCGCTTCGGTTTTTTGTACATATAGTTCTTTCCCCCGTGATGCGTAAAGACGCTATCCATACCTTGAAAAACACTCCGGCTTTCTTGCCCTAAACTCCCGCCCTGCATACGGCGGGGGATTCCTTGTTTGGAGAAGTACACGGAAGACTTTTTGTATTGCACCACGTATCTGGCCAGCTTGAAATCAAAAAAATCAGGCCTCCTGCTGTTTTTCACAAGACCGTCCAGGGAAACACTGTTTTGTTTTTGTCTTATTTTTTTCATGGAATAAAAGCAAAGAACAAGTTTTGTGATATAAAACATTTATCCGCCCGGCGCGGATCTATCTTGTTTTTAACGTTTCCATTATACCATTATAACTATACCCGCGCTATCGCGCGTTTCTTTACTCTCCAAGAGCACAATCCAAGACCTGCCAGCAGTATCACCATGCTCAGTATCTGCCCCAAAGTCATATAAGACAATATGCTCACTTCGTTTTCCCGCGCGCGAAAAAATTCCATCGCGAATCTCACTACTCCATATCCCATAAGGTACGCCGGCAAAAAAAGACCTTCCATTCTCCTGGCATTTCTCAATATCCAGAATATGAAAAATAACAACAAACCCTCCGTAAGTGATTCGTAAAGTTGCGAGGGGTGGCGTAACACTCCGTCAAAGTACATTCCCCACGAATGGTCCGTTATCTTTCCATATAATTCTCCATTCAAGAAATTTCCCAACCGGCCAAAAAAATATCCCGCCGGAATTGCGGGAATGATAAAATCGGCTAATTGGAAAAAACGGAGATTGTTTCTTTTGGCAAAAATCCATGAAGTTATTCCTGCCCCTGTTAATCCTCCGAAATAGCTCATCCCGAAAATCCCCGTAAATTCTCCTGTTTCCGGATCAAACGGAGAAACGATTGCCAGAGGATGTTCCCAAAAATAAGAAGGGACATACCATAAAACATAGCCCAGCCGCCCGCCAATCAACAATCCAATAAACGCGCAGAGAAGAAAATCTTTGATAATGTCCGGGGAATATGTTCCTTCGCCTTTGTGTATCCTGTATCGTAATAACCGGTAGACTACTAAAAATCCTGCCACATACATTATGGCATACCAGCGTACAGAGAGAGGTCCCGCGGAGAACGCAACAGGGTTAAGATATTCGGGGATATGGGAATACATGGTAGAAGGAAGCAGTAAGAATTAAGAAGAAAGCATTTTGCACGTCCGCTTCGCGGACGTACGTGCTTACTTCTTACTTCTTTCTTCTTACTACTTATTAAATCCTGCCAACTGCCGCTTGAATTCCAGAGAATAAATTTCCCAAAGCGCCAGAAAAAGAGAAAGAATAATAGGACCAACAATAAATCCGGAAATGCCGAACAGGGTAATGCCGCCTAATGTCGCGAAAAGCACGATCAAAGGATGCATTTCAGTATCTCTCCCGACTAATTTCTGGCGGACAATGTTATCCACCGTGCTGATAACCAGTCCGCCAATGATAAGAATTACTATGCCTCCCACAGTATTTCCCGCCGCAATCATAATGATGCCCGCGGGAAGCCACACTAATCCAGCGCCCACAGAAGGAACTACGGAAGACACCGTCATAATGATTCCTAATAATACCGGCGACGGTACTCCGGTCATCCAGAACAGCATCCCTCCGATAAACCCCTGCATTAACGCGACTAAAAGGGACCCCTTGATAGTCGCGCGAGAAATGGAATTGAATCGCTCCACCAGCTTATTCTCATATTCATCCCGAAGCGGTGAAAGCTGCATAATTTTTGCGAGTAATCTCGATCCGTCAATGAGAAGATAGAACAAAGAAAAAAACATGATGAATATAACAAAGATAAAGTGCGCGACACTCCGATAGGTACTTTGGACGATGGTTAGTGTATTTTGCGATACACTTCGAACCACTGAAGTAATTACTTCGCGATCAATAAATCGCTCAATACCCAGAGATTTAAGCACGGGCAATGACGCGATGGATTTAATCGTATTTTCAATCGTCCCTTTCACCCCTTCTCCGTTGCCGGAAAAATGTTCAATCACACTCTCCACTTCATTGACTACCAAGGTCGAAATGAACACAATCGGCACCAGAATAATAAGCGCGATCACAAGACATGTCAGCGCGGAACTGATGCCTTTTCTTTCTCCCGTGCGACTCAAAAACCATTGGTAGAGAAATCCGAATAAATGCGCCAGTATTGCCGCCACCAGGAGAGGCACCAGAAACGGCTTTATGACAAAATACGCAAGCACGCTCACTCCCGCGAGGATAATAAAAAAGAAATAGACGTTATAGTGTTTAAGATTCATTACTCTGATTTTAGCATGGTTTCATTTTGCAGGGAACAGGCGTGCTTCCCGCAAAAAAAACAAACAGCCTTCGCCAATTAAACGAAACCAGCGAAGGCTGTTTTATAAAGCCGCTATACTATCTCACAATAATCTTTGATATTCCCCCTCCGAAATTATTAACAAATTTACTTTTTCCGTCAACAAAAGTTAAATACTTATCCCAAAGTTTTCCCGATTCAGGAGTAAGCTTAAAATCCTGGATTCTCGCTATGCCAAATCTTCTGTTTTCAGTAAATTCTGACTTGGCTACGTTCACTCTTCCCGCCTTTCCGTCAAACTCCACTTCCATCCCTTCGCGCTTGTTGTCGCGAACAGTATTCTTTCTGGTCCATATATTAGATCCGTCAACACGTACTTTTATTCCTGAACCGTCATTGTCTTTCACGTTGTTTCCCGCGATCCAGGCGCTGGTTCCTTTTTCGAGATCAATCCCGTCAGACTCATTATCGTGAATATTGTTATCCGTAACAGAAAGCCTTCGCTTGTGGGAAAAGATTCCCGCGCGGCCGTTATTCCTGATTTCAGTCTTGGAAATCGAAACTCTTTTCGTTCCTTTAACGTCTCCTTCTTCCGCGATAATACCATCTTTTTGATTATCTTTTATCGTACAATCTATAATAGAAGCTTTGGCATTCCCCTTTACTTTTACGCCGTACTTTCCGCCTTTCAAAGTCACTTCATTAATTACTGTTTTATGTTTCATAGTAACTACCGGGTCATCATTGTTTTCCGCTTCAATAATTACTTTCGAAGTGCTTTCTCCAAAAATTTCCACTCCTTCTTTCATCACGATATTCTCTTTATACGTCCCGCTTGCGACATGAATTTCCGTACGCTCATTTGCTTCTTTCATAGCCTGGTTAATCGTTTTAAACGGATCGCGAGATGATCCTTTCTGCTCGCCATTCGCCCTTGAGTCCACAAATATCCTGGTTTTTTTCCCTCCCAACGCGAATACCGGAAGCAACGCGATTACCAGGCCCAACAAGGCTGCCGCTACTAATTTTTTACCTGCCATTCCTCCTTGATACAAGCATGTTTTCGCCATAGCATATGAGATTAACACTTAATGCTATAGGCTATAGTGTTTTGAAAATTTTGTCAAATTCATCGTCTCAAAAATGTCAGGCCGATTAAAAGAAGGGTATCAGACACTAAACAGTCACTTTTTCAAGTATTTATTCCTCCACTCCTCAATCTTCTTATGATCTCCCGACAACAGGATTTTCGGGACTCGCCACTTTACTGTTCCGTCCGGACTAAACACTTCCGGACGGGTGTAATGAGGATAGTCAAAGTGAAACTTTCTTCTTTTTTTATAGCTATAATGCGAAATATCCGCGAGTGACTGCGGATTTCCCAGTACTCCGGGAACCAATCGAGTGACCGCGTCAGCGATTACCATGGCCGGAAGCTCCCCGCCGGTAAGCACATAATTACCAATGGAAATTTTTTCATCCACTAATTTTTCCACTCTCGCGTCTACTCCTTCATAATGTCCGCATACCACCACCAGATGAGAATAGGTACTAAGCCGCAACGCTTCCGCTTGATTAAAGGGTGTTCCATCTGGATCGGTAAGAATGATCCGCATATTGCTCTTTTCTTCTTTATGCTTAAACCGCGCGAAAAGTTCCTTCTCCCCTGCCACCTCTTTAAGCGCTTCAAAAATGGGTTCAATTTTCATCACCATCCCCGCCCCTCCTCCATAAGGACGGTCATCTACCATCTGATGTTTGTCACGCGCGTAATCCCGAATATTATGTGCCTGAAAAGTAACTCTTTTCTGCTCCCGCGCGCGCTTCAAAATACTCTCATTGAAGTATGAGTCGAAGATATGGGGAAAAAGAGTGAGAAAATCAAATGTGAGCATATGGGATATAAAATTATTGTACCATACCACGATTCGCGATACAGTACAATGTCGCCCGCAATATTAAAATAAAAGTTGGTCTAGAATTCCCGTGTTTATACAATAAAAGACCCTCGTGGTTTAACAAACAAAAAACGAGAATTATGGATCTCGTGTTAGGGTTCAATTCCTTATTAAAGGGACAAGAAATTAAAATAATTTTTCTCTATAAGATACGTCTCCGCTTGTTTATCAATACCAAATAAAATGGATATGCCGACAAGGATAAACAAGATTCCCAGACCTTTTTTAAACCACCCTTCAGGATCAGCCGCCCAATGTACTTTGCGGATTACCTTTTGTCCGAAGAGGGCGATGAGTAAAAGGACAACAGACAAACCAAGATAGAGCATCTGCTCACTCCGCATGATTGATTTTCTTTTTGATGCATATAATATTTGGATAAATAATTATTTATTGCACTTATTGGATATTTAAACTTCCCTCTTCCGCAAAAAATTATAACTTTAAGAACCTGAAAAATTCGCGGCCTTTCAGAGAGAGTGAATAGCACATCATTTGTCCCATTTTCATTTTATCGACCAAGCCGGTTTGCTCAAGCAATCGCAGTTGATGAGAAACACCGCTGATACTGACGGGCAGAATTTCCGCTAAATCAGTCGGGCACAATTCCTTGTAAACCGAAAACAAAAAAATATTTTCAGTCTGGTCGGATCGGAACCGAAATAGCAAAAATCACTCGTTTCCCTGAAGCTAACCTCCATGCGAGATAATTTCTTTTTAGCGTCAATAATCGTTTTTTGGTCTAATAACATTTTATTAGTTGTTCAATTATTCAATATAATATCATGCTTCCTGTATTTGTGTCAAAGCGTAATTTTTTCCACCAAAAAACAGGGCTTCATACCCTGTTTTATCCAGCGCTGAAAAATTATTTTCCTCCCCTGGAAAGACAATAATAGGTTCGCGTAAGATTATTTTCTTTATAAAGCGCGCAACTCTGACACACGCATCCTTTGCCTTCTTTGATGCAATTGCTTGGCTCAAACGCGCAAAACATACCTTCAAAATGATCTTTATTAGAAATGCCGCCCATCATGCCCATGATGTTTTTCGGCATGGATTTGATTTTGCAACCCATGGAATAACTGGGGCATTTCATGCAGATGCATTTTTTTAAGTTTTCTTTGGTTTTTGCAACCTGGCTCATAATTTTTTGCTTAAATTTTTATATTGTATTAGTTAGATCTGTAATCATTTTTCCAGTCGGTCGGCGCGCAATGCCGGGCAATTTTCGCGGCCAAAACTAAGTTGCCGGCCAGCAAACTCAATTCTTCTTCGTAACAGTCGCTAAGCACAAGCTTCTTGTCTTCATAGGTAGAATTACAAATTGACGCCATGGCGTACATATTGCTAAACGGCGGAAAGAGCATGCCAAAATGATTCAGGGTCATAAATAAATTCGTAACCGCCATGGATGCGCCTTCCTCGTGGCCAACCGCGATAATGCCGGCGATTTTTCCGGAAAATCTTCTTAACAACCCGCTGCCTGGAATATTATTATCCGCGGTTAACTCAATAAATTTCATGTGTTTGATATTTAATTCCCTGTCCTTGGGAGCTCTTGGATTAGCCGGAGAAAGACTGCCGTCAAGACTGATACAACGATCAATGAAAGCCGCCATTAAGGTGGAAATCTTGAAATTGTTTACGGGCGTGGCGAAAATAATTGCGTCCGCTTCTAAAATTTTATCATAAAGCATATTAGTCATATCATCGCCTTGAGGCGTATCTTTCGGATAACAGGAGCAATAGAAATGACACTGCGTATTGACCGTCGAATAGCACGCTTTGCAATAATTAATGGAGTATTTTTTTAACTGGATAAATTCAGTGTCCGCGCCGAGATTCTGGCAAAAACCGAGACATCGTTTTAATAGTTCCCCGGAATTAGAATCTTCCTGGGCCATATCAAACTTGTCTCTGGCGGATCCGGAAATGCCCAGTACTTTTATTTTTTTATTTTTCCGCGCGGAAATTTTTTTTGCTTCCGCTATGGTTTCTTTCCTTATCTGTTTAAACCGTTCCAGCGTGAGCTGGTCAATTTCCAGCATCTTCATCAACTCCTGGTCAGTATATTTTAAATTATTAGGCATACTGTATCGCGTAAAATTTTATTATTTGTTCAAGTATTTTAAGAATAATATCAAAAACAATGCGAGTCAAGGAATAATCTGTGAATTCTTTTCAACTGCACGAAAAGTAAATTAAAAATAGAGAGGTCCACCTGTACACGATATACACGCGGTGCTGGAAACATTTGAAAAAGAAAAATTGATTACAAAGCAAAGGCAATTCTGCCGCATTCAATAAAGGCGGTACTATGTACCGCCGAATCGTTTAACCTGCTATTTCCCTCACTAATTCATTCACATACTCCATCGAACCGTCATTGAGTATTACCACATCATATTCTTGTTGATAATACTCTAAATTTTCTTTCACTCCTTCATTCAGAAAGCCAATTTTCACCAGGTGTTTATAAGGAAATCCCCTGGCCATGTCAATGTCATGAAGATTGTCACCCAGAAGCAATACGTTTTTCCGCGCGGCAATTTCATGGTAAAAAGGAAGTTCCCGAAGCACCGTTTCATCTTTGTTGAGACTGTGAATGACTGGCTGTTTTACTCCATTTGCTTTGCCATTTTCATCCCAGATAAACGCGTTGGAAATAATATGGATGTTGCCGTATAGTTTCCCTTCCTGTTCCAAAAGCATAGGAATGACATCATTTCCCAGCCCGCTGGCAGAAAGAATAACCAGAGGAATATGATACTGATTAAGAAGATCGAGAAATTCTCCACACCCTTCGCGCAAGCGAATTCGCTTTGACTGCGCAACTTTTCTTAGATGATCCTTAGTAATTCCCGTTTTTATAAGA
This sequence comes from uncultured Bdellovibrionales bacterium, assembly GCA_964387895.1. Lineage (GTDB taxonomy): Bacteria > Patescibacteriota > Minisyncoccia > Moranbacterales > UBA2206 > CAYLWX01. The sequence continues at coordinate 30,626 of CAYLWX010000005.1, read as the reverse complement.
AGCTCGAAGTGGATCCTCCACCATTCCTCCATAGCCTGCTTCTTTTCTTCCACGGGAATTTTTGGGTCTCTTTCAATGGGGAGATATTTTCGAAAGAGAATATCCGCTTCTCTTGCATAATCCGGTGTTAAACATTTCTCCTCGCTTAGTATGCCAATAAGCGATGAGGTGGGATTTCCCTCCCTGGAAGCACTGGTAAGCGTTTTTTCGAAATCCGCAAGCACATGTAACCCTTCCAGGCCTCCATTCTTCAGGGCAGCCTTTAGCTCTTCTAGTCTTTCCGGATGGGATATTACTATATTTTCCATAGTGTATTCTCCTGACCCGTATTTATAATACAGTTCCAGATTCACAAAGAACTGCGTATTAATATAATTCTATACCTCTTCCTGAAAAGAAACCAGATAAACATAAAGGCCGCGAGACATTGTCCCGCGGCCCGAATATGTCTTCAGAGAAGGTTATAGTGCTTGAAAATTTCAACCACTCCCTCTCCGCACGGCGCGGAAGCGACATATCCGCCTCGGCCGACCTGCCAGTGCAAAACGCCAAAGGCGCTCCCTCGTAATTCCGCACTGATTGGCAATAGGATTGTAGTTCCACGAAAGGTAAAAGAGAAGCAAATCTTTCCATTATACATCCATCAATATCCGCAAGTATCGCTTTAATCACCATGGAATCCTCCTTTTTCTAAGGAACTGGTCCCCTCCTCACTGGATACCGTATCCTACCACATACACAAAAACTAGCAAATAGTGGTCTACCCGCCAACTATTCCTCGACAGAAGCGCTTTCTTTTGCTATAATGTATAGCAATGTTAAAACAAAATGATTTACATCGTGCCTCGGATAAGGCATAATTTAGCTTGAAAACCGACATTTTGTTTTGAGAGAGCTATAAGTAAAATCACCTATTGATCTTTAATTTTATTATTTTTTACATAACTAATTATTATCTTAGTACTAAAACAGTATGAAACAAAAACACGAAGCAACCCCGGACTCTCCTGAAACTTCACAAGCCGAAGCGCCGGCAGAAAAAAGAAGTTTAAGAGAAATCGGGGAAGAAAGAAGAGGAGCGATAGTTGAAAAGGCCAAGGGAGTATGGGGAGGACTTAAAGACCGGCTGTCTAAAACACTCACAGGCCTTGCCGATTACGCGCTTTCCTCTCCTGAAGCAGCGGAAAGAGGAGCACTCAAGGTTGCCGAAGGAGCGGAGTATGCCGCTGGAAAAGCTCGGGAAGGCGCGGTATACGCGGGAGGAAAAATAAAGGAAGGGGCGGAAGTCGTGAAGGAAACAGGAAAAGCCGCTGTATCAGCAACCGCTGAAGCAGGAAAACGAGCGGGAAAAGCAGGCTTGGAAACTGCAAAAACGGCAGGAAGAGCGGGAATAAAGGGAGCGGAAGTTGCGGTTGGGGCAGGAATGACTGCTGGAAAGGCAGGCATTGAAGGCGCTCGGTACCTAGGAAGTAAAGCCCAGGAGCAAGGAGAAAAAATAAAAACAGGAGCAGAAAATGTCTTGATAAAAGCAACTGAGAGATACGAAGAATTTGAATCCGGAGTAAAAGCCAAGGGGCAAAAAGCATACGAAAATTTACAAACAAAGGCCAGTGCTGCCAAGGGGAAATTTTTTGAATCTATTAACCAGTGGAGATTAAAAAATTTGGAAAAGAAAGAAGCTGCCCAGACAAAAAGAGCAGAGCAAATTATGGCAAGTCTGGAAGAAATCAGATCCAGAAAAATGCAACTGCTTAACGCAGGATCAGAAGCAACGGACTAATAAAATAACCACAAAAATAAGCGAATAAATATATGGTACGTAACACGCAGGAAACAATAGAATATATTCAAACTATAGAAGAATTAATCGAGGAAGAGAAAAATAATTATATCGACATGATAAAAAACGGCGCTGATCTTGTGGAAGTTTTAGACCAGATAGAGGATACTCTTCAAAAAAAGCTCGATGACGTATTCGAAGAAGCAGGAGTTGCCTTGGATGAAAATGATCCGGAATACCAGGCAAAACACAAAGAGATGATAAACGAACTGCAATCAGCGGAAAATGAATTTAACACGACCATGGAAGAAATCGAAACGGAAGTAGATAATTTTCAGGAGGAAACTGTTAAACAAGTTGATGAAGCGAAAAAAGAAGCAGTGAGGTCAAGTATTTCTTCAGGAGAATAAAAAAAATTTATAGACTTTACATGAAAGAGCACGGTCACACTGTGTTCTTTTATGTTTAAACCTACACAAAAAAGGCGGATCAGCCTACAGCTTCACCGCCTTACGCGCACTCATTGCTTCAACTTTCTTTATACTCCCCGCTCTCCATCTCTTCGCAAAGCTGACTAAAGGCTCTTTCTGTCTTTTCCTTTAATGCTTTAAAGTTATTTCCTTCAAAAACCCTGACCTGGCCTTTATTATTTTCTTTCTTAGCTCTTTCTATTAAAGCTCGATGTTCTTCCTTTAAGTAATCTTCGTCTATTATACAATATCCCCATGTCTTTTCTGCGTACCACACTATGGAATAGTACATCTTCCCCTTCCTCCTCTGTTCCAATTTTTAATGTTTTTTCATATTCCTTAAAGAACCTCCCCCCCCCCGATAGCTTATTATCATAAGCTATTTTTGGAGATTAGTCAAAAGTACCTCCTTACAATCTCATACTACATCCTTGAACTCACCTTTGCGAATTCAAAAAATAGAAGAGTAAAGACCAGGATCATAATCCCGATCGCCGCCCATGAAAGATAGTTTTTCTTTCCCGGACGGAAAGAGCGAAGCAATAAAGAATTAGTCACCACCGAAACAGAACTTAACGCCATAGCCAGTCCCGCCAATTCCGGCTTCAGTACCAGTCCCCATTTCATGAAGACTCGGGCCGCGATAGGGATACCGATGATATTATAGAACAACGCGAAGAACATGTTTTGCTTTATTTTTTCCATAGTCTCCCGCGAAAGCTGAAGCGCGGTCACTACGTCCCGCAGATCGTTCTTGATGATTACTATGCCTCCCGTTTCCATGGCCACATCCGTTCCTGATCCCATGGCAATTCCTAAATCCGCCTGTGCCAGCGCCGGCGCGTCATTGATACCGTCTCCGACCATGGCTACTTTTTTTCCACTTTCCTGAAGCTTTTTTACTTCATTGGCTTTATCCTCCGGAAGCACTTCAGAGAGTACGCGAGTGATGCCAACTTGCGCAGCAATCGCTTCCGCGGTGCGCGCGTTGTCTCCCGTGATCATGTAGACTTCTATGCCTTTTTCGTACAGCTTCGCCACTGCTTCGCGCGATGTTTCTTTAACTGTATCAGCTACCGCGATGATCCCCAACACTTCTTCACGTGAAGATAATACCATTACTGTTTTGCCTTGTGATTCCAACTCTTCCAACTTCATGTTATCAGTTTCTTTAAGTATAATTTTCGCGATAGCGTTGATCATTTTTCGATTGCCAAAAAAATATTTTTTTCCTGATAGTTCTCCTTCCACGCCATGTCCGGCAGTTGCCTGGAATGATTGGACTTCCCGCAAGGGTATTTTTCTCTCTTGCGCATAGCGATAGATAGCCTCAGCCAAAGAATGCTCCGACTGCTTTTCCAGGCTGGCAGAAAAAGAAATAATGTCCTGTTCATGCAAGGAACTCAAACTAACTACATCCGTCACTTCCGGCTTTCCTTTTGTAAGGGTGCCGGTTTTGTCAAATATCACCGAGTTTATCCTGCATGCCGCTTCAAGCGGTTCCCCGCCTTTCACCAGAATTCCATGTTGCGCGCCAATTCCAGTGCCCACCATGATTGAAGTCGGCGTGGCCAGTCCCAGCGCGCAGGGGCACGCGATTACGATAACTGCCGTAAACGCCATGAGCGCGAAACTGAGCGATGCGTCAAGAATTATAAACCACACGAAAAAAGTAATAACCGCCAGCACAATTACTGCCGGTACAAACCAGGCAGAAACGCGATCGGCAAAATTTTGAATGGGAGCTTTTGACCCCTGGGCCTCTTCAACGATACGGATAATTTGCGCCAGCGCGGTTTCCGATCCCACGCGGTTAACTTCAAACTCAAAACTTCCCGTCTTATTCACCGTGCCTCCAATCACTTCGTCTCCTGGGTTTTTTTCCACAGGAATGCTCTCGCCGGTAATCATCGACTCATCTACTGAAGAAGACCCTTTGGTAATTTTTCCGTCCACCGGAATTTTTTCACCTGGACGAACCAGGACGAAGTCTCCGCGAGATACTTCTTCCACGGGAACGTCCCTAGTCTCTCCGTTTCGAATCACCCGCGCTGTTTTAGCTTGCAGGCCCATCAATTTTTTAATCGCGTCCGAGGTTCTCCCTTTTGTCCTGGCTTCCAGCCACTTGCCAAGAATCACGAAAGTTATCAGGAACGCCGCGGTTTCAAAATAGAGTTCCGGAATTTTCATGCCGCTTTCCCCGACAAAAGAGCCGGTTCTCGCGACATAAAGGATGAAATTTATCAAGCTGTAAAAATAGGCAGCCGAGGTGCCGATCGCGATAAGACTGTCCATATTAAACGTCTTCATGCGAAGACTTGACCACATGCCTTTATAAAATCCGGCGCCGATAATAAACTGAATCGGCGTGGTGAATAGTAAAGAGAACACGCCGATATAGGGAACGACACTCGCTGATCCAGCAAGCCGCGGGAAGAAATCCAAGAGCATGAAATATACCATGGGGAGACTTAAGACGAGACTGAAAATAAATTTATTGAAATAGACCGACAGTTCTTTTTTCCTCTTTTTCGCTTCAAATTCAGAATCGTTGGTGTCTGTTTCCACGGCTTTATAACCCGCCTCCCGCACCGCCTCGATAAACCGCGCGATATTCGTTTTGCTTTCCTCAAACATCACTGACGCTTTCTCGGCCGCGAAATTCACATGAGCCTCCCTCACTCCATCCACTTTTTTTAAAGCGCGTTCAATAATTTGCGCGCACGACGCGCAGTGCATGCCGGAGAGGGACAGGTTAACTTTTTGGTTTTTAAGAGAATCCATATTTTGAGAATAAAGAATTAAGAAGAAAGAATTAAGCATGAATTTTCTATGCTTTCTTCTTACTTCTTTCTTCTTGCTTCTTTATTCCAAAACTTTGAAATACCCTGTATACATTCCCATCGAACAGGAAAAATTAATTTTTCCTTCCCACTCCGGAGTGAACTCAATTATGTTTTCTCCGACTTGCAGTGTTTTTTCAACGCCCAGTTTCGGCACTACCAGAAAACTGGCGCATGAATACGGATTCTCTGCTTGAATAACCCACCGAACCGGCACGCCTTTCTTTATGGTAAACTTGTTTGGAAAATATCCGCGCGACCCTTCCGACATCTTTACTACCTGCACGCCGTTTTCCATAGTCACATTCGGATCAGATATCGCTTGAGGACCATTGTTATTTTTATTTTCAAATCGTTTAGACGGATCAGCATTGGCAGTTTTTCTCTCAGAAAAAACACTGGAATATCCCTTCGGCAAGAGATCCCATCCCGTGAGCGTGTACCCGTTGGAAATGTTAAACAGCGAGAGCAGTATTACTACTATTCCCGCCAGCTTGAAAAAACGCCTGGCAAAAATTCCTCTTACCACTGACGCAAGTCCTCCGACTCCCAAAAGACCGGGTGCCGTTCCCAGCGCGAACACGCCCATCACCATCGCGCCGGAAACAAAATCTCCCGTGCTCATGGCGTAAAGCTGCATAGCCTGCGTGAATCCGCACGGCAGAAAGAATGTCAGCGCCCCCAGCGTCATGGAACTTTTATGGCTATATTCCTGCTGGTGTTTTTGGAGTTTAAGCGCGCGGGCAAGCGCCTTGGGAAACGCGATTTTTATCCGCTGCAACGCCGGAAAAATTTCTATGAGTTGCAATCCCATAAGAAGCATCGCGAATCCTACTATAATTATAAGTATTCCCAAAGAAAAACTGCCCAATTGAAACACGGACCCAACCACTCCCAATGCCCCTCCTAAAAGAGCGTAGGAAATAATCCTTCCCGCGTTAAAAAAAAGATGGGGGCGAAATTTTTCCAGCGTGCTCGCTTCGGGATGCTGCTCCGCGTGGCGCGCGGAAGCGCCCAGCACCAGTCCTCCCACCAGCACCATGCATGTGGAAAATCCAGCCGTAAGTCCCACAAGCAACACTACCCACAAGCTGGATGGATTAGAAGAATTAATATCTAAATTAATATTCGTGAAACCGAAATTTTTGAGTACAATATAAATTCCCATTAAGTATAAAAGAGCAACTCCCAGATCTTTATACTGCTCTTTGTCCCGACTGAACCAAAATTTTTTCTTATCCCATCCGATGGAATACCCCGCTTTTCGCACGGCTTCTTTTATTTCATCATTATTGGGACGCTGTGAACCGTAATGCACTTCCACGATACCTTTCCTGAAATTCGACTGCGCTTTGCGCACTTCTGGAATTTTGGAAAGCTCCTCTTCAATTAATACTTCACATGACCGACAATGCATTCCCTGGATTGGGATAATAAGTTTACTCATAATTAGTACAAATTTTTATCTCTTAGAATATCACCTCGCCTTATTAACGACCCCTCACCCTTAATCCCTCTCCCCATCCGCGGCGACTGGGGAGAGGGAGAACAAGGACGGGACTCTTTTTATTGCGACAATTTATTTATCTTCAAAATCTCTTCAATCATTTCTTGTTTCTTTTTCTCATTTGTTCCTTTCATCACCCTCGCGAAACAGCTATTGAGATGTCTTTTTAAAATTTTATCATTAGCTGATTTCAACAATCCCACTACCGCCAGGTTCTGCTGGAGAATATCAACGCAATAATGGTCCGACTCTACCATATTAATTACATTCCCCAAGTGACTATTGGCTTTTTTAAGCGCGATAAGAATTTTTTTATCTTCCGGCATGGATATATGTATAAATTATTTAGGAATTAGAAATTAGACATTAGAAATTCCGTGTATACCTCCCCCTTAGGTATTATAGTACGCTCAATAAAAATATTGTCAATACATATGAAAAGGAACGAGTCACGACTCGTTCCTTACAGTGCGACTTATAGCCGCCGTATTTATTAAACCAGCATTACTAGCAGATAAAATAGCACCCAAAAACAAAAAAGAATAAGCCCAAATATATCCCCTTTATAGATAATCCAACCCCAAACTTTATCCAATATTTTGCAAGGCATCCAGAATATTGTTTTGCCTAAGCTTATAAAGAACTGCATCGTAATCCCTCCTCAATAAAACACTCCGTTGAAATTAACGTTGAATTTCAAGAGACTTCACTTTTTCCATATCCTCTCCTTCTCTTTTAATTTCTATTATACCATTCTCCACCGCGATCAATGTGGACGGTTTTGATTCCAATGTTCCTTCGTCAACATAAAAATCAACTTTGTCTCCGAAGTATTTTTTGGCTTCAAAAATATTTCTGGCCGGCGGGAGTCCTGACGGATTCGCGCTGGGAACAACAATCGGACCCGCTCGTTTAACAAGTTCAACCAACTCTTTGCAATCAGGAAATCGAAACGCCAAAGTATTCATTCCTCCATGAAGATAACGGAATTTTTTGGACGGACACGGCAGAATGACACTCACTTTTCCCGGCCAGACTCTATGTAAAATATTTTTAGTATTCTTATCCAGCGGGATATGAAAATATTTTAAATCTTCCAAAGAACTGATAAGCATGATAAGCGGTTTATTGCGATCTCTCTGGCGGATATCATAAATACGCTCCACTGTTTCCGGCAGGCGCGCGCTTCCAACCAGGCCGTAAATAGTATCAGTAGGCAACACTCCTACCGCGCCATGTTTGATGGATTTGATAAGTTTTGGATCAGAAAAAGTATACTTCATAACCATATCATACTACCTTAAAAACACCTTTCAGGCAATAGAAAAGAGCCAACCGCGAAATATCCCTCCTTTCGCTGCGCGATTGGCTCTGATGATGGTATAGCTAGGAAATTTTGTTAGCCACGTCAAGCTGGTGGCCTAGACATGTCCACCAGTGATCAGGAAACGAACTAACGCTAGGCTATCAGTTTTAGAGTAGTAGTGTCAAGAATATAAAAACCGTAGAGCCGAGGCAATGCCTCGGCTCTACGGACTGTCTATATGCCCCTGCAATACTTTATAATTCCAATTCCTTCACCTTCTCCCAATCATTTTCATTCCACACCGTAATCTTACTATTGCCGATAAGATAAAGATAATCATTGATATAAAGCGCCCGCTTGACTTGCGTTTCACTGATCGCTTTCACCAGTTTCAACTCGTCGTTTTTATACGACAGCACATAGGCTCCCTTGCCGCCGGGAAGGAAAAATACTTCGTGTTTTTTATCCTGCAAGAACGCGTGCTGGTTGTTCAATATTTCCGACCAGTATTCGTCCAGAGTGTATTTCGATTTTTCCACCGGATTGGAAGGATCGGACACATCAAAGAGGGAAATTTTTACCTGGTTGTTTTCTTTTCCTATCCCCAGAATTCTATTTTGCGCCAATGGATGAAGGTAAGAAGAATATCCGGGAATCTTCAGCTCGCCTTTTACCTGGGGACTTTTCGGGTTCGCTAGATCAAGCACGAAAAACGGATCAATTTGTTTGAAGGTTACCAAATATCCTTTGTCCTGCAAAAAACGAACGGAGTAAATCTTTTCCTCTTTCCCCAAATCCCGCAGAGAACCAGTTTCTTTCAAATTGCTGTTTAATATGTACACGTCGTTGGAACTTTCCGTCGAACTTCCAAGGCCGCTCAGCCATCCTCCTCCCACCGTTACCGCTACGCGCAAATTCCCCTGGTACTCATCCAGGGAAAACTGGTTTAAAAGCCGGCCGGGGACATTGCCGTTTTCCGCGAGATCCAACCCTTTCACATTCATCTTTATAATTCCCGTCCGTTCCAATTCACGTTTATGTCTCGTGGCATAATCCTTCATTCTGTTTTGTGTCTCAGATTCGAGTTTCAAAATATCATCCTTACTGAGAGTATTTTTGTATTTTTGCAGAATGATTCTGAGTTCATTTAATTTAGAGCTGTCACTGATGTCATACTCTTTGAGCGTGGCGATTTTTTCCACTACTTCTTCCGGAATCAGATCATGTTGCTCCTTAAAAAAATCATAGATATAGTCCACCATATCTCCTGAATACGAGTAGGTAACATACAGCGCGTCAGGAGACATATATACCACTGAATTTCCAGTTGATCCCACTATTGAAGTGGAATCTTCTATCTCCCCCGATTTAAGGTTGATTACCATCGCGGTAAACGTCGAATCCACGGGAACATCTGCTTCCGGATAGTAAATTTCCTCACACCGAACTGGATATGCCACGCCTTTCACTGAAAGCGGCTCCAACGGACAAGGGCGGGAAGTAAAAATATTATTACGCGTGACTATGTAGATCTTATCGTTATAAAGACGAGATCCCGCTAGCCGGTTGTTTTCTTTAAGCTCTATCTTCCATAATTCTTTTGGAGATTTCGGATCCGCCACGTCATAGCCAAAGATGGATTGATTGGAAAATATCACCAGTATATCTCCCGAAAGCAGCATATTCCCCGCCACGTCAATTTTTCCAATCCTGGCAATTTCCGCCGGAGGAAAGGCTTTAATAATTTGCACCGCGCGTTCATTGGGATAAGGATAAAAAGATGAAGGCATCCCCGGCATTTTCATTTCTTCATCTCTCACTCCCGGAAGAGGTACCGGCCTTCCGTATCCTTCCCGAGAAAAATATATTTCCTGGCCGTCGGTTTTCACTACATCCGGTTCGTCGATCCCCAGCACTTGCACATTGGTTTGGGAAACTCTTCCTGGAATACTTTTTAAACTCGACTCCAAAGGAGCGGCAAGTCCCATCTCAGACGAGGGGAATCCTACAGAGTCTGTCTCTTCCCGCATCATGTTTTCTATCCCTGTCCCGCCGCGCGTCTCTTCAGCTTTGGCAATATATTCCTTGAAATCTTTTTCAGATTTAAATTTTTTTATTTTATCTTTTTTGAAAGAATCCGAGCCGGAACCTGGACATTTAGGAGAAAGACTTCCCGCGCCATCGCATTTATTCTGTCCTGTTTTCACAGGATCAGGAAGACGCACTACGCTTTTTTTGACAAAAGCAACCACCGCTACCAGCAGAGAAACTGCCACTAAGACAACGAGAATTTTGAGGAGAGTTTGTTTGGACATAAAATTATTTAAATCCTAAATCTTAATATCTAAATACTAAACAAATCTAAATACCAAAATCCAAAACGTTTCATCCTGAGTGCTCGAGATTAGAACATTTGAATTTTGATATTGTTTAGGATTTAGTCCCGAGTACTCGGGATCGTGCTTAGGATTTTTTTTAAGTATATCTTAATTATACTTCCCCAACAAATTTCTACTTAATATCAATCACATACGCTTCCCCGTCCGTGAAGAACTGATCTCCGGCGGCGTTTTTTCCAAGGACCGGATCAACTAATTTTTCTTTTTTTGAAGTGAACGCCACTCCGGATGCTGCCAGATCTTTAAATACAAATTCCCGTTCCGTATCGATGTCAGGGCTGATCCTGTGGGCTACTACATACTTAATGCCCACGTCCAGACTGGCTACCCCCACATATATATTTTTTTCCTCGGCAGTCTTCACTCCCGTTTTCCAAAATCTGGCGTGATGACGCGCGCGCACGCTATCTTTATCCGTCGGTTTTTCAAAACCGAAATCATGCACCTGGCTGTTCCAGAAAGAAGGCGTCATGGGCGCGGTGGGATAGCTTTTGTTAAGTATTACCGATGAAGCAATTTGAAGAAGCGATTGCGCGGTAGGATCATCGGCTATATACCAGCCTGATTCTTGGAATATGTTAACCAGTGTTTCATCGTTTTCCGCCTGTAGTATAAAACTAATCGGCGCCTGGGGCAATCCGGAAAGTTTTTCAGAATAACGCGAAAGGCGCTGTTCGGAAAAAATTTCCAGCGGGTCGTGTCCCACTGTAAGCAGCATCTCCCTTGGTTTTACTTCGCGCGCAAGAGGCTGATACACGCTGCCAAAAATCGCAAAGGATACCGCGGCGATACCAAAGAGTCCCCAGAAAACCTTTGTTACCTTTGCTTCCTCGCCAATTTCTTTTTCCTTCTTTTTCAAACAGAGAATCCAGCTAGTCGCGTGCACTGAAAAAATAATCCAGAGAAGCCCCAGAATGTATCCTCCCAGCACATCACTCACGTAATGTACACCAAGATAAAGCCGGCTAAATCCGATGAAAAATATAATGACAAAACCTAAAAAGGATATGTTTACTTTTCTATTCCAACTTTTAATCGTCTTCCATGTTACATACACTAAAAATCCATAGAAAGCCATAGATACCGTAGCATGCCCGCTAGGAAAGGAAAAAGAATCTTCCAGATAAAACGCCAGCTCCGGCCTTGCTCGATGGACTGCAAGCTTACTTATAGTCACCAGCGCCTGGCTTCCCAGCAGAGTAACCCATAAAAGAACGATATATTTTTTCTTGCGCCAGTACCATAGAAATATAGAAAAAAGAAAAGAGAATACTGCCAGCACATACCACTTTCCCGCGATAGAAATCCAGGTAAAAAGAGACAGGAAGAACGGATTCCGGAACATAAAAAGAAGATTTTCCACCCTCACATCTATTTCCACTACCATGCCGGATTGTAAAATACTCTCTATAATGCCAAAGAGCGAAAATAGTAAATATCCGCCCACGGTAACGCCCAGAGTGAGAGGGAGCCCGGTGACTTCGCCTCTTTGAAATCTGTTTTTGAGAAAGTGGAAAAAAGAAGGGTGCCGGGCAATAATATGTTTCACTTCCTCATTTTCAATAAAAGCATGCCTTATAGATGCGCCCAGAGAACGAACCAGAAGAAAAAATCTTTTTCCCTTTTTCATAACCAGCCATTTAACAAGAGAAAACACTCCTATAATAATAAAAATCACCAGCAAAAAAAGTTCCGCCCGGGTAGACCAGAGCACGATAGTTTTCCATATTCCTCCAAAAAAATATCCCAGAAGCAAGCATCCTGGCGCCCACAAAAAAGCGCTGGCAATGTTGTAAAGGAAAAAATCTCTCCGCCGCATTTTTAAAATTCCCGCTACAAAGGGAATGACCGGCCGGATCGGACCGATAAACCTTCCCAGAAACACACTTTTTCCTCCGTATTGCCTGAAAAAACGCTCCCCTTTTTCCAAATAATCCAACCGAAAGATTCGGCTTTCTTTCTTAAATAATCCTATTCCCTGTCTTCCCAGATAAAAGCTTATACCGTCTCCCAGAATAGCCCCCGCCGCGGCAAACCAGATCAAGTCACCCAAATCCAGTACGCCGCTGGCGGCTAAAAATCCCACAAGAATAATAAAGAACGTACCTGGAATTATCAGTCCTATAAACGCCAAAGACTCCGCCACTGCCACGAAAAGCACGATCCAGTAACTTATCATCCCCAAGTCTCCCATTTTGGGCAAGAGTGTGTTAATAAAATCCATAAATTCAATACCAATAGGACTTACGCGTTTGTCATCCCCGCGTAGGCGGGGATCCAGGGTTCAGTGGGAAAAACGATATCAATAATGAAGGATAATTTAGTTTCTTTTTGCTTGATAACTGGATTATTATAGGGAAAATACGTGGTATCATCCTGGATTCCCGCCTACGCGGGAATGACAAGAAAAAATCAAAGCATAAGTTCTATCCCAATTTCAAGAGAACAACCCTGTTATCCACCCCCACACCCCGCTCACTATTCGTGCTACTATATTTCTTTTTTCAACCTTCTCTGTTTTTTGTTCCTGAGGAACCGCCTCACTTTCGTCAATATCTTCCTCGTCTTTTATTTCCTCATCGATTATTTCCTCTTCAATCTCCGCGCCAGGGAACGTTGTTACTTCATCATTAAGACTCTTAAGCCTAGCTAGAGCTTCGTCCATATCCCGCTGGGTCTGGCCTCGGTTTCCCTTTTCCAAATTACTATTCGCCCGCTCAAGCAACGCTTTTACTTCCTGGGCCATTTTTTGAAAAGAAGACACATCTTTACCTTGAGCTTCTACCTGGACAATTTTCTGTTGAACATCGCTGAAATCATCTTCCAGATCTTCAAGAGTCTCAGCTACTATATCCTCCTCATCCTCCAATTCAGCTTCTTCACTTTCCAATTCCAACTCAAGCTTTTTATCATTTACGGAATCATCAGCCTTGCTTTGCGCCAGGACAAAGGGAGTTGCCCACACATTGGCCGCGAACAGCCATACAGAGAGCGCTTTAACTGCCACGATGAACGCTTGTTTCATATATTTTTGGAATAATAGTTATTACTAAACATGTAAACGCATTGTATCATATTTTTTGTATATTGCCTTTTTCTGACAATTTGGTAAATTTGATATACGTGCTAAAAACTGCAGTGAGACACCTAAAGTCTCATGAGTTGTTTTATTGCTTGCATACTATATGACTGGACATAATTTTCATAAAAAAATCATCATCAGCGCCGATGACTTCGGGAAGAGTCATCGGGCCAATAAAAATATTCTTCGCCTTGCCGAGTTAGGTAAGCTGGATCGTGTCGCGGTGTTAATACACGGGGATTTCACTCCGGATGAAATTAAGCAACTCGTTGACACCGGAGTAAAGATGGATATTCATCTGGATCTTCCTTCGGGAATAAAATTCTACCGCAACGGGATATTTGAAAGAGCTGCTCTTTTTCTTTATTTTTACCTCTCCGGCAGAATTAGTCCCCGCGCAATGCAAAAAGAATGGCACAACCAGATAGAAAAATTCCACGCAGTGTTTGGAAAATATCCGGACGGAGTAAATTCCCACCAGCACATTTACTATTTCCCTCCCTATTTTACCATAGCGCTTGATCTGACAAAGAAATTCTATATCCCCTATATCCGATTTGGAAAAGTATCCGTGGTTAAAAAATACAATCTTATCTCCTTAATCCTGCACGGTCTTCACTCTATCTGCTTTTCCCGATTTTCCCGCGCTAAGCTGCATTCTTCTGATTTTTTAGTAAGTTTCGACTGGATCAGAAATTGGGAGAATTTTCAAAAAAAGCTCCCCGCGGCTGAAACTGAAATAATTTTTCATCCAGAAATAGAAAAAGAATTTGAAGTATTGAAGAAAACTGACACAAGAATAAATCTTGAGCCCGCCGTATCAAACGGCTTTTCTACTAAAGTAAGAAGAGAGGTGGAAAACCTTGTAAACACTATTAATACCTGAGGATATCTAAAATCATTTAACTGCTTTTTCTGGAGTTTCTTACCCTTTCATTTTCCGTCAAAAACTTCTTTCGAAGCCGCACGCTTTCAGGAGTCACTTCGAGATATTCATCCTCACCCATAATTTCCAACCCTCGTTCCACCGTAAGGTCAAAAGGAGGAGTAAGCTGGATCGCGTCATCCGATCCGCTTGCCCGCATATTAGTAAGATTTTTTCCTTTCGTAGGATTTACCGCCATATCCACTCCCTTAGCCACGTTGCCAATTACCATTCCCTCATACACTTCCACCGTGGGACCGATATACAACATTCCTCGCTCCTGCAGATTAGCCAGCGCGTATCCCAGCGCCTTTCCGCTCGACATGGAAATCATCGATCCTGCATCCCTTTTGCTGATTTCTCCCGCGTAAGGACGAAACTCGATAAAACGACTGGAAAGCACCCCTTCACCCCGTGTATCCACAATAAATTGATTGCGATATCCTAAAATTCCCCGCGTGGGAACTTCAAAAATCAGTCGCGCCTGTCCGTCCTGCTGCCGCATGTCTGCCATGATTCCCTTGCGTTTTCCCATAGTCTCTATCACTACGCCGGAAAGTGCTTCCGGCACGTCTATGATAACTTCTTCGAAGGGCTCCATCTTTACTCCCTCTACTTCTTTCACAATTACCCGCGGCTGAGAAACCTGAAGCTCATACCCTTCTCTCCTCATGTTTTCAATGAGAATCGCGATGTGCAGCTCCCCCCGTCCGTATACTTTATAGTAATCCACGGGAGAAAAATCAATTTTAAGCCCCACGTTAATTTCAAGTTCTTTCTTTAGTCGCTCAAGAAGTTGTTTATTCGTCACGAATTTTCCTTCCCGACCAGCGAAAGGAGAGCTGTTCACAAGAAAGTGAAGCGCGATAGTAGGCTCGTCAATCGCGATGGCTGGCAAAGCTTCCTGATCAGGACTCACACAGATAGTTTCTCCTATATCAATATCCGCGATACCGGCAATCATTATGATATCCCCCGATGAAGCTTCCTTTGATTCGATTTTTTCCATGCCCCGGAAGGTATAAATTTTGGTTATTCTGGCGCTTCGAGACTGGCTATTTGAATTTTTTACTACCACATTCTCTCCCGGGGTTACCGTACCTTCATATATTCTTCCAACTGCCAGTCTTCCTAAAAAGTTATCGTATCCTAAGTTAAACGGCTGAATACGCAGCGGCAAGTTTTTGTCTCCGGTTGCCGGCGCTACCTTTTCCACTATGGTCTCCAAAAGCGGCGTCAAATCAGTGGAAGTCTCATCCAGATGAAGTTTTGCTATGCCGCTTTTTCCAATAGCGTACACCACGGGAAAATTGAGTTGTTTATCGTTGGCTCCCAAGTCCAAAAACAGTTCAAATACTTCTTCTTCCACTTCTTTCGGCCGTGCGGCAGGTTTATCAATTTTATTAATGACCACAATCGGCTTCAACCCCAGCTCCAATGATTTTTTCAAAACAAACCTTGTTTGAGGCATGGGACCTTCCTGGGCATCCACCACCAGCAACACACTGTCAATCGCGCGCAACACCCGTTCCACTTCCGACCCGAAATCAGCATGCCCGGGAGTGTCTACGAGATTAATCTTCGTGTCCTTGTAAAAAAGAGAAGCGTTTTTGGAGTAAATAGTAATCCCGCGCTCTTTCTCCAGCGCGTTGCTGTCCATACTGACATTCTCGTCGGAAACCATCCCCGTCTGCCGCATAAGCGCGTCAGTAAGGGTAGTTTTCCCATGGTCCACATGGGCAATGATAGCAATATTTCTAATTTCCATAAATATAATAACATAAACTGAAGCCCACCTTTTGATGGGCTTTTATTACTGTATCCGTTCTGGCAACTCTTGTCAATCTCGCGCTCAGGAACTTTCGTCTGATTCTTCTTTTTTATTGTTTCTCATTCCAAAAATATTCGCAAGATGCACGGAAACAATGATTAACACCAGAGTCATTAAAAACGCGTAAAAAAACTTAGCCAGCAGCGTATCACGATTAAAGGGAAAAAGGAACTCTATCAAAGACTTTATGGCTTCATTCCACGCGAGACCGGCCACCAGCCCAAACGCGGTAAGGATATATCCCAGCGTCTTCTGGCTTACTTCCTCGCTTACTCGTTTCCGTTTTTTACCTGGTTTTTGTTCAAGCTTTTTCACTGCTTTTACGCACATTACATGCGGGTAAAGTACTCTTTGGTAAATCCGCACACGGGACATTTTTCAGGAGCGATACTCACATGAAGATACCCGCAGATACTGCATACAAAATATTCTTTTTCTTCAATATCTTCTCCCTGCTCTACTTTATTTAGAGCTTCTTCAAAGAATTTCTTGTGCACTTTTTCCACCTCTTTAGCCCCTGTAAATACCATTGCGGCATGTTTCTGCCCTTCCGCTTTCGCGTCTTCGATAAACTGGGGATACATCTCGGAACTTTCATAAGTTTCTCCCTTAATAGCGTCCTTTAAGCTTTCCGTGGAGTCTTTTATTTCTCCCAGTGTTTGAAACTCATTTAGAGCGTGAGCAGTTTCTCCTTCTGAAACCGCCCTAAACAATTTAGCCAGTCCTTTTTTGTTCTCTTTTTCCGCCAACTTCGCGTAAGCCAGATACTTCCGATTGGCTTTTGATTCTCCGGTAAACGCGTCTTTCAGGTTTTTTTGAGTTTTTTCCATATACGTAAAAATTAGCTGATTAAAGTATAGAAAATAATGATTGGAGATAATCGCATGCTCTTTATTGTACTCTTTAAAGAAAGTTCTGACAAGAATAAAAAGTAATTCCCCGCACCAAAATATCGATGCGAGGAAAGAATGGAACCGCATAATTCTGCAATTCCGTTTTAGTTATGGTTGCTGTCTCAACTCAATAACACAACCAGTTATCCTCCCAGGTATGCGCGGGAGGTTCGGCCGGTTCGTTGATTTGGAGACACTCCTTTCCGGCAACCGGTCCGTCCGAAGACCATGAAAAAAAGATGGGTGAATCATGGGGCACGCACAAATAATTATCCGCCCAGGTATGCTCGGGCGGATTGGCCGATTCGTTAATCTGCGTGCAACGCATGTTGTTGATTGGTCCGGCGGGAGACCATTGAATATTTAAATTGTCTTTGGAGCACAGATAATTATCTCCCCAGGTGTGGGGATCGGCCCCTTCCCAGAAGTTGACGCAGGTCTTTCCTGAAATGGTTCCCGCGTAGGACCATTGGAAACCATAGTCGGGTTTGACTTCAAAAGAAAACCAGGGGAAACAATTATTTTCGTAATTGAGTTCTTTGGCTTTGTATTCGTAGCTGGCGCAAACCAGTACTTGCCATACTCCGATGGCGTCAGCCACGAAAGGATCATTCTGAGTCAACTCTTCATGAGAGCAGTTGACGCACATTTGATTGGCGGTTACCTTGTCGGAATCTTGGAGTTTGTATTCTCCTCCTCCCGGACGCATCAGGTAATAGCCTAGACGGGTGTCTTCTTTGGAGTTTTCATTTCCCTTATTGGTTGATACTCCCCGGATACCGAAACGGTCTCCCAGTTTCAGAACGGTTCTTCTTCCGGTAAGGGAAGCGTCCGTGGCGATGTAGTCGGGACCTTTTTCCGGTCCGGCTGTGACTTCAAAGTAAAACCAAGCGCAGTTATTGTCATAGAGAAGTTCTCTCTCCTCATAACCGGTGCAAACCAGGGCCTGCCAGATTCCCGTCTGATTAGCCTCAAAGGGATCGTCTTTAGTTTCCTCATCTTTTGAGCAACCCGCGCAAAGCTGATCGCGGGTAACTTTGTCATCGGTCTGGTATACCCAAGTCTCGGTATTGGGAAACATGAGAGAGTACTTGAGCCGAACGTCTTTGGTGGCGGGAGCGTTTCCGAGGTTGGAAAGGACAACTTTCAATCCGAAGCGATCTCCCAGGCTGAGAGAAGTTCTGTTTTGGGTGAGGGAGAAGTTGGTAGTGATATGGTCGGGATAGTGAACTCCGGCATCGGCCAGGTAGCACTCTTTGTCTGACCAGTTGTTATGTTCGTCAGTTTCTCTGACTTCTCCGGTGGAATCCACTTTGGATTTGAAACATATTTTCTTTCCAGTGGCTTCCTCCGGAACCGTGAAAGAGAGAACTTCTTTTTTAGAATCATCTTCCACTAGATGCTCACATTGGGTGTAGGAGCGTCCTACAAATTTCCATCCTTCATCCTCGATTTTGTAAAAAGTATCCGTTTCTACCGTGTCCTTTCCTTTTTTTATTCCTTTCCGGCAGTTTTCTTTTTGGGAGATTGGCCAGAGGTGGAGTTGGTAAGTTTTCCCTGTCTCGAGGTAGGACCTTTCTTCGGTGAGAAGATAGTCTTCATCAAAAACTTCCTTTTTTTGGATTTGGAGATCAGGAAGAGGATCGGGTTTGGTAACCGGTACGGTTAAACTGGCTGATTCGGGATGAAACACTTTGACATCCGATTGAGGATTGGAAACTACTTGGGCTTCTCCGGAATCTTTGATTCTGATCGTGCGATAGACGATATGGTCTTCGCAGGCTTTGGCGAGGTTGGCGCCGAAGAGATCGTGAGCTGAATTAGATACAGCTTTCCAAACGGAAGACCAAAAGTCATCGGTGAAAGGGTTGAAGGATTGTTTGGAAGATCGTCTAACTCTTCCTTGTATGGGAGGATTGGAACACATCCGGATTACTTCCCGGCAAGCGTTGTCTTTGGCAATGGGAATAACGGAACCAAAGTAATCCAGGCGGTAGTGAGTTTTTCCGTCTTCGCAACTTTCACTTACTCCTTTGGTCCAGGCGTAGTTGGATTGGGAAGCAATTGTTACTGTGTCTTTGGAAAACGGTCTTTCTCTTTGGATAAACGCTAGCGGGTCAATGAAGTTGTTGTCTTCCGGCCAATCGTCATTTTTCATCATGCCCCATGGATCTGGAGATTTAGAATATCCCCAACGAATCCCAAAGTGCAGATGAATACCGCCGGAATAGTTTCCTGTTTTACCAATTTCATGACCAGCTAAAACTTCATTACTCTCCGGCAGACTGTCTTTGAAAAGATGACCGTAAAGACCGGTGAAAACATTTCCGTCAACAGTTTTGTGCCGAATGAACAGAGCACAATTGTCTGGTCCCCATCCGACATCTCCTCCTGATTCTTTCGGGCAATGCCGATGGAATATCTCGCCATTGGCTATAGCGTAAACTTTGGCATTAACATCTCTGGTCATCATGTCTACGCCGATATGGTAGAGACCATCAAAATAACAACCGCCGTTTTTCGCATCGCGTCCAAGCCATTTTCCGCATCCCTGATCGAAACTGGATTTGCCGATCGGATAATAGAAGCCAGTGGAAGTTTGATCAAGCGCGCTTACAATATTGGCAAAAGCGCAAACAATCACCAACAGCACACTTAATAACAAACTGATTTTTTTCATGGCACTCTCCTTTTTTTTCGTACATCAAATTCAGACCATACCAATAAAATCATCCACTAAATCAACTAGTTTTTAGCATTACCTCCCTTCATTAAATTTTCAAAGGACAATTTTACAGAATGTTCAGCTTAACACTCTACAAAGTTTACACATTACTCATATAAAATATGTAAGTATTGTAAAGTATTAATTTGTAAATCGCAGGGACTGAATCATGCCATGTAATATTAATCTAACCTCTGGATAGCCACTCTGTTCTAAAGACATAGGAGATGTAATAGAAAAGTCAAAATCTTTCTGAGATATATCTAAGCCTTCACCAAAACCTTTATAGTAATAAGCTGGCATAGTACCAACATTAATTTTCCATATATAAATGTTATAAAATTCTTTCCACTTATCAAACAACTCTTTTTGGGATAAATTTTCATTTATTTTATTTTTTGCAAAACTAACATATATGGCGCGTTTCATTGAACCCTCAAGATTATAAGTTTTCCCTTTCTCACCAAGGTAGATTTCTAAATTTTTTTTATCGTCTATATAAGTATCCAATTCCCATCCTTCCGGATATTTCACCTCAAACCCATATTCTTCATTTCTATACGTTTTCCAATTTGAAGTATCAATTTCTTCTAAAACAAGCGGTTCTTTCTCTGTTGCTAGATTTTCTAATTCATTTTGGACTTGTTCTTTTGGTTCAGTTATGTTTTGCGTCTTATTCTTCCACTTCCAAACCCCCGCCCCTGCCAAAAGCGCGAAGAAAATAATTATTAAAATAACACCGGATTTTTTATTCATAACTTTTAACCCATTCGTTATGCTTTAAACCTAGCTTTGATTATGGGAAAAGTCAAGACACCAGTGCTGTTTTTTAAAGAGTGTCTGTTTCAACCTTATCTTTTTTCTGTTCGTTGATCGATATTCACCACTTGGAAGTATCCCTTGGATAAAACAGTCCGATCGTCCAGTCAATCACTACTCTCACGCGATTCGCCCAGCCGATCATTTTAGTCGCGTATACGGTGCGCCATACCCACCACGCCAGAGGACCGGAAATCCTGAAGCGGCCGATCTTACCCGCGGCGTTCCAGTTACCCAAAGAGACTAACTGCCCCCGCTCTTTATAATGAAATGGCTTTAGCGGTTCATTTTTTATCTCCGCTACAATAGACCTGTCCCCAATTAACCAAATATGAGATAATAGA
>CAYLWX010000005.1:0-9692 GCA_964387895.1 uncultured Bdellovibrionales bacterium | reverse complement strand
GTGTCTAGGATTAATTATTTAGGGACAGGTCTAATGTTTTCCGCGACTATTCTGGCTTCTGCCACCGCCGCCTGGGCGGTTTGCGGCACTATCATATCTCCGTCCTGAATAAGCGCCATATCGCCCACTATAAATACCCGAGGGTGCCCGGGCAGTTGTAAAAAATTATTCACTTTTATTTGTCCGGAAGGACTAAGTGGTATCGCGGGAGTAAACGGTATGGATACTGCCTGTACCCCCGCGACCAGAACGGAAGTATGGGTGAAAATTATCTTTCCGCCTCGAAGATAAACGGCTTCTTTTTCAACTTTTTCAACCAGAGAATCAAAAAGCAGGTGAAGATTATACCTGTTTTCCAAAGCGCGTCGCGATTTCTTTCTTACAGTGGAATCAAAATGCTGCACTAACTCAGATTGAGCGTGAATAAGATAAATATGTACTTCTTCCCGGGAAATAGCGGGATACAGCTTCAACAGGGTACCGAAAATAAAATCATGCAGTTCGGCCGCAAGCTCCACGCCAGTCGGTCCTCCTCCTATTATCACAAAGGTAAGCAATGCCGCCCATTCTTTTTTGCCATGAAGTTGATCAGCTTCATCCAGGCAGGTAATAATTCTATTCTTAATGTTTTTCGCGTCCTGCAAATCTTTCAATTCCAGTACATGTTCCAGTGAAAAATTATACCGCCGAGTCTCCGCGCCTGCCGCGACAACAAGATACGAGTAGTCCAACTCGCATCCGGCTGTAATTACTTTATTACGCGAGAGATCAATGCGGGTTACTTTATCAATTACTGTCTCCACGTTTCCATGGTTTAGTATTTGACGCAAAGGCTGTATAATATTGGATTCATGAATTGATCCTGAAGCTACCTCATGAAGAAGAGGAGTGAACAGAAAGTAATTGTGAGGGCTTACTATGGTTATGCTGGTTTCATTCCGCAAAAAAGAAAGTTTTTTTGCCAGATTTAGGTAGGTATATACTCCCCCAAAGCCAGCCCCCACAATTACCACTCCGGGGCGATGTTGCATAAGATATGGTAGTGATTAGTTGCGTGCCTGGTGTCTATCGGTGCGCGTGTTCCATAAAGTGAGGCCTTTCTACTGTAACATATACGTACACTAATCCCAAAACCAGTCCATACAAAAGATGCCCTGCCAAACTTGCCAGATTCAATTGATTAAACGCGTTCGGAATCTGAATTCCCATTCCAAGAACCATCGGCAGAATAATTAATCCTCCCAGGATCCACCATATAAATCCGTGAAGCAGACCATACGATGCTCCCAAAAGATATGACGCCACCATGTTCCCAAACCACCATACGAACACTAATCCGACTAACACACTCAGCACTAGATGGACCACAAACCCGGCTATTGACGAATCACTTCCTACTAATCCCGCTATTATCGGCAATACTCCCAAGTACCCCAACACGGCTCCAAACACAATTCCTCCCAATAACCCTCCTATTACCCCCGCCGTATAGTCGCGCGATTGACTATAGTTTTCCATATATACCCACCCCCTTTCTAATTCGATATATCTAAAATAATTTATTTCCTTTGGCTTTTTATTGTAGCATTTATGGGGTTGAAATTCAAGTTATCCACACCCCTTTACCTCACCTCTTTCTTGCGCGATTGAATAGTTCATTGTATAATTTAATCGCTATTTTTAATAGCTTATATTTTAATTCACATAAACACAAACACACATGAGTCTGTGGAAAACAAGAACTGATTCCTCAGGAATCAAAGTGTTTGCCCACCCTGCCCGCAATGTTGCGCAAGGCGTTGCAGGCGGGTCGAAGAGTTACTATGTGCTGTTGCTTGGCGTGCTACTGTCACTGG
This sequence comes from uncultured Bdellovibrionales bacterium, assembly GCA_964387895.1. GTDB lineage: Bacteria > Patescibacteriota > Minisyncoccia > Moranbacterales > UBA2206 > CAYLWX01. The sequence goes on along the minus strand of CAYLWX010000005.1, from coordinate 7,836 downwards.
TAACTTTTTTTGTTCTGTGGGCGGACAAGAAATCGGAGGCAGGCGCGATTAGCAGCGTCAGTGTCTCCGCGGATACCAACACGCCAGGTACCGCCAGTACTTACACCGTAGCGTTTACTCCCGCTACGACTATTCCGGCCGATGGAACGGTTCACATTCAGTTCCAATGGAGGGAAGGACAATCTACTACTGTTCCCCTTTCTCCCACCAAAGAATCAGGAACCTCTGCTTCCATTTCTTCTGTCACCCAGGACAATGGCAACTCAGGAGTGCGAGCAGTAACAGGAAGTGAAATTACCGGAGGCACTCCGGTAACCATTAAAGCAGGAGGGCTTACCAATCCTGGTAATGCCGGGAGATATTATGCCACCATTTGGACTACTAATGCATCGGGAACTGTTTTGGATGGTTCAATTAATTATGATTCCGCCTACCGTGGATACTACACTATTGGTACCCCGCTTGTGATAGGACGAGTACTTGATCCAGCCGGAAACGCGTTACAACAAACATGGGTGAATGTATTTTCCACGGGAGGAACTAATCCCATGTTCGGAGGAGGCAGCACTGATGACCAGGGATATTACTCCATCGGTGGCGTAAATAACGGGCCGGGCTCTACGGGAGGGACTGGGACTGTAGCCAATGGAACTGAACTCAAAATAAGCGCGTTCGCGCCGCCTTCCCAATTTGAACTAGGATCATCCGGAGAAGAATCCATTACCTGGAACGGATCTACCATCACTAAAAATATTCAGTTTGTCACCCCCGCGAAAACCATCAGCGGAACTGTAACCTATTCAAACGGATCTCCCGTGGCCAACGCGCGAGTTAATTTCTGGTCTACCAGCGGATCTGGTTGGGGGCAAACAGAAACAAACGCGAGCGGGCAATACACCATCAAACTCCGGGGGGGACAATGGGGCGGCATGGTGCAGCCAGATTCAAACAGCGACTGGTCCTACAACAACCCTCCTACTAATGTTTCGTTTAAAAACGACACTACTACTGAATCTCAAGCGGTAAACTTTACCGTAACCAGAGCCAATGCTACTATAGCCGGCTCTGTCCGCCTTCCCGACGGTTCGGTGCCGGGACAATTTATGTTCAATGTAGGCGTGTTTTCCATGGGAATGGGCGGATCAAACGGCCAGCTTGATGCCAATGGAAATTTCAGCATAAATATCGCGCCGGGAACTTACAACATTCAAATTAACGACTTCAACCAGCGATACGCCGCTCCGGAAATTAAACCGGTTACGGTTGGAGAAAATGAAACGAAGAACGTAGGAACTATAACGCTTGTCTCAAGAGATGCCACTATTTCCGGACGAGCCGTGGATCAAAATGGAAACGGCGTCGCTAATATCCGCGTGAACGCGTTTATGATGAGAGGAAAGGAAGGCGGCGGTGGCGGTGGCGGATGGGCTGATGCCAATACTGACGCGACAGGTAATTTTACCTTAAATGTATTTCCGGGAAAATGGATGGTGCAGATGGATATGTGGGGAAGCCGCAGTTTAAAGTATGTGCTGGATGACAAACCGCAGGAGATAAACATAAAATCAGGAGAAACAAAAACAGTTACTCTGCGTCTCGCGCAAGCCAACTCCACCATTGCCGGAAGCATCGTGGATACAACTGGAAACGTGATAACTGATATGTGGGGATGGATATCCGCGGATAAATCCACCAGGGAGGAAGGAGAATTTTTCGGTCCTGGATTAGGAGGACCGACTGATAGAGGACAATTTTCAATTAGCGTTCCTGCCGGAACCTATAATGTAGGCCTTGGACCAATGCCCGGCTCTTCTTATTCATCCGGGGAACCGGCAACGGTAACCGTTGCCGACGGACAAACGGTAACACAAAATATTACTGTATACGCGAATGACATGACCATAAGCGGAAGCATCAAGGATGAAAATGGAAACGCGGTTAGCAATGTATTTATGGAAGTATTCGCGACTAATAAAACCGGAGGATGGCAGAACGCTTTTATAAACCAATCCAATGGAACCTACTCCATTGATGTATCTTCCGCGGTAGATCCGTGGAGTCTGGGATATTTTGTCGACCCCAGAACAGGATATTTCTCAGAACGGCTGACTGACAGTTCTGTTTCAGGAAATTCAGGAGACACTATCACGAAAGATATTACCATTCGAAGAGCTGACGCGACCATCAGCGGTACCGTGCTTGATGGAGACGGAAACCCGATGCCCGATGTGTTCGTGTTCGCGGATAATCGAACCCAGGATCAGGATAGAAAAGAAGCCGAGTTCCACGGACCAATGTTTATGAATGATAATGTAACTGACGCGAATGGACAATTCAGCATCAATATTCCTAATGGCACTTATTTTGTCGGAGCGGCGCTTCCTCGAGACAAACATCCTGAATTAATCAATCCCAATCGTCTGGAACTTACGCTGGCTTCCAACGAAACCAAATCGGGAATTACTCTTGCTTTCATAAAAGCAGACTCCACTATCAGCGGAAAAGTCAGCCTTACCGGAACCGCGGAAGAAGCATTTGTGTGGGCTTGGTCGGAAGGAGGCGGATACAATGAAACAGAAACGGATGAAGACGGAAATTACACGCTAAATGTAACCAAAAATGACACTTGGCATATAGGAGTAAACAGCGATGTTACCGATACCACTGATTACATAAAATCATCCGAAGTGATTGTGAAAACGGGTACTAATGCCAATATTGTCCAGAATATTTCCGCTGAAGTGATCGAAGACGGCCTCGTTGAGCCGGAGTCTACTTCATTTGATCCAACCAGCGCGAAAATAGCCAATCTAAGCGATGGAAGCAAAATAACCATACCGGCTAATTCCATGAGCACTGACAGCGACACTACCATAACGTTGAGCGCCGCTTCTACCTCGGAAGTGCCGAGAACTATTGATTCCAAGCCGATAGGCACAGGGCTGGATTTAACTGCCATGGATGATTCCGGAACTGATGTCAATACGTTCAATTCCAGCATCAATGTTACTATGCCGTATGACGAAACTCTTCTTTCTGATTTGAAAGTAACTGAAGATGATCTCCTTGTTTCCTACTGGGACGAAACTAATGGGATCTGGCAACCGGTAGACAGTTATTCCGTCGACGAAGACAATAATCAAGTTACCTTTTCCACGGACCACTTCACAATCTTTGCGGTTGTCTCCAACTCGGTCAACAATGACACCACCACCGCTTCCCTCACTGGAAGGCGCGCCACCGTCAAAAGCTGGAAAGCGGAACGTTACCGCAGTCCTTTAGGCGCGGAAAAGCTGAAACTAGTCGTTAAGGGCCGGCACTTTAAGAAAGACACTGAAGTTACCATTGGAGGAAAATCAGCCGATTCCGTAAAAATCTCTAAGCAAGGAAATCGTCTGGTAGCGAAATTCAAGTTGAAAAAATTCGGGAAGATCCGACCTAATAAGTTGAGAGTGATCCGCGTGACTAATCCGGACGCGGAGTCCCGAAGAGCCAGCCGGAAAATCAACCTGAACAACATAAATACGCGAGTTTCATACGCGTCCCCTGCCGAGCTCAATACCGGTACTGACACGGGTATTAGAAATATCCAAACCCTTCTCTTCAATATTGATTATCTTAAGAAGAGTGAGATTACGGGAACATTTGGATCTATTACGCGAGATGCAGTTATCCGGTTTCAGAGAGATCATAATCTGCCGGATACCGGAAATGTCGGTCCACTTACGAGAGCTAAGTTGAATGAGAGAAACGGAAGGTAGAAAGATAAAAAATACAAGAGATCATGAAACAATCCCGAATACTCGGGATTGTTTTTATTTGCGATCTGATTAAATTTATTGTATAATACGATTACTTTTTCCTTAAATAAACAATTTTTATAAAATATTTTAGGGATAATAAAAATATAAATAAAAAAAATATATGAGTCCGCGGAACAAAAAATTTGATCATTCAAAAATCAAACAGTTTATTAGTCGGCTTGCCCGCCATACTAGCATTGCAGGCGGGTCAAAGAGCTACTACGCGCTCTTTCTTGGTACGCTGCTTTTTTTAGCGGCTTTTTTTATTTTATGGACGGACAAAAAATCCGAAGCGGGAGCGATTTCCAATATTTCACTTTCGCTTAGCAGTAACGAGGCGAGCGCCGCTTCAACTTATACCCTGACTTTTACCCCCGCCGCCGCTATTCCCGCCAACGGATATGTCTACGTTGAATTTCAAAGAGAAGGGTCCTATAGCACTACCATGACGAGCGCCCCGACCAAAGAGTCCGGCACATCAAGCTCCATCGCTTCTTTTTCCAGAGAAGCCAGTTATATAGCCCGGGCTTCTTTGACAAGCGAGATTTCCGCGGGAACCGCGACCACTTTAAAACTAGGAGGATTAACTAATCCTGTGGCAGGAAGATACTATCTCACTGTTTGGACTACCAACTCCGCATTAAGCGCGATTGATGGATCAAGTGCTTCCACTTCCGCTTACAGAGCATATTATACCATTGGCACTCCCGTGGTGATGGGAAGAATATTAGATCCGGATGGAAATCCAATGAGCGGATCATGGGTAAACATATCCTCTACTTACACTGCTTCTCCCACGAATATGTATTCTTCCTACACATACTACTTCGGCGGAGACAGCACAGATGATCAGGGATATTATTCTATCGGTAGCGTAAGTAGCGGCGGGAGCAGTAGCTCCAGCGCGCTGTCCAGTGGAACTCAACTCAAAATAAGCGCGTATGCCCCGCCGGAACAATACAAATTAGGATGGAGCAGCGACGAAACCATTACCTATGAAGGCGCTACAATCACAAAAAATATTCAGTTCGCCGCTCCCACAAAAACTATCGCCGGCACCGTTACATTTTCAAATGGGGATCCCGTAACTAACGCGAGAGTGAGTTTCTGGTCGGTAAATGGATCAGGCTGGACCGAGGCTACCACCAATTCCAGCGGACAATATTCTGTAATAGTGAAGGGAGGAAAATGGCAGGGATCGCCCTCATCTGACGGAAGCAGCAATTGGACTTACCGAGATAACTCTTCAAGCGTTTCTTTTAACACGGATACCTCGACAGAATCTCAAACCCTTAACTTTAAAGTCAAAAGAATAAATTCAGTAATAGCCGGAACCGTACGCCTTCCTGACGGGTCTATCCCCTCTAATTCACAATCGTTTTATGTATCAATATGGTCAACCGGAATGGGCGGAGGAAGCGGACAACAACTTGATGCCAGTGGAAATTTTAGTATCACACTATCCGAAGGAACCTACATTGTAAGTATATCTTCCGGAGGAGCAACTCAGGATTATTCCGCTCCCGAGCTAGAACCTGTTACCGTAGCCGAGAACGAAACAAAAAACCTGGGAACTATTACCCTGCAAGAAAAAACCGCCACTATTTCCGGAAGAGTGGTTGATCGAAATGGGAACGGAATAGCCAATATTCGAGTCAACACGTATAAAGTAAGAGGGAGCGGATGGGCTGAAAGCACAAGCGACGCAAACGGAAACTTTTCCATGAAAGTGTTTCCCGGAAAATGGATGGCATATGTGATGCTTTGGGGCTGGGGAAGCAACACCAGCGAAAGCGGCAATTACGTTCTGGACGGACAGATGCCTGAAGTGAAAGTAGCCACAGGGGAAACTGCTTCAATAACTATTACTTTAGCCCAGGCTAACGCTACCATAAGCGGAGCAATTGTTGACGCCAGCGGAAACGTAATAAGCGATATGTGGGGATGGGTATACGCGGAAAAAACCGGATCAACCAAAGAGGATAACTTTTGGGGATCAAGTTTGGGAGGATCAGCGGACAGAGGGAATTTTTCCTTCAAAGTTCCCTCCGGGACATATGAGATAGGGCTTGGACCGATGCCGGGTTCTTCCTATTCAGTCGGAAGTCCGGTCACAGTGACCGTAGCTGATAACGCTACCGCGATTCAAAATATTACCGTATACCAGAATGACATGACTATCACAGGAAGCATAAAAGATGAAAATGGAAATCTTGTTTCAGGTACATTTTTGGAAGTGTACGCGACTAATAAAACGGGAGGGTGGCAAAATGCCTTCATTAATCAGTCCAGTGGCACGTACAGCATGAGCGTTTCTTCCGCGGTTGACCCATGGAATTTGGGTTACTATATTGATCCGTCTTCCGGGTATTTCTCTGAAACACTGTCGGAAAATCAGGTTTCTGGAAACTCCGGGGACACCATAACTAAAAATCTCACCATTCGAAAAGCCGACGCCACTATCAGCGGAACCGTACTGGATGGAGATGGAAACCCGATGCCCTATGTGTATGTCTACGCGGATAATAGAGGCGGCGATCTGGAAAGAAAAGAAGCGGTATATCGAGGTCCTATGTTTATGAATAACAATATTACCGACGCCAACGGACAATTCAGCATTAATGTTCCGAATGATACCTATTTTGTAGGGGCATCTGTTCCTCGAGAACAATACTCAGACCTTATCAACCCCAAGCGAATAGAAGTGACCCTGTCCCCTAACGAAATAAAATCCGGGGTCATCCTGACATTTACTAAAACCGATTCGGTTATAACCGGAACAATCACTTCAAATGGAGCTGGGGAAGAAGCGTTTGTGTGGGCCTGGTCAGAGAACGGGGGATACAATGAAACAGAAACAGATGAAAACGGAAATTACACGCTTAATGTAACAAAGAACGATACCTGGCACGTCGGAGTAAACGGCGACGTTACCGATACCACCGACTATATTAAGTCACCAGAAGTGGTTATAGGAACAGGGGAAAATACAAGTATTACTCAAAATATTGAAACAGAAACTGTTCAGGACGGACTCATTGAAGCCATGTCTTCCACTTTTAACCCTACTGATGCCAAAGTATCCACTCTTAGCGACGGGTCAATGATCACTATTCCCGCCAACACTATGGGAACAGACAGCGATACCACGGTAACTTTGAGCGCAACTTCCACTTCAGAAATACCAAGGACAGTTGACTCCAAACCTATAGGCACCGGCCTTGACTTAACCGCTATAGACGACTCAGGAAATTCACTTACCTCATTTAACTCAAGTTTGAGTGTTACCATGCCGTACGATGAAACAATATTGGACGACTTGCAAGTTACTGAAGATGATTTACGAGTTTGTTATTGGGACGAAACCAACGGAATCTGGCAACCATTGGATACTTATTCGATTGACAAAGATAATAACCAGGTTATATTTTCAACTAATCATTTTACCATCTTCGCGGTAGTTTCTGATGCTATAAACAATGATGTAACTGTAAGTGAAGATAACCCGCCCACCACCGGCACTCGCGCCACCGTCAAAAGCTGGAAAGCGGAACGCTACCGCAGTCCCCTAGGCACGGAAAAGCTGAAATTAGTGATTAAGGGCCGGCACTTTAAGAAAGACGCTGAAGTTACCATTGGAGGAAAATCAGCCGATTCCGTGAAGATTTCCAACAAGGGAGACCGTCTGGTGGCGAAATTCAAGTTGAAAAAATTCGGGAAGATCCGATCTAACAAGCTATACCCCATTAGAGTGGCTAACCCTGACGCTGAAGTCCGACGAGCCGGTAGGAAAATTGATTTGAATGACGTACCCCGGAGAACAGCCTACGCGATTTCCAGTGAAATTACCACGGCCACCGAACAAGGGATACGCCACATTCAGACTATTCTTTTTAACCGAAACTACCTGAAAAAGAAAGATATCACGGGAACTTACGGACCTGTTACTCGCGAAGCGGTAATTCAATTCCAGAAAGACAACGGGATTGCTACGACCGGAGTAGTCGGTCCCCTCACCCGGGCGAAGCTGGAT
>CAYLWX010000004.1:0-74561 GCA_964387895.1 uncultured Bdellovibrionales bacterium | reverse complement strand
AAGGTCCCAAGGGTTTGGCTGTTCGCCAATTAAAGCGGTACGCGAGCTGGGTTCAAACCGTCGTGAGACAGGTTGGTCTCCTATCTGCTGTAGGCGTTGTTGCTTGAGAGGAGTCTTTCTTAGTACGAGAGGACCGGAAAGAACAAACCTCTGGTGTATCGGCTGTTCCGCCAGGAGCACTGCCGAGTAGCTAAGTTTGGACGGGATAATCGCTGAAGGCATATAAGCGAGAAGCCCACCTCAAGATTAGGCAATTGCCGTGCATAGCACGGAAATTCTAAATCCTAATTTCTAAATTCTAAACAAATTTGAAATTTTAAATTCTAAATTTTCAAAACCGGAATAAAAAAGTTTTGTGAGTTTATGATTTTTAATTTTGAAATTGTTTGGAGTTTAGGATTTGGATATTAGAGTTTCCGCGCTGTGCGCGGTACGATTTCCTGGAAGATGACCAGGTTGATAGGTCTCAGGTGTACGCATAGTGATATGTTTAGCCAAGAGATACTAATAAATCGAACATTACTCTCTTACACTCAGTGAGTGGCATGTGACTGGTAGCAGGTAATATTTTATTACGTGTTACGGTTTCATGTCACACCATAAGGTTAGCAGTTAGTAGTTTCTAATATATACCATGATGAAACTCCCGATCGAGTACAAACATAGCGCGAAGTTTATTTTAGGAGTATTTTTAATTATCATTTTTTCAGTAGTGTCATTTATGTTTTTCTCCCCGGTAATTAATGCTTTTTAGATAACTTCACGCGAAGCTCCCATGATTGAATAAATAGTTCCCGGTGTCTCTAGCGACAGGGCTACACCTGATCCCATTCCGAACTCAGCAGTTAAGCCTGTCAGCTCTGATGATATCTCTTTATGAGGGAAAGTAAGACGGTGCCGGGAACTATCTACTCAATTTTTAAAAAAGCATGAAGCATCCAGGTAATGCTTTTTTATTTTGGAAAAATTATCATAACCAGAAAAGGGTGCTATAATAAAAACCAGCAACCTCATTATTATATAGATCAAATGAAACGTAATACTGGATTGGACGCGTACAAAAAAGAAGTGCGGGACTCCGTGCGGGTGACGCGGGATCGAATAGAAAAAGAATTGCGCGAGAGAAGTTATGTAGATTTTCAGCGTTACCCCCAGCAAAAAATAAAGCGGGAACTCACGGCGTGTATGAGGCAAATTTCCGAGTTGCAAAATATCGATGCGGAGAAATTGGAACTAAAGATTCCTCCGCCGCATATCGCATGTGACTTTACCATAGAAGCGTTCAATATAGTGAGAATATACACGGTACGCATGTCGGCGGCAGAAATGGCTCAAAAAATTGAACACGTGATTAATTCAGGATCACGCACGCTTATAAAGAGGGCAACTGCGATTGGAAATTTCGTGAATTTGGAACTGAGAAAAGAAGCAATGTATCACGCGACACTTTCTGTGATCGCGGAAACAGGAGAACGCTATGGAGAGAGCAATATCAATGCAAAAAAAATAGCAGTGTTCGACTACTCCGCTCCCAATATAGGTAAGCCTATTGGAATAGGACACTTGCGGTCCACTATTATCGGTCAGGCGCTTTCTAATGTATATTGGAAAACCGGTTATTCCGTAGTGAGGGATAACCATTTGGGAGACGGTGGTACTCAGTTTGGTGCGCTGGCGTATGCGTACCAGCACTGGAAAAAGGATGAAAAAGATCCCGAGAGACCTCTCCAGGAGTTCAAAGAACTGTATGTGCGGTTTACTGAAGAAGCACGCGCTAAACCAGAATTGAAAAAAGAAGCCAGTGAGCTGTTTCGCAAATTGGAAGAAGGAGACAGTTTCATGCTGCAGTTTTGGAAAAAGGTATGGGATTTGAGTGTTCAGGAACTTCATGTTCTTTATGATTTGTTGGGAGTCGCGTTTGATACTTGTATTGGAGAAAGCTATTTTACCGAACAGGCAAAGGAAACAGTGGAAGAGTGCTTGAAAAAAGGCATGTGTCATGTAGAGCCGGAAACGGGCGCGGTAGTAGTGGAGTCAATCCCCAAATTGCCTTCTTTTCTTTTGCGCAAAGGAGTTGGATCCACGCTCTATATTACTCGGGATTTGGCTACTATGAAATTTCGCGTGGAAACATTTCATCCGAATAGCATACTATACGTGGTGGACAAGGGACAGGAGCTTCACTTTCAGCAATTATTCGCACTTTGTAAAAAAATGGGTTATCTGCCTTCCGCGGTAGACGCGAAGCATATCAAATTCGGCATGGTTACCGTTGAAGGGAAAAAAATGTCTACCCGGGGAGGAACTTTGATAGAGTTGGAAGAAGTGCTGGAAAAATCAATAGATACTTCCAGGCAAATCATCCACAAGAAGAATTCGTCACTTTCGCTTCGAGAAATAGAGGCAATTGCAACTGTTGTGGGAGTTGGAGCTATCGTGTATAATGATTTGCGTCAATCAAAAATAAAGAATATCTCCTTTGACTGGGAAAGGATGTTGAATCTGGAAGGAGGAAGCGCGGTGTATCTCCAATATACGTACGTCAGAATACTTTCGATATTGCAAAATCTGGAGCAGGGAATTTCCAGGGAAGTTTCCATCATAGAAAAAGAAGTTCCGGAGGAGATTATTTTTGAAAAAGAAAGCGAGTTTTTATTAGCAAAGGAGCTTATGATGTTTCCTGAATGTATCGCCCAGTCCCAAAGAACAGACTCCCCGCATCATATATGCATGTATCTGGAAGGGCTGGCCAGGCAGTTTAACAGTTTCTATAATGAAGTTTCAATAATAAGAACGGAGCGCGGTACGCTTAAAGAATCAAGAGTTTTGCTTATAAAAGCGGTGGCGTTAGTAATAAAAAACGGGTTATCCTTATTGAGCATAAAAGTTCCCAATAAAATGTAAGCTCCCGGAGCACTCAAATCTATGGAAAAAAGGAGTAAGAAAAGAATTATCATTATCTCTTTGTATCTGCTTGTCATAGCGGCCATATTCGGCGGAGCGTATCTTTCATGGAAGCCGGATCCTTCCTGTTTTGACGGTATCCGAAATGGCAACGAAGAAGGAATAGATTGCGGCGGATCTTGTTTTAAGGTATGTGAGGTTGTTGCTACTCGGGACATCCTGGTGGAAAAGACCGGATTTGTTTCAGGCGGATCTTCTACAAAATTTGACGTCTTCGGAGAAATTTCAAATCCGAACAGTTTCCTGGGAGGCAAAGCGATTAAGTACGAGTTTTCCCTGGCAGATGCTTTGGGAAAAGTGATTGCCGCTAAAAAAGGAAGCAGCTTTATCTTGCCAGGCGAGAAAAAATATCTCATAGAGTACGGCATGGAGTCTGAAGTCCCTCCTGTCCAGGTAACTCTTGCTGTGCTTGGAGTGGAGTGGGTGGAGTTTCAGGAGTATCAGGAAAAACCTCAACTGAAGATTATAAACCGGAACTACAAGGAAATGAATTCCGAGGTAATTTTTAGTGAAGCTTCGGGCCTTTTGAAAAACGAAAGCCCTTTTGATTTTTACAAGGTGAAACTAAAAGTAGCGCTCAAAGATGGCCGCGGAGAAATTATAGCGCTCAATTCTACGGAAATGAACACAGTTAAATCCGGAGAGGACAGGGAATTCAAGGTTACCTGGCCGAATAAGTTTTCCGGAAGCGTGAATAATATGGAATTTCAATCCGAAGTAAATGTGTTTGAATCGGAGTCTTTCATGAAAAGAAATTTTAAGGAAAAAGAGACCAGGTAGAAAGCTCCAGATGGTATTATGGGAAAATTATTAAAGTTGGACTGGGTACTTATTGCGGCAGCCTTGCTATTGGTGTCCACGGGAATCTTAGCATTGTACAGTATCTCTATGGCAGGAGGGGTGTCAGAGACTACTCACCTTAAAAAACAAATCACTTCTCTGGTTATTGGTTTGGCGCTGATGATTTTTTTTGCGTTGTATGATTACCGGATCCTTAACGCGCACAGTACAAAACTGTATTTTGTCGCGCTGGCGGTTTTGATGGGAGTACTTTTTTTTGGTACCACTATTCGAGGGACGACAGGATGGATAGGATTGGGGAAATTCCATATTCAGCCGGTGGAAATAGTGAAAATCGTGATAATAATCTTTCTCGCGAGTTTTTTGTCGAAAAAAAAGACTGAACTTAGCAATTTCGTGCGAGTGGCCGCTTCAATCGTGCTTGTGGGAATCCCGGTTTTTTTTATTTTAAAGCAGCCTGATTTCGGATCATCGGCGATTATTATCAGTACGTGGATAAGCATGTTGCTGGTGTCCGGAGTAAACAAAAAAAATCTCTTTATTCTCGCGATACTTTTTGCGGGGGCAGTGTTTTCGGGGTCTTTTTTCTTAAAAGATTATCAGAAAGACAGGCTGGTGAATTTTGTAAATCCGTATAACGATCCGCGGGGAAGCGGCTATAACGTGATACAATCTATTGTGGCGGTAGGATCAGGAGGGTTATGGGGGAAAGGATTGGGGCACGGTTCTCAAAGCCAGCTTAACTTTCTTCCTGAAAAGCATACTGATTTTATCTTCGCGGTAATTGCGGAAGAAATGGGGCTCCTCGGAGCGTCGTTGGTACTTGTCCTTTTTGGTTTCCTGCTTTACCGAATAAAAGAAACAGCCAGGTTGGCTCGGGACAATTTTGGCTACCTTCTTGCAGTAGGTATTATCGCCATGCTGTTCAGTCAAATTTTAGTGAATATTGGTATGAACGTAGGGTTGGTTCCGGTGGCTGGTGTTCCGCTTCCCTTGATAAGCTACGGCGGGAGCTCGCTGGTGATTATTTTGACTTCCATAGGCATCACCGGGAGTATTTATCGAAAAAAGATTAAAACTATTGACTAATTAAGGTTTTATGATAGTATTCTATAATATAAGGCAAGCATATGAAACATAAGAATAGCAATGTAGATTTCCTTTCAAAATGCTCCTTTTGTGGAAACGGGTTTGAGCAAGAAGACCTTGTTATTCTTGAAGACAGAGATCAGGGATCCGCGTTTCACGTCACTTGTGCCCAGTGTAACACCTCCACGATTGTTTTTTTATCAAGCAGCCAGTCGGGGATTATCAGCGCCGGAATTGCCACGGATCTGGATGACAGGGAAGTACGAAGCAAATATTCAAGTAATGCCATAACCGCGGATGAAGTAATTGACATGCATCAGTTCATTTCCCGTTACAAGGGAAATTTAGTGGAGTGGGTAAAAGATATGGATCGATAATTAGTCGTAGAGAGCGAAGTATTCGTCTCTTTTAATGTATAATCATATGGACAAAGTAAATCTTTATGCAAAGGTAAGACAAGAGCTGGGGAAAAAAGTGAACCGAGGCAGAAAGGAAGGAAGAGTGCCGGCAGTAATATATGGAAATAATTCTTCTTCTCAAAATCTGTGGGTGGATATGTTGGAATTAAAGAGGCTAATCAAAAAATCCGGAGAAAATTCGCTGATTGATTTATCCCTGGAAGATAGCGGCAACAGAAACGTAATCATCCAGGAAATGCAGAGAGATCCGATAAGCGGAAATTACATTCATGTTGATTTTTTCGAGGTAAGAATGGATGAAAAAATTGAAACGGAAGTGGAACTTTCGTTTATGGGAGAATCTCCGGCCGTGAAGGAGGCAGGCGGAGTATTAGTGAAAAGTGTGGACAAACTGGAAATTAAGTGTTTGCCGGGAGATATTCCTTCGGATATTAAGGTGGATATTTCCAGGATAAAAACATTCGAAGACCATATTTTAGTAAGAGACTTGTCGATTCCGAAAGGAGTGGAAGTGGCGCTTGATCCTGAGACCGTAATCGCTTTAGTGGCTCCTCCTCGATCAGAGCAGGAAATGGAAGCATTGGAGCAAAAGGTGGAAGCTGACGTGACAAAAGTCGAGGGAGTAGTAAAACAAGCAGAAACTGCTCCGGAAGGAGAAGAGAAGAAAGAATAAAGAAGTCAGAAGAAAGCAAAAAAATCCCGAGAAATCGGGATTTTTTATTTGTGGTATAATAGAAGCAAAAGTCTAAATTAAGTCTAAAGGCAAAAATTAAAATTTGTCATTACCGTCTACATGGGAATGACATGAATTATGTAGCCGTACTATGTTATTGTATAAATCATCAAAATTTTTAATAACCATAATAATTCTTCTTTCCCTCTTTCTTTTTTACCGGGGAAGTTTTATTTTACATGCGGCAGAAACTGTTTCTTCGGATAACATTGAAGAAAAGCAGGACAAGCTGGAGGATCAAATAGAGGCTATAGAGAAAAAAAAGGCAAAAACCCAGAAACAATTGGAGCAAAGCAGGAATCTGCTATCAAAAACCCAGGTTCAGGTAAACCAGACCCGGGGCTTGCTTAAAGAAACGGAAGCCGATATTAAGCGAAAAGAAATGGAGCTGCAAAGTTCTTTAAAAAAGATCGAGTTTACCAAAAAGATGCTTAGCGAGTATATTCGTGAAATATACTACAGTGATCATGAAGATCCGCTTATAAAACTCGTTGCCGCTCCCGATGATCTTAGCCGTTTGTATGATAACTTTAATCGTACGCTTAGCGCGGAAGAGAAGGTGCTGGAAGCGTTGTATACTCTTCATGGATCTAAAACTGAAATGGAAGAAGTGAAGGAAGACCTGGCAGGCAAAAAAAGCGATCACGAAAAACTTTTGACCATTCAAAAGGGGGAACAGTATGAAATAAAAACGGATATTTATGAGGCGCAATCTACTTTGGAAGAATTAAATGCCAAAATAGATAAGTTGAAAAAAGAACTGACCAGCCTCCTGGGAAGCGCGGTAAGCTATAAAAATATCGTTGACGCGGCGGAATTTGCAAGCCGTGTTACGGGTATAAGAAAAGATTACCTGCTTGGAGTGCTTGTCGTGGAGTCTAATTTAGGACGATACACCGGCGGGTGTAATTATAAACAAAGCCGCATGAGCGGCGCGCGGCTCGCGGATTTTAAAGAGATTGCCAAGAGCTTGAAATATGATTTTACTAAACTGAAAGTCTCCTGTCCGCCGTCCGGGTATAAAGGTACGGGAGGAGCTATGGGGGTAGGACAATTTATGCCGGATACGTGGCTTGGATATAGAAACTCCATCGCGAGTGTGACCGGGCATAACCCTCCGGATCCGTGGAGTCTGACGGACGGAGTCGTAGCCATGGCGCTGAAACTCTCCAAAGTAAGCGGTGTCACCGACCACAAACGAAACGCGGAAGCTAAAGCCTACTGTATCTATCTCGCCGGAGGCAACTGGGCCAACTATTGCGACGGCAAGGGAGTAAATTACGGCGGAAAAGTTTTATACTGGGCGGATAATTATGAGAGATTGTTGAAGTAGGGGGGATTATAAAGACAAGTATTTTTCTTTTACCAAAAAATAATTGTTGCTGAAAAAGTTTGCTTGTCCGGACTTTACGGCGGATTCAATTTGACCCAATAAAATCTGGAGAGCGAACAAAAGCTCTCTTTTTAGTGCAGTTTTTTTGTCCGGCTGCTCGCGGTGGGTTTCATTGACTATGAAATCCCATTCCTGAGCAATTTTGATGGGGCGCATATTGTTTTGTTAATGAATTTATCTTGATTTTAGTATAAAGGCCGGCTTGGCATAAAGAAAGAAGTTTTTATTTACAGTTATCCACAGGTTCAATATTGACTAGACTATTTAGTCACATATAATAAAGGCATGCACTCGGCGATTACTCCAAAACAAAAAAAAGTCCTGGAAATAATTTATCACTGCATCGCAACGGAAGGTTTTCCGCCAAGTCTGGCCGACCTTCGGGCAGCACTGAATGTTTCTTCCAATCAGTCGGTGTTGAATTTTCTTGAAGCGCTGGAGAGAAACGGCTACATAAAACGCGAAGAAGGACAGGCTCGGAGCATAAAAATTCTGCCGTTGGGACTAAGGGTGCTGGGAAAGAAAAAACTGATTCCGGTGGCAGGAGCGAGTTCCTGCGGGCCGTATGTGGAATCTTTTGAAGAGGTTTTTGTAAAATGGGAAACGCTTCGCAATGAGGTTATGGAAAATGAAAGGATAGATGAACTGCAGGAAGAAGTGTTTATCATTAAAGTCTACGGGGATTCCATGATCAATGCCGGTATTGATGACGGGGATATGCTTTTAGTGAAGAAAACGAAGGAATATAAGTCGGGGGACATTGTGGTAGCCAGATATGAGGACGGCACCACAGTAAAAAGATTTGTCGCTGAAAATAAAAAAACATACCTGAAACCGGAAAACCCGAATTATAAAAATATCCCTATTTATCCGGAGATGTGTTTTGAGGGGAAGGTGATTTTGAATTTGAGCAAGACAAGATAAAAATAAAACCTGGAGCAAATGGAAGTCTTATGCTAAATTTAGTATATCTCTTCCACAAGTTAAAATTATGTCCAGTCACCAGATTTCGTTAATAACTTATCGGAGTTGGATAAGCAGGGAAGATGAAAGTCACTGGTATAGTGAACATATGAAAAATATAAAGGATAAAAAAAAATTTACTTTTATTGACTTGTTTGCAGGAATAGGAGGGTTCAGGATTGCATTTGAAAAGCTTGGAGGTCAGTGCGTTTTTACTTCTGAGTGGGATAAATATGCTCAGAAAACCTACAAGGCATGGTTTGGAGATATGCCAGAAGGAGACATCAGAAAGATAAATCCAGCGAGTATCCCGGATCATGATATTCTTGCTGCAGGATTTCCATGTCAGCCTTTTTCCATTGCAGGAGTGTCAAAGAAAAAGAGTCTTGGAAGAGCGCACGGATTCAAGGACGAGAAACAGGGCAATCTTTTCTTTTCTCTGGCAACAATTATTCAGGCAAAAAGGCCACCTATTTTGTTTCTTGAGAATGTAAAAAATCTCCAGTCTCATAATGGGGGAAGAACCTGGGGAATCATTCAAAGTACGCTTAAAGAAATGGATTACATTGTCTTTTCCATGGTATATGATGCCGCCTCCTGGGTACCGCAACATAGAGAAAGAGTATTTATAATTTGTTTTGACAAGAGAAGATTTGGAGATAACCCCGATTTTAAATTTCCGGATAAGCCTGTTAATATTCGGCCAAAACTGAAGAACATACTTGAAAATAAACCTGAAAAAAAATATACTTTAACAGAACATATGTGGGATTATCTTCAGAAGTATGCTGAGAAACACAAGGCAAAGGGGAATGGATTTGGATTTGGAATGGCAAATACTGAGGGAATAACTCGAACGTTAAGTGCGAGGTATTATAAAGATGGGTCTGAGATTTTAATAAAGCAAAAGAATAATCCTCCTCGTCGTCTGACTCCCAGAGAATGTGCAAGACTGATGGGGTTTCCTGACAAGCTTCAACTGGTAGTATCCGATACACAGGCATACAAGCAGTTTGGTAATGCTGTTGTTGTGCCTGCGATAGAGTCTGTTGGACAGAATATCCTGAAAACCTTCGAAAAATTTAAGAAAAGAAAGAGAATATAATTAAAATAGTATGTCTGTTTTTAAAGAACAAGCTGTTGAAGATGCATTAAGGTATGGAAAGGCGATAATGAAATTCATTTCGCCTAATGACGTGGGAATCACTGGAAGTCATCAGTGCGGTTTCTATATGCCTTTTTCTGCATGGAGTATGTATACTCCATATGCTCCAAAAAAAGGAGAAAACAGAGATCATGAAGTCAGAATAATATGGCCGGACAGAGTTACAAGATCGAAAATCAAATGGTATGGAAAAGAGACAAGACATGAATACAGGTTGACATGCTTTGGTAAAGATTTTTCTTATTTGATACCAGATACAGTGGGGGATTTATTGGTAATAATTCCAAAGTCCACCAGCGAATTTTTTGCGTATGTTCTTGATGACGATGATGACATAGACGAAATTATTACTGCACTTGGAGTATCTCCTTTTGAACATTGGGCTGTTTACGACAATGGAAAGCCGGTAATTGAAGGAGAAAATGAGTGTATCGAGAAAAAAATACTTGGATTTATAAAAGATCTCACGTCTTTTCCCAGTGGAAGTGATTTTTCAAAGAAAACAAGAGAAATCCTTTTAAACTGTTATAAGAATTTTTCTGAGCTTTCTCCTGATGATGCGTTATTAAAGTATTACCAGACAGAATATCAGCTTTTTCAATACGCAGAAAGACAAATTTGTCATGCGGAAATTGCGAGAGTATTCAGGGATATTGATGATTTTCTTAAAACTGCTGCCAGTATAATGAACAGAAGAAAATCAAGAGCGGGCAGGTCTCTTGAAAATCATGTGGATTATATATTGCAGAATTCCAATATACCCCATAAAATGCAACCAAAAATAGATGGGTGTCCTGATATAATTATTCCGGATGAAAAGGCTTATTATGATAATAGTTACCAAAAAGAAAAGATTTTTATAGTGGGACTGAAAACAACATGCAAGGATAGATGGCGGCAGGTATTAAATGAAGGAATAAAGATAAAAAAGAAATATATCCTGACACTTCAACCATCAATATCAGGCAGGCAGCTTGAAGATATGCGCAAAGCCAATGTATCTCTGATAATTCCGAAAAAACTGCAAAAAGATTATCCTAAAAACCGCAGCATTGAGATACTTGAGCTCGATAAATTTATACAGTTGGTGGATAAGGTTTCAAAACATGATTGATGTACTGACTCGTGAACAGAGATCACGCAACATGTCGAATATTCGATCAAAGAATACCAGGCCTGAGATGTTGCTCAGGTCTTTTTTGCATAGGCTGGGGTATCGTTACAGGCTTCATGGCAGGAATCTACCAGGAAAGCCAGATCTTGTTTTTCCAAAATTAAACAAAACAATTTTTGTAAATGGCTGCTATTGGCATATGCATAAATGTAAATACGGAAAAGTCATTCCTGAAACTAACCGTGACTTCTGGCAGAAGAAGAGATTATCCAATAAGGAGAGAGACAGGAGGAATATTTCTCAGTTGAGAAAAATGGGATGGGGAGTTATGGTTGTGTGGGAATGTCAGTTAAAGGATATGGTTTTTTTAGAAAGAAGGGCAAAATTGTTTTTGAAAGTAGAAACGAATAAAAACATAAGTAAAAGTATCAATCATAAATAAAGTTCAGTATGTAACTCGTAGAATATTTTTATATGAGTGAAGAAAATAACAAGCAATTAGCTAGTTCCATGCCATATGAATGGATGGTTAAAAAGTTGCTTGGTCCAACTTTTGATAAGATTGGAAATGATTTTGAAAAAATATATACAGCTGGAAGAAACAAGATAGTTTCTGTCGCGATAAGAAAATCAAACATAAAAGATAGTAAAAATGCCAATTTAAGAGTTGCACGAGATGTTTTTTGGAGCGGATCATTTACTGATGAAACGATTTGTGCGGAATATTTTGGAGGTATTTTGGCCTCATCAAGAAGTGTAGACGGGAAAGATGACAGGGGAGTTTACTATATTGATATTATTAAATCACTTTCATCCCAACAGCTACTTCTTCATTATATTTTTTATAGATCATTAAATAAACTTTGGCTGGAAATGCCTGTTGATAAACAGAGGCCAGATGTTGGTGTGATTAATGAACTTAATGAATATTCTATATGGTTTGCGACTAAGGAACTTGAAAATAGTAATATCATAAGTGTTGAAAAGGACTTAATAGCATTATATAACAAAGGGGTTGTTACGAGTTCTGAAGCCAGTTATCACAGGATAAAAGATGGCCTTGAGATACCTTATACGAAAATAATACCTTCCACACTCGGTATTCAATTATATGCTGTAGCCCATAATAAACTCAATGACTGGAGGTATTTGCCTTATAATGATTTTGGTGAGTTTCCTGATATTAAGATGCCAATTTATTTTTCTTTTTCTATTGATGAGTTACTTCTTAAAGCTGGCTTGGAAAATTAAATATAAAGTGATCTGAAGCTTAATGATTCTATGCTACATCTCCCATCCTACAATTTAGACAAAATAAAATTCGCCACTGATCCGCCGACGTTTGAAAAAGCGGTGGATTTGTATGAAAGCGGGAAGGTGACGCAGTTTCAGGAAGAGTTTGGCAGATTTCGGGCGGTGGTGCTTGGGACGAAACCATATAATGTGTATGTGGACGGGCGGCATTTTGATCGGGGTGATTGCAATTGTTATCTCGGACAGAATGACACGCTTTGCAAACATATGGTGGCGGTCGCGATTCAGGCAGTGGCCGGCGGCAGGCCGCTCAACGATGAAGAAAAGAGGATCGTTGCGGGCGCTGAATGCAGCGGAAGATTGGGAGAGCTGAATAAGGAAGAATTTTCGGCAGTTAAAAAAGAAATTACCGATGCCATGAAATATATAAAGCCTTATAACGGACCGTCTCGTCTGTGGTTTTCGTATCAAAGTTCTCTTTCAGAAGGAGTAAGTCGTCTCTCGAAAATAATTTCCAATCTTCCGATAAGCAAACAGACTGCTGTGCTTCTGGTGAACTTGTTATTGCGGCTGGATAATAAACTTTGTCGCGGCGGAGTGGATGATTCCGACGGGGAAGTTGGAGGGTTTGTGGAAGAAGTAGTGAATGTGCTGGAAGAATTTGCCACCCGCGATCCTCGATGCGTCAAAACATTTGAGAAACTTGCCAACCGCGAAACTTGTTTTGGATGGGAAGAACCGCTTGTCAGGTTGCTGGATGAGGCTTGAGCTTATGGCTTTCACTTGCAAAAAATTTATTGGTTAATCGTTTTTTTAATTTTAATTTAAGACTATGGTATAATATCTTTACTTAAGGGGTGATAATAAATATTAACATAAAACTATGTTTTTTGGAGATTCGTTTACAGATTTAAAAGTTCTATATTTTTTATTGATAACTTCAGGATTGCTTGGGGTTATTACATTTATATTTGCTCGAAAAGCATTAGCTTCTTTTTTTATCTTTTCTTTATTTGGAAATTTTTCTGTGTATTTAATGGTGTGGTCAAGTTCAAGAGTCTTCAAGTTCCATGACTTGATATGGTTACGTACTTTTTCTATTAAGATTTGGCCGATAATTAATATAGTGATTTTTGCTATCCTGGTAAGTGGTTTTATTAGGAATAAGCTAAAAAACAAGAATAGTTTAAAGAAAAACGCTTAATAATGTTTTGAAAAATAAAAATGCACAGAAAAAATAACCCCAAGAGATTTCTCAGTGTGGTAGCGGCTGTTATAGTAGTGTGTATCTATCTTGGATACAGATATGAAGCAATTCGAGAAAATGAAGCGCGGGCATACGAGTATATAACTGTTGATCATGATACCACCTGGACAAAAGATGATACATTGGTATTTGATAGGGACGTAGTTATAGAGAATAATGCCACGCTAACCCTTGAAAAAGGGACAAAAATAGAGTTTGTTTCAGGACACAGCGCTGCTATTTTTGTAAGCGATGGGAGAATCGTAGCCAACGGAACGGAAAAAGAAAAAGTAAAAATTACCGCTTCGGATCCTGATAGCGGATCTTTTATTCAATTCAGGAGTCCTCCCGGCGCGGAGGCCTCTTTCTTGCGTTATGTGGAGATATCCAATTTAGGAAACTTTTCAGATGGTGGCCCTGTGGCAATGAAAGATATTTTTGTTCATACCGCGCGCGCGTGGGAAATTGAAGGCATACCGGCGTTATACTTCTTTTCGGGAAAATTGCACATTGAAAATTCTTTCTTTATTGGCAACAGCTACGCTGATATTGGAGTGGAGCTTGATTTGAAAGATGAAAACCAGGGGGATTTTTTGGAAATAGTAAATTCTAATTTTGAAGATAACGACGATAATACAGCGGTGATGTCCAAAGTATATTGCGGGATTTCCGCGGAATGCAGGAGAAGAGTGTTACTAAAGAATAACTGGTATGGTGATCCTGGTGGTCCATCCGGAGAAATTCCCAATGATGATACGCAGGGAGAAATAGTAAAAGGAGATGTGTTTTTGGATGGATGGAAAAGCAGTGAAGTGATAGCTGATCCAGTAGTTATTGTTCCCGGGATTACAGGATCAGAAAAAGTGTGGGGAAAGTGGAAGCTTGATCCTATTCTTCACACGTATGATAATCTGGCGCAATCGTTTCAGGAAAATGGGTATGAAAAAGATAAAAATCTTTTTGAGTTCCCGTATGATTGGCATAAAAGCAATGAAATCACCTCTGCTGATCTGGCTGAGAAAATTAAAGAAATTATATCTCAAACAAAAGTATCCAGAGTTGATATTGCGGCGCACAGCATGGGAGGGCTTGTGGCGCGGGCGCATGTAGAGGGCAATGAATATAAAGATAATATTGACCAGCTTGTTACTCTGGGGACGCCACACAAAGGAGTGCCGGAAGCATATCTAAAATGGGAAGCTGGAGAAGGATTTTTTGGTTTACAAGAAGGATTAGCTAAACATCACTTTAAAAATGAAGCAAAGCATAATGGCTATGGGGACATATACACATATATCCGAAACGAAGTTCCTTCCGTAAAAGAATTACTTCCAGATTATAGCTATCTTTTTGATGTATCTTTAGAAGAGATGAGAAATTATCCCAGGAATTACCCGACAAATAATTTTCTGGAAGAACTTAATGAAGAAGAAAATATACAAAAATTAAATAAAGTTAACTTCATCAATATTACAGGGAATATTAGCAATGAACAAACTACTATTTCAAAGATAAGGGTAGTTGACAGCACGAAGTCAGGCCTTTGGGAGCATGGTATGCCGGAAAATTTTTATGATGATGAAACTGATCAGGGATTGGAATATGAAGAAGGAGATGAAACAGTTCCAAAGTCCAGTTCACAGGCAATTAGTCCTAATACTTCTATTGAAATTAATTCTGTGCATAAAGATTTACCAACCAAATCCCAATGTAAAATACTATACGAACTGGCTAACATTGAAGAAGAAGATTGCTATTACGTAGACGAATGGCATATCCCCAATATTCTCCTTTTTAACGTCTTTTCTCCCATTGACATCCAAATCATAGCTCCAGGTGGAAAAAGAGTGGGGAAGAATTTCGCTACCGGAGAGCTTCTCAATGAAATTCCAGGCGCCTATTACACCGGATATGACACCGACACGGAATTTATTACCATTCCCAATCCGGAAGACGGGGAATATAAGGTTCTTACCCGCGGGACAGGAGAAGGGGAGTATGCCATAGAAATTGCCAAAATATCGCAGGATGAAACTGATCCAGAGGGCGCTACAGAGATAGGAGGAATGTTGCGAGGATCAGTGACAATGGGGCAGGAGCAGGAGCGAATTATCAAAGTAGAAGAAGATGAAATTATCACTGAAGAAAAAGACAATGTTCCCCCGGTCGTAGAAATTTTTTCTCCGGAAGAAAAGGAGTATCTCAATGATCAAAGCGTGAAGATACAGTATCAAACAAAAGATGACGTGACGATTCCGGAACATATCAAGATCAAGCTTTATTTAGATGGCAATGTATTCAATCAGGAAGAAATAGATTTATCTCTCCAGAAAACCGGAACTCACACGCTGAAAATAACTGCCATCGATGAAGCTGGAAATGAGAGTTGGAAAGAGGTCTCTTTTACTGCGGTTTCTTCCCTGGATTCCATAGCGCGTAATATTCGCCAATATTACCAGTTGGGACTTATAAAAAGCAAAAGCGATAAAAAAGTACTGGAATCTTATGCGCGGGTTGCCAGACATTTTCTGGAGCACATGGAAAAAATAAGAAATAATCCGCGTATTCCTGAAAGTACCAGGGAGGAAATAGAAGAAAGAATGAATGTGTCGTATAAAAGATATATTAATACTTTAATCGTCCAACTTAAAAATCCCAATCAGTTTAAAAAAACTGACGCGCGGGCAAAAGAATTGCTTATAGACAGCTTGGAATATATTGTTTCTTTGTAGGTTCCCGTATTAAGCCAGAACATGTTTAGAATTACACATTTAATTTTTTATGTCATTCTCGCGGAGGCGGGAATCCAGGAGTATACCACATGCCTATTTAATAATAATCAAGCTATAGGGTAAGAAGAATTAAAATTAAATTCATTTTTTATTTCACCTATCGATTTAAATCATGGATTCCCGCCTTCGCGGGAATGACACGGTAGGAAATGGATCGACTTGAAAAAAGAACCGTATTCGCCTATAATACACCTATGGAAATTTTTGAAATTCAGGGCGGGAAAAAGCTCAAAGGAGAGATAGAGGTGAGAGGATCCAAGAACGCTACTACTCCCATTCTCGCGGCAGCACTGCTTACCAGGGGGGAATGCGTGATTTCAAACATCCCTTTAATCGAGGATGTTTTTAGAATGATTGAAATCCTCAAAAGCATGGGTGCGGAGGTTGAATGGACAGGGAAGCGAAAGGTGAAGATAAGAGCGGATCAGGTACGGCCGGAGAAGATGGATATTCAGAATGTGAAAAAAATGCGTTCTTCTATTTTATTGTTAGGATCGCTTTGCGCCAGGTTTTCACGGTTTAAAATTGCTCATCCGGGCGGATGCGTGATTGGAGCCCGTCCGTTAGGAACACATTTTGACGCGCTTGCCAAAATGGGGATAAAAATTCGCCAGGATGGAAAATTTTATATTGTCGACGCGTCCGGCCGGAAATCGGCTCATGTGGTGCTTCAGGAGTTTTCAGTAACGGGAACGGAGAACGCGATGATGCTGGCGGCGAGTTTACCAGGGAAGACGGTCATTAAAATCGCGGCAGCGGAACCTCACGTGGAAGATTTAGGGAGATTTTTAGTTTCTATGGGAGCGAAGATAGCCGGACTGGGAACGCATACATTGGAAATTACCGGTACGCGGAATTTGCGGGGAGCAACACATTCCATAATTCCCGATGCGAATGAAGCGGCCACGTTTTTAATTATGGGAGTGGCGACAGGAAGTCCTATTCGAGTAAAGTATGCGAGAGAAGAACATCTTGATTTGGTATTGGAGAAATTGCGCGAAATGGGCGCGGAGTTCCGTGTGGGAAAAAATTATATCGAAGTAGCGCCCGGAAAGAAACTTGCCGCGGTGAAAAAGATTGAAACCAGAACATATCCGGGGGTTCCTACTGACGTGCAAGCGCCGTTTGGTATTCTGGCAACCCAGGCTGAAGGAACAACACTGATGTATGACACGTTATACGAAGGGAGATTTAAGTATCTGGAAGAAGCGCAAAAAATGGGCGCGAAAATAGAGTTTATGAATTCCCACGAAGCATTGGTGCGCGGGCCCGTGAAATTAAAAGGAAGCACGATTACCAGTTACGATCTTCGGGCGGGAGCTTCTTTGATTATTGCCGCGCTTATCGCGGAAGGGAAAACCATTATCCAGGATGCCTATCAGGTGGATCGAGGATATGAAAAGATTGAGGAAAGGCTTGTGAAGTTGGGAGCTAAAATAAAGAGAGTCGGGAGTATTTCGCTACCGGCAACTACTGGAGCTAATAATTTCCAATTTCCAATTTCCAATTTCCAATAAAATCCCAAATCTCAATTCCAAAATTTTGGAATTTAAGTATTGGACATTTATTGGAAATTGGGTATTAGAAATTGGGAATTTTATTCTTATGTTAATTCGAAAAATAGGAATTGACTTGGGTACGGCCAATATTTTGGTGTTTATTCCGGGAAAAGGAGTGGTATGCAATGAACCAAGCGTGGTGGCGATTTCTATATTGGATAATAAAGTCCTGGCGGTGGGGAATGACGCGAAGGAAATGCTGGGGAGGACGCCGGACACTATCGTGGCCAGCCGCCCCATGAAAGACGGGGTTATCGCGGATTACCGGATTACCGAGGCCATGCTGAAGTATTTCATTAATAAAGTAAGTGGAAAAATACGTTTGGTGCGGCCGGAAGTGATGGTTTCTATTCCGGCGGGAGTAACTTCCACGGAAAAAAGAGCGGTGATTGACGCGGCCATGCGGGCGGGCGCGAAGGCGGCCTATGTAGTCAAGGAACCGGTGCTGGCGGCGATTGGTGCTGGTATTCCTATAAATTCTCCCGCGGGAAATATGATTATAGATATCGGCGGAGGAACTTCAGAAGTCGCGGTTATTTCTTTAGGCGGTATTGTGGCGGCTCACAGCGCGCGAGTGGGAGGCAATAAGCTGGATCAGGCGATCGCGGATTACATTAAGAGAAAGTATAGTTTAGCCATAGGCGAGCGGACGGCGGAAGAAATTAAAATTAAAATTGGCTCCGCGCTTCCCCAGGTAAAAGAAGAATATTTGGAAGCGCGGGGAAGAGATTTAACGGGAGGACTTCCAAAAACTATCAAGATTTCTTCCAATGAAGTTACAGAAGCGCTTCAGGACGAGCTTCGGGAAATTATTAACGCAATTAAAAAGGTATTGCAGGAAACCCCGCCGGAACTTGCGGCGGATGTTATGGATAAGGGAATGGTGCTTTCCGGAGGAGGGGCGTTGCTTCGGCATTTGGACCAGCTTATCACGAAAACCATCGAAGTTCCATGCTATGTGGCGGATGAACCGCTTCTTTGCGTGGTGAAAGGAATTGGCACCGCGATAGATAATCTGGAGTTGTACAAGAGGACGATTATGTTGACGAAATGAGAAATTAAAAATAATTTGCGGTCGTTTGCTATTTAATTATGGTTATCGGCATTGATGCTTCCCGCGCGTGCGTGAGAGAGCGTACTGGTATTGAAGAGTACTCTTACCAGATAATAAAAGAGCTTCGGAGTACGGTACTCGCGCGGCATGATGTGATGCTGTATACGCGCAAGGGGCAGACGCTGGACTTTGATGTTCCTTTAACTTGGAAGATAAAAGAATTATGGTTACCGATGTTATGGACGCAAATCAGGCTTTCTGTTGAAATGCTTGTCCATCCGGTCGACACGCTCTTTATTCCTGCTCATGTGGTTCCTGTCTTTCATTCTAAAAATACGGTTGTCACTGTGCACGGGTTGGAGTATGAGCATATGCCGCAGGCGTATTCCGCGTGGGACAGACGGTATATGCGGTGGTCGATAAAAAATTCCTGCCGATGGGCGCGTAAAATTATCGCGGTATCAGATATTACAAAAAATGATTTAATGAATGTGTATGGAATTTCGGAAAAAAAGATAAAAGTGGTGCATGAAGGACATGGTGGTAATTCCCAATTCCTAATTCCTAATTCCCAATTCCCAATTACTGGACCTTATTTTTTTTATGTTGGCCGGATTGAGAGGCGAAAGAATATTTTGGGAATTGTAGAAGCGTTTGAAATAGTAAAGAAAAAACATCATTTTCCTCATAAGTTAGTGTTAGCGGGAAAGGCTGGGTATGGATATGAAGAAATTAAAAGTATAATAGATAAAAGTAATTACGCGTCAGACATTGTGCTTACTGGGTTTATAAGCGAAGAGGAAAAATGGAACTTTATGCAACACGCGGAAATTTTTCTTTTTCCCACCTGGTCGGAAGGATTTGGTTTGCCGGTGCTGGAAGCGCAAAGCATGGGAGTGCCGGTAATCACTTCTGATACGTCTCTTATGCGAGAGATAGTCGGGGAAAGCGCGATACTGGTTGATCCGGCTCAGAATGATATAATAGCGGAGAACATAGCAGAGTTGGTAGGAAAAAAGAATCTTCAGGAGGAATTGAAAAATAAAGGATATGAAAATATAAGGAGGTTTTGCTGGAATACATGCGCGCGTCGCGTCGCGGAGGTTTTAACGGAGGAATAAAATTAGTTTTTTCCTCCTCTCCTCGCTCGCGGCGAGCGGGGAGAGGGTAGGGTGAGGGGTCGTAGATAGCGAGATAAGTTTGGTTGTACGGCCTTCCCTGCTTTGTATCGACCCCTCATCCGGCCTACGGCCACCTTCTCCCCATTTATGGTGAGAAGGGGAAATACTCTATGTTAAAACTAATTTTGCTCATATTATGAATCTTTCTCATTTAAAAGTTGCGATAGTTCATGATTTTTTGACGCAATACGGAGGAGCGGAAAAAGTGCTGGAAACAATTTTAGAAATGTTTCCGGAGGCGCCGGTGTATACGCTGATGTATGATAAAAACAGGATGAGGGGAAAGTTTGAAGACAGGGAAATCCATACTTCCTTTCTGCAAAAGTTTCCCGGATTCCTGAGGAGAAGGTCGCGCTACCTGCTGCCGTTTATACCGACGGCTCCTGAAACATTTAATTTGCGTGATTTTGATGTGGTAATAAGCAGTTCAGGAGCGTGGTGCAAAGGGTTGGTAACACGGCTTAACGTGAAACATATATGCTACATGCATAGCCCTATGCGTTTTGCGTGGGACTCAAGCGATGAATATATCGACGCTCAAAAGGGCACTCGGGCGATTTCTTTTTTTGCCCGCGTATATCTTAACTATCTCCGCATGTGGGACAAAGTAGCCGCGGACAGGCCGGACTATATAATCGCGAATTCCCGTTATACCCAGGAAAGAATAAGAAAATATTACAGAAGAGAGAGTGCGGTGATTTATCCTCCTGCGTGTATAGAAGAGCAGGGAGGAGAAATAAAATCCCGGGAGTTAGAGAATAAACAGGGATATTTCCTTATGGTTTCACGCCTCTCGCCTTATAAAAATGCTGAAGCAGTCATAGAAGCATTCAATAAACTGGAGCTGCCCCTGGTGGTGGTAGGGGAGGGAGCGCAGGAAAAATATCTGCGTTCTATTGCTTCCAAACATGTCACGATAGCCGGATGGAAAGATGAAAAGACACTAAAAGAGTATTACAAGAATGCGAGGGCGTGTCTTTTTCCTTCTGCGGATGATTTTGGGATAGTCGCGGTGGAGGCTATGTCATACGGGATTCCCGTGCTGGCCATTAGAAAAGGGGGCGTGAGGGAAATTATAGTTGAAGGAAAGACAGGAGAATTTTTTGACGCGGCAACCCCTGAGGTTATTGCTGACGGCGTGAGGAGATTTACGGAAAATAAGGAAAGATATGATGGAGAATATATTAGGAGTAAGGCTAAGGAGTTTAGTAAAGAAAGGTTTATGAGAGAGTTCGGTGGGTTTATTGAAGAAGTGATAGAGAATGAAAAATGTAAATATCAAAATGAAAAATGACAAATAAAAATGTAAAACTGGTTTTCTCACTATGTCATTCCCGCGTAGGCGGGAATCCAGGAGAATGCTGTAAACTTATCCTATAATAATCCAGCTATAAAACAAAAAGAATCAAAGTTAAATTCATTATTTAATTCACTTATTGATTTAAATTCTGGATTCCCGCCTACGCGGGAATGACATAGTAAAATCATTTTGAATTTCACATTGTCCCGCTTGATTTTTAATATTTACTTTTTCCATTACTATGGACATTATCGGTCACAAAAAAATACTTCATCGTCTGGAAAGATCTATCTCTCGGCATAGTGTTTCCCATGCCTATCTTTTTTCTGGTCCGGAAGGCGTGGGTAAGTTCGCGGTCGCGCTTAGTTTTGCCAGAAATCTAGTGGAGAATCGCGCGGAGTGGGAGAATAGTATGGACGTTTCTCAGGAGATGCTTCATGCAGATATTCGAGTGGTTGCTCCGGAAGTGGAGGAAAAAAACGGAGTGGTAAAAAAGAAGGAGATAAAAGTAGAAGCAGTAAAGGATCTCCAGCATTGGCTTATTTTGTCTGCTCGGGGTAGTTATAAAGTGGCGATTGTGAATGACGCGGACTGGCTGAATAAAACCGCGCAGAACGCGCTGCTTAAAACGCTGGAAGAAATGCCCAAGGGGACAGTAATGATACTGGTGGCACAGGACGAGTGGATGCTTCTTCCAACCGTTGTCTCTCGTTGCCAGGTTTGCAGATTTGGTACGGTTTCCCCGGAAGAACTGGATCAATGCATCGAGCGTGTGAGTAAAAATAAAGAATTGGCGGGAGAAGTCGCGTTTTGGTCTTTGCGAAGGCCGGGACTAGCGATTACTTTGGTTAATAATTCCGCGGAATTAAATCTGCGGAGAGAAGCCAGGCGAAAGCTTGAAGAAATGTTACTTAATAATGTGGTAGAAAAGTTATTTTTCGCTGAAGAGTTGTCAAAAGATGAAAGCATCACCATGAAGACACTTAATTACTGGGCGATAATTTTCAGGGAGATTATACAAGGAAGGAGCCGATCGTTTAACTTGTCTTCCCATAAAGCGTTTTATCTAATGGGGCATATTATAAAGAGCCTGGAGGATATAAAGGGGACTAATGCAAATATGCGTCTGGTTTTGGAAAATTTATTTTTACATTTCTAGCATACTATGATTTTTAGGCGTAAAAACAAGCATATTCCTCCGAGGCGTGTTGCTAAGCGCGTGAAAAGGGAAAAAGACCAGGATATCGCTTTCACAAGAAAAGTGAAGGCGAAAATGACCTCTCAAAAGGTATTATATCCAGCGGCGGTATGCTTGTTTTTTGGAGTGGTAGTGTACGTGTTGTTTTTTTCTCCCCTGCTAAGAGTGTCCGCGATAGAAATAAAAGGACTGGAAAAAATAAGTCCTTCTGAAGTGCGGGAAATGATAGCACGAAATTTTGAGGGAAAGTACATGCGCGTAATAAGAAAAAATAATATTCTGTTTATCTATCCTCACGCGATAGAGAACATATTGACGCGTGAATTTAAAGACATAGAGCGTGCGCAGGTAAGGAAGCAGTTCCCTAATCGTCTTTTGGTGCAGGTAAGAGAAAGAGAGTTGAGTCTTTTTCTTTGCGATGGAGAATGGTGCTACACTATTGACCAAAACGGTGTCGCTTATTCGAAAGTAGAGGTGGGATCTTTTGAAATAAATAAAAGCGAGCTTCCTATACTTCAAAGCGGATCAGGAAGACATTTTGAGACAGGTGATTCCGTGCTCGATTCGGAGTATATTCAGTATCTTGCGAATATAGAAGAAAAGCTATCACGCGATCTTAATATTGAGGCGGAAAGAAATCTTTTTACTCCCCATCTTGCCTCCGGAGACATCCGCGTGAAAACAAAAGAAGGCTGGGCGTTGTATTTTGACAGGAATATTTCTTTGCAGAAAGAAATAGACATGTTGCGGGTGGTGCTTAAAAAATCGGTAGAGAATGAAAGGAGAAGAGAGCTGGAGTATATTGATCTCCGAACAGATAACAAGGTATATTTCAAGTACACCACTTCAGATACTGCACAGGAAGAACAGCAGGAAGCAATTGAAACTCCGCAACCGGAACCGGCTAAAGAGAAGGATAAGGAGAGTAAGAAAAAAGATAAGAAAGATTAGCAAGAGTCTGGTAGGGTGAGGGGGAAATTTATTGAATCTTCTTCAAATCTTCTTCAGAAATATAATAAATTAATATCGAAGTTCCCACTTGATGTACCGGTTTGAAATTGAGTATCCATCGGTAGCTGTCCCCGTCTTTTTTGGTTTTGTCATACAGGCTTCCCTGGAGGAAGTTGGTGGAGATCGCGTACCATCCTGCTTCTATGGGTCTTTTACTGTCCCACCATTTTTGGTATACATCATCAAAATAATATCCTATCTCCGCGCCGCCAAAATAATCAATGCGAATTCGATCGATAGGCGGGGTAGTGTGGAGAGTGGAAGGCGTTGCTCTGCAGTAAGAAGGACATCCCGCTCCAAGTGTGACATCGCATCTGGTTTTCTTGCATGAGTTGTATTGAGCAACCCAGGCGCGCAGGCGTTTCAGGTCTTGTCCCCAATCCGCGTTTGAATCGGTTACGTAACGGTATCCTTTCGTTGGTCCGCCAGCAAGAGAGTTGAAATATGACATGTAGGCAGGATACACAATGAAAGACTCGATTATCAAATAGGCAATGAAGATGCAGGTAATTGTGGAAAATACAATTTTAAATTGCTTATCTTTTCTTTTTTTGAGAAATTCACTTATATTTTTTGCGGTGAGAATATACGCAAGCGGCAACACAGGGAAAAGATGTCGGAATCCTATATTTAAGTTCCCTGTAATGCTGATATACGCGTAAAGAACAATAAAAGCGGAAAGGGTTACTTCCGTAACGCTGGCGCGTAGATAGTGGGTGAGGGCGTGGAAAGTTTTTTTGAAAGAAGTACGCGCGGAAATTATAATAGTCCGGCCTGCTTTCGTGAGGGCAAACGCGAAGGCGAACAGCATGAAAAACAAAATAGGCAGGGATTCTTTAATTAGGAACACTACTGGAAAGTAAGCCGGAAACGCCTTGCTGGAAACTTGTCCCATGAAGTAGGCGCCATTTCCTCCGGCTACGCGCTTGAATACCATGGCGACTCCCAGAAAATATTCCGAAAGAGGACGAAGCGCTTCTTTCTCATTAAGCGCGAGAAGCGCTTTGTTGGTATATATATTTTTTATGTTAGAAGTGTCAGAAGGATTGAAATAATAGTTTATAGTCTCCGCCAGCTTTTCCCGCGGCATGTTAAAGGTATTGATATAGTACACCCCCCAGACTACTACCATGGAAAAGGCAAACATGAGTGCTCCTTTAGCGATATATTCCGCCAGTTTTTTTGTTTTGAATATCCAATGGGGATCAACTTTTTTTCGGTTTATTTTTACCAGAGGATATACCACTAAAACAAAACCGATAACTGGAAACATAAGTACGGAGGAGAATTTGGCGAGTTGTACTAATCCCATGAAAAATCCCGCCCGCCACACATTTTTCCAAGTCGGTTCTTTTATGAATTTCAGGAAATAATAAAACGCGGTCATGATAAATCCGGCGATTCCCAGATCGGTGGTAACAAAATGGTTGTGGCCCAGAATATTGGGATCAAACGCGTAAAGCGTTAACGCGATAAGGCCCGCGACTAGTCCTGCCAGCTCTTTTGCCCATTTAAAGATAAAAAGACCAAACAAAAGAGAGAGGATAACGATGGGAACGCGCGACCAGAAAATTATCTTGTCCGCGTCGTTGCCGGATTTGAACATAAAGATTCTTCCCGCGTCCCATTGTCCATTTATGTCTTTAGTCCAAAAACTTTGGGTAGTATCAAAATTAAGCCGCATAAACAAAAGCGGCAACGCGGACAGGTCTTTGATAAGGGGAGGATGTTCCGGGTTTAGTCGCATATCCTGCTGGCTTACGTAACTGTAAGCGGCGGGTATATGAGCAGTTTCATCAAAGATAGCACTGTCGTTTTTTGCGTTCAGGAGAGAGACTACCCCCATATAAAGCAGGATAATGCCAACCAGTATCTTATAATTTTTTTCCAGGAATGGTTTTAAGTTCATAAATTACTTTGAATTACTAAATATTTACTTTTCCCCCTCTCCCCATCCGCCGCGGATGGGGAGAGGGTAGGGTGAGGGGTCGTAGATAGCGAGATAAGTTTAGTTGTATAGCCTTCCTTGCTTTGTATCGACCCCTCATCCGGCCTACGGCCACCTTCTCCCCATTTATGGGGAGAAGGGGATTAATCATTTTTTACTGCAAAACATAAAACTTTAGTCCCAACTCATCCTGAAATTCTTTTAGCTCGAGCTGGGGAAATTTGGCTTGCAGGTTCAGGATAATATTTTCTTTCTCCATGTCCGTGAATACCACTGTAAAATTATTGGGATTTTTAGGAACTACCTTGTATAATTCCGCGGGATGGAGATCCTGAAATCCGGGCCGGGTCCAGGTGAAAAGCCTTACAGGAACTCTTTGCATGTTTCCGGCCAGGAGGAATACTTCCTTGTCGGACGGTAGATTAGTAATGTAGCGGGAGACATCCATCATTGTTTTTTCGAACGAACGCGCGGTTTCAATTTTTCCGGCCCAGAAATAATGATATTTAACGCTGTTGAATATTCCTATGGAAATGAGCATGAGAATGATAATGGAGCTGATGATTTTCCCGAATAGAAAACTCTGACCTTCTGATTTTTTCCAAAAATAATCAAAAGTAACACCGGAAAAAATAAATACTACCGGAAAAGTACCGATAGCCCGAAGCGCGTGGGGTAATCCTTCGGCGGTCATGAATTCAGGAACAAGCATAACAAAAAACCACGTAAGAAGAAATAAGGAAACGTCCATTCCGGGATTTCGAATTTTCTTAAATAGTCTTTCTGTCAGCGTACGAATAAAATGTACCAGACAGCAGATAAATCCAAAAAGAAACGCGATGCCGGTGAGAGTGTCGAGAATAGGATATGGAGGATAGTTATGGCGCCAGTTTTGATCTCCCCAGAAATTATATTTCACGAGGCTTAGGCTGAAACTCCGCAGAAATGTTTGTAGGAGATGCCCTTGATTTATTGCCGGAGAAAGAATGGATATGGAAGAAGATCTTGATTCAAGATATTCAGGATGGGCATAAAGAAAGGTATAAAACATGGGAGCAGCCGCGATAAAAGAAGATGCTATGAATACTGCCATAGGTTTCCAATGGTTTTTGAGAAAATGTTCTCTGGAAAGAATAAGAGAAACAAGGAGAGCGATTAGAATAAGAGGCGCGATACGGAACGCAATGTAAGTGTGAAGTCCTAATCCGAATATAAATCCGCCTATGGCATAATAGACAATCTTTTTTTCGCGCAGGCCTCTGAAAAGAAAGTAAAAAGTAAAGACCAGCACAAAGGGGAGCATATTGGCGCGGAAAGATATGCGGTTGAAGTTTATGGGCCAAAAAGAAACAGCTACCAAAAAAGAACTGATAAGCCCTACTCTGGAATTGTAGAGTTCTTTGGCCAGCAAAAAAGTTCCCAGAATGGTCAGGGTTCCAAAGATAATGGCAGGCAGTTTCAGCATGAGCACGCTGATCCCGAACGCCTTGAAAAGAAACGCGATTAAGTTGATAAAGAGCGCCTCGCGTCCCTGATTGGCAGGATAAAACCATTCATAATTTCCAGTATCATTGGCAGTCACGGCGTCAACTCCATTGACGGCTTCATCCGGGTATACGCCGGGAGGAGTGTGGTCGATATTATAGATTCTAAGAAAAAATCCCAGCGCAATGATAAGAATAAGAAGGATCCAGGTATAATTTTTTCTGTTGTCAGAAGACGCGGTACTTTGTTCGGCGTTATACGCGGACAGGGTTGGTATGATTTCCATTTTATTTTTGTTTCATGAAATTATTTGGTCATAATTTATTTTTATTATATCACAGAATATAGTTATCCACAGTTACACCGGCTTCTATTTATTGTATACTTTAACCACATTATATTTATGATCTCGTGTTTTTTCATGTAGAAAATATGTTCTTCTCACGGGAGTATGTTTTATGGCGGAAGGCCAGCAACTAAATTCAACTGAAAAAAAATCCGAAAAGGATAAAGAAATTTGTTGGGAGGGAGTTGAATGGAGTAAATTCAAGAAAGATAACGAGGAATATTTCAACAGGATTGTTTACGATTCAAAAGGAAATTGGATATATACATGGGGCGGCTCCCCGAGGTACTATGAATTCGGCAAACTGAAAATATACCATGGCGCGTCCACGGAACCATTTGAACGAAGAGACAAGGATACATACGAACTTGTCGAGAGCGAGGAGAGATGGAAAGAGTTGCGCGCATTATGGGAGGAGTCGAGTAAAAGTGATCCGGATATAAGCTGGGCGCTTGAAGAAAGAAAGTTTCCCTTTAAAGGCTTTTTGGGTGAAGGAAAGGGAAAGGGCAGATTTATCAAGAGAAGGGGTAATTATAAAATACTTCCTATTCATGAGTGGGAAGAAATGATAAAAAATTACTCGGAAAGGAAAAGGAATAAGGGAGAAGAAGGTGAAGAAGCGCATGATCCAGAAGGAAAAAGATATGGACATTGGACCGAATTACCGGATTGGGAGGAATTAAGGGAAAAAGGTTCAAAATTTCCGAAACTGAAGGGAAAAGAAAAAGGAAGAAGGAGACGCGAAATAGAGGAGCAGTCCAATACCGCGGCTGGAGACCAAATAAGGATTTCGCGGGAAGTTAACGAGAGAAAAAGTAATTTAGTAGGAACTTTTAGAAATAAGACAAAGTATGTTGCTTCACTTGATATAGAAAATGTAAGCGCTCAGGAAGTTAAATCGCTTAGAGAATTGCAAGAGGGGATCTCGGGCGAAGACAGGGAAATTATAAAATTAGATGAATACGATCATTCCAATTTGTTTTTAGATGGAAAAGAAAAATTGCGTTCAGAAATAGCTGTCGCGAATGAAGAAATTGCGAGAGAAAGAGACATGCTTCTTTCAGAACTTGAGGATTTTTTTAGGGGAATAAAAAGCAAGCCAGGAGAGCAAGAAGATTCCATGGCCGTCTTAAATTTAATGCCTGAAGGATTAAGACAAAAGCTGGAAGAAGCGCGTAAAAACGCGCGCGCGGTTATTGAATATTATCGCAAAGGACTGGAAGCCGCCGATGGCATCCATGCTTTTTATGATAAACTATACGACACGGGACCACAAGATAAATTTCATAAAAAAATTGAGGAACTTGAAAATGAATTAGTTAATCTTGATAACTATGGTGATGAATGGAATATGCCGGAACGGGTTTCCAGAGCGTATATGGAGCTACAAAGCCTGGATCCAGATGAAGCTCTGAAATTTAGCAGAGAAGCAAGGGAAGTATGTCTTCAGTTTTGGAGAGTGCATTTGCAAGAGGCGGAAAAAGTTCTGGCGGAAAAAGAAATAGGGAAAGTAATAGATCCGGAGAGGATTGGTAAAACAGAAACTGAGGCGCAAAGAGAGAGGAGGCAATTAAGTCAATTAAAAAGCAGGGTTGCTTCCTGTGAAACCGTCTTGCACGCCAACGCGCTTACGTCAAGACTTACTGCCGAAGAATACAGAAGAAAGCAGGATGCGTTAATGAGCATAGAAACCGCGGCAACTTCGGAACAAGCTAAAGCGCGTATTGCCGGTGCGCTTCAAGATAATACTCTTCCGGAAGATGACGCGAGGAGCTTTCTTTCCGCTATAGATATGGAAGAATCCGAGGCAAATGATTTTATTTCTCAGAATCGTCCGGATTCAGAAAATAATCCGGAGGAGAAAGAGATGAGGACGGAAAACATGGATGACGAGGCGCGGGAACAAATAAATACTTTTATTGTTCAATTTTTGAGAGAATGCAACGAGACCGAAGAGTGGCAGAAACATATGGATTTGGAAGACAGAATTGATTTGCTTAGAGTGGAGTCGGGAATATTTTTAATGGAAATACTTTCCGACCTTGAAGAATCGAGGCCCGGAGTGGAACGAAAAGAATATTTATCTAAAACTCCTGCTGAAATAATTAACGCGGCTTTTGAAAAGAATAAGGAAGCGGGAGAACTTATTCTTGAATATAGGGAGTATTTAAAAAATCTCGGAAGAGAAAAAAAACCCACAAAAGAAGAAGAAAAAGAATCGCGGGATACTCTTCGGGAGTGGGACGGCATTATTCGAAGAGATTTTGAAAAGTTCAGAACAACTTTCATGAAAGAAGTCGAACGCACGGAAACCTGGCAGCGTTACATGAATGACAGGAGCAGAGAAAAGCTGGTTTTAGTGGAGTTGAAGATATTCATTCGGCAATTAATTGAAGATACGGGGATGGAAATTCATCCGAAGATTCGGGAAAAATATATCCAGGAATTATTAAAATCATAACTTAATTAAAAATATGGAACGTGAAAGCCCTCATCAAATTGGCGAAAGATTAAGACAAACTCAGCGGGAAGAATTCAAAAAAAAGATAGAGGAAAAGAAAAAAGGCGCTTTATTAAAAACGGCAGACCGGCCGCCAGGGTTAAAACTTGTAGTAGTTGACACGTCAAATAATCATGAAGCAATAGAAGAAGAGCCCGCTACTCCTCCGATTTCTCCAGCTCCTCCGGATTCTATTGAATCGCCTCCAGATGAACAACCAAAGCCGCTCGAAGTAAGGAAGGAACCTGAAAAAGTTATTCCTGAAATGGTGGTAGATATTGCGGAGGAAGAAAGAAGAGCGGCAGAAGTTGAGCATGCACCAGTTCCGGCGCCTCCGCCATTGACTGAAGAACAAGCAAGAGCGCTTGAAGAGGAAGAGCGAAAAAAGAGAACGGAATTAGGAACTAAAGCAGGACAGGGCGACCGCGATGGTCTTCACTTGGCTGTGGATGATCCAGAAAGGAATATCGATCTTAAAGTGATTTCCGTGGATGAAATCGTAAAGAGTTACGCGTTTCAAAAGGCGGAACAGAAAATACGGGAATTACTTTATGCTTCAGAAGAAGGCATGGCTTCGGGGGGTCGTATTAAGTCGGTGCTGAATAATATATGGGGATTTTTCCGTCATCCCGTGACAACAGGAAAGAGAACATGGCTGCGCGCCGCGGAAGACGCGTATCTTTATAAATTTTACCGAGAAGCCATCCAGGAAATTGAAAGTAATCAAAACTTGCTTCTGGAATTGCAAGCCGGATACAGAATAAAAAAGCCGGCTCATACCAATGATCCGGATAGAAAACGGGAATTAAATTATGAAATTCTGGAAAGAGTAATTAAAGAATATCAAAATAACGCAATAGAGCAGGAAGAACGGGGGAATGAAATAAGCGATCCGCGGGTAAATGCCGCTTTCCAGGACCTGCTTAGCCGGTACTATATCAATGGATGGGACAGGAAGCGATTTGAAACGGAACAGCGGAATATGATTAATGAGTTAAAAGAACAGGGACTCATCAAAAATGCTGACTTTTTAAGAACAAGCGGCCGCAAGACACAGGAAGTGGATCAGGGTCTCATGTACGCGACAAATCTTTTTCAAATCGCGGAGGATTATAAGGTTCACATAGATGCCAAGCTGAGAGAAATGGGGGCGGAGAATAATCTTACTCCCGAACAAAAGACACTTTTAAAGGAGCATGTCAGATCAATGATTAATCTGGATATCAGTTTAGGCGCTAAATTATCAGACATTCACAACAAACGTCCGGCGGCAGATGCGTTTAGACGTACAGAAGGCTGGATAGCGGCAATGCAGAGATTTCCCATTTTAGGAAGAATTGCTTCTAACCCGGGAAGTTGGGCTTTTGCGGGAGGATTGATTGGAAATGTAGGGGTGAAATTGGCAGGCAGGGCAACCACCGCGGCGGCAATAGGCGGGTTAGGGCTGGCTTCAGGCGCGTGGATTCCAGTCATTTCCGCGGGAGCGATGGCGGGACTGTACGCGTGGAGAAGGAGGAGTGTGGAAGTAAAAAAAGACCGGGCGATGCACCAGAGGGAAAAACTTTTAGGCAAGAAGTTTGACAACTTTCGGAGAACGAATATGGATCAATACGAGTATGGCGATGTCATGAAAACTACTGCCGAGTTGCAGGCAGAATTAGAAGAAATCAGGGCGGCTGGAGCGTACGACAGCTTGACACAAAAACAAAAAGAACGATTGGCGAATATGCTGGCGCTCTTCAAAGAAGAACTGCATCGAGACAAACAATACCGTATTTCAGGCGGAGAAAATAAAACAGTTGATCTCATTAAAGTAGAAGAGGAGGAAGGGGAAAAATATCAAACCACGCTGATGTCGAAAACCGATTTGAAAATCGCGCTTTACCGGTATCTTCATGATAACAATCTTTTGGAAGGAGATGATCATCGCCTTTCCTCTAATGCTGAATTTAAAACTCTTTTTGATAGCAGGTATTTGGAGGTAGAAAATCATATAAACAAAGTTGACAAAAAGTTTGAAAGCCACCAGAGAAAGAGCGCGCTGGCGGTGGGAGGACTGGCGCTGGTCGGCGGGTGCGCGGGAGCTGTCACGGGACAATGGGCAGTGAATCGGATTCGAGAGGGACTGGAATGGGGAGGCTCGTATACGGCATGGGATTCTATAGCAGACAAGTGGAGGGAATATTGGGGAACTGGAAACTTAAAATCAGAAGCCACTGTTTCAGAGTTTGTCTTTGGAGGGAAAAAACTGAGTCCCGGAACGCATACGTTTTTCACTCCCGAGAACGAGCAGTTTAAGCTGTTTGTAAATAATGAAGGATCATTGGATTATGTAAAAACCCGGCAGCATTTGCCTGAGGGATGGAGGCTGGATGGGGGTCAATTAGTCCATGAGATTCCGGATACAAGCCATGTCCAGCGGTTCAATAATTGGGATGATTTCGCGAAAACACTGGATCCAAACTACACTGGACAAAAAGTAGTATACGGCGATCCATTTTACCAGGGAACAGCTCCTAAAAAAGGTATAAGAGCTATTCCTGAATTTTTTCAAAACCTTATCCATAACAAACAGCTCAATGCTAATCTTACTGAGTTGATGATGGAGTATAAACCTGGAGATAACAAGGGAGAAGTGATTGTCGACGCTTCGAAGATGTTTGGAAAGATGTTAAAAAAGTCAATGGATGAATCAGGCGTGGATTTGCAGGATCTTCTTGGAAGAGGAGAAAATATTTATCTTAATTTAGCGCTTGACAATGAAATTAACGGCGGAGATGGCACTCAATTTAAGCCTATAATGCTTCCCATGGGTGCGGATGGAAAAGTGAGGGTGCCAAAAGAGATAGCCAAAATATTTTTTGGATTTGATTCCCAGGGAAATTTGCTGCAAGGACCGGGAAATCATCCTGGTTTGCATCAATTAGTATTGGTGACAGATGAAACAAGAGGCGATGCCCGAGTGATGCGGCAAATCGCGGCGACTCTGGGAGGGAAGCCGGAAATGGATACGGCAGTGGTTTCAGAGGGGAAAACAGACACATGGTCATTCACCACCAATAAAAAACTGAAGGAATATGACAATACTCCTGTGGCGGCTGCTTTTAGCGGAGCATCCAGGTGGCCCTTGGAATATCCTTTAGGAAAAAATGATCGAAGAAAAAGAGAATCAGAGGAAACACCTCCGGGAGAATTGATTTCTATAAATAGAGAGGGTGAAAGAATGACGCCAGGAGAAGAAAAAGAGAAAGCCAATGAAGAGAAACAGGGGAAAATTAAGGGAAGAATCGGGAGGATCAGAGAAAGTATAAGGAGAAAAAAGAACGAGCTTCCTGCTCAAGAAATAAACCTAGAAAAAGAAAATGATGAGCCAAAAAAAATAAATAATCCTGATAGATCAGGAGAATTCTCAATGAGCGGAATGCAGGCGAATACAATATTCGAGAACCATAAGTCTCTTTTTCTTGATTCTGAAAATCTTGAAAGAATTTTAGGCGACCGGTCTTTTAGGACAATGCTTAATAAGATGGAAGAATTAAAAGAGAAAGAACAAGCAAACGGTCAAGTGAGTAATTCGGAAAGAAACAAGATAGTAAAAGCGCACAATAGGTTCAAGAAGCTTGCGGTTGAAAAGGGAGACAAGGAAGCGGCTGAAATGAGCTTCCCTGAATTTATCTTCTGTTTGCGCCAGGGATTGAGTGGGTACAAGGAACTAGTGCAACAAAGAAAAGAGAAAAGAAATGAAGCCAGAAGAAATAGGAGGGAGGTTAAAAAAGCGAAAAAGTAACGCGTGGTAAATTTATTAAGACAACTATATGCCTAAAAAACCAACTATAGATTTTGAGAAGGCGGACAAAGAGGTATTGACGTATCTTGAATTGCTTTTGGAAAAAAAAGGAATGGGCGGCATGCCGGCTAATATTCTCTCAGACATGATTATGGATTTATACGGACGTTTTGACCATTTCATGACACTCTCTGTTATACAAAAGATGAAACCGGATAAATACAAGGAATTTGATAAGCTTATAGAAAGCAACTCGACTCCGGAAAAAACCATGAAGTTTATGGAAGAAAATGTGGAAAATTTGCAGGAAGTGATTAAAGAGGCGATGGAGGAGTTTGAAAAAGTGTATCTTTCAGAACCACAGATTCGCACATGATTACACGTGATTTCACTGATTATTTATGGAAGATAATCCGGATAAAAAATATTATAAGTCAGACATTACCGGGAGAATTATAAAATGCGCTCAAAAAGTACACAGGATTTTAGGTAATGGATTTCAAGAAGTTATATATCAAAGAGCGCTGGAGATTGAATTTAAAGAAGAAGAGCTTTATTTTGCTAGAGAAAAAGAAATGGATATAACCTATGAAGGCATAGTGATTGGAGCGAGGAGAGTGGATTTTTTGGTGGATAATGATATTATGGTAGAATTGAAAGCACTTACCAGGCTGGAAGAAGTAAATATTGCTCAACTCATAAACTACATAGAAGCGTATAAGGTAAAAATAGGATTACTGATTAACTTTGGTGCAAAAAGTCTACAGGTTAGAAGATACATAAAATAAATCTGTGGAATCAGTGCAATCAGTGTTAATCTGTGGTTCTGACAAATGTTATGTCAAA
Organism: uncultured Bdellovibrionales bacterium; assembly: GCA_964387895.1. Classification (GTDB taxonomy): domain Bacteria; phylum Patescibacteriota; class Minisyncoccia; order Moranbacterales; family UBA2206; genus CAYLWX01. The sequence continues at coordinate 40,413 of CAYLWX010000004.1, read as the reverse complement.
TCTGGAACCCATAGAAGAAAAAGATTTAGATCTAAAGGGTAAATTTATCAAAGAAACAACGTTAGAGACAAAACCTGAGCCAGGAAGCGAGTTTGTCCTGGAACAAAAACAGGAAAGAAAAGAAGGAGCAGTGGAGAAAGAAGAATCGTATGCCAAAATTTTGTCTAAAGTACAGACCCAGCCTGTTCCTCAGCAAAGCAACGCGGTGGCTACAGACGCAGAGTCTGCCAGCGCGCATCAGGGAGCGGAAGCAAAAATCGAAAAGCTGGTCCAACTGGCAATGCATAAAGGAGTAGTTCACGCGGTGAAAGTAGCAAAGCACATGGAAGACAATTATACTTTAGATGAGTTTCATGATCGCCTCCTGGCAGATGATCTTCATGATGCCTTGATAAAGAAGGGGTTGATTAAAGAGCTGTAGGAATACATAATTTGTGTTCCCGCGCGGACTTTTAGATTTAGCGGAGGCGTATGTTAATGCGTCTCTGCCGGGTTTGTACAAAGATTTCAATATGTTACAATAAGAATAATAATTTATATCGACGTCTTTCTTTGGAAAGGCATTTGTTTGGCGTATGCAAACCCTGCCTGTTGCTATCCAGGTTCAAAATCTTTCCAAAACTTTTCGTCTCCCTCATGAAAAAATCAGTACCATGAGGGGGGCTTTTGTAAATTTACTTACCCGCAAGACTTTTGAAGAATTCAAGGCTTTAGAAAGCGTTTCATTTGAAGTGAAGCGGGGAGAATTTTTTGGCATCATCGGGAGAAACGGGTCGGGAAAATCCACCTTGCTTAAAATTTTAGCCGGAATTTATCAGCCTGATAAAGGAAATGTAAAAATACACGGACAGATCTCTCCTTTTCTGGAGTTGGGGATCGGATTTAATGGAGAACTTTCCGGAAAAGATAACGTGTATCTTAACGCGACTATCCTGGGACTCTCAAAAAAACAGATCAGAGAGAAATTTCAGGACATTGTGGCGTTTTCGGAATTGGAACGTTTTATTGACCAGAAAGTGAAAAACTACTCTTCCGGAATGCAAGTGAGGCTAGCTTTTTCCGTGGCGATCCACGCGAACAGGGATATCCTGCTTATGGATGAAGTGCTGGCGGTCGGGGACGGAAACTTTCAAAAAAAATGCTATGATTATTTCGATACCATCAAGGGTAGGAAAACCGTGCTGTTTGTTTCTCACGATACGGATAATATGAAAAAGTTTTGCGAGCGAACGCTGGTATTGAACGACGGAAAAGTAGTCACTCTGGAACCTACCGCTTCGGCTGTGGAAAAATATAAAGCAATTCTAAAGAAATACCAGGCATGAAAAAAATAACCCATCTTTTGAAAATGTCAGCCAGGGTGTATAGGGAGAGGGGAATAATAAGCCTGGTAAAGCGTATTTTTTGGTATGCCAGGGAACTGTCGGTTATTATTTTCTTCGGATCAGGAGACGTGCTCTATATTTCCGGGTGCCCCGGAGGATCGCGCGCATATCGCTGTTATAATCAAGCAGAGGATCTGGCCCAATATGGCATACGAGCAAAAGTGATTTCCCAGGGAAACTTAAGTCTTCTTTGGATCGTGAAAAAGTTTACTATCATTATATTCCAAAGAGCGATATGTGATGAGCATGTACGCAATGTGATAGCAGAATTAAAAAAGCAAAAGAAAACTATTTTATTTGAAACTGACGATTTAGTTTTTGATCCGGCATATATTCCCTTTATGCATTACTACCAGTTTATGGGGAGGGAAGAGCAAAGCTGGTATGATAACGGTATCGGACGGGAATTACTGGAAGATTCATCGGTAGCTCATTGTGTTGTTTCCACTCATTATTTAGCTGAGGCGATCAGAAAAAAATATCCCGCGAAACATATTTTTATTTCCAGAAATAAACTGGGCGTCCGGCAACAGGAAGACGCGCGCAGGGCGCTGGCTCAAAAGGATTTTCTGCGTCCCAGTGACGGAAAAATAAGAATTGGTTATTTTTCCGGATCCAAGAGCCATGACAATGACTTTGAAACGGTTTCCAGCGTAGTACTCCGGATATTGAAAGAAAATAAAAACACGGTATTGATGATAGTGGGGCACTTGAAGCTCAGTAAAATATTTGACGAAGTGAAAGATCAGGTGGAATACCATTCTTTCGTCTCGCTTCCGAAGCTACCTGAATTAATCTTGCGCTGTGACATCAATATTGTTCCGTTGGAGATTGACAATCCCTTTTGCCAGGCTAAATCAGCGCTTAAATTTTTTGAAGCAGGCATTCTGGAGGTGCCGACTATTGCCGCCGCGACTGATTCTTTTATCCGAACTGTGGATCACCAGAAAAACGGTTTTTTAGCCGGAAATGCCGAGGAATGGTACCAGTACCTTACCTTGCTTATAGGTGATGCTGACTTAAGGGAGAAAATAGGAAAAAAAGCAAAAGAGGATTCTTTGCAATATCATACAGTCCAGAGAAACAATGATTCAAAGGATTATATTCAGTTTTTACTGAGAGAAACAGGAGGGGAAGAATATGCATACGGGAGAGCGGACGCGGAAGAAGTGTAGAGTGTTTTTCTGAAATATTCAATCGTTTTTCCAAGTCCTTCTTCCAGGTGTATTTTTGGTTCCCAGTTTAATTCTTTCCTGGCTAAGTCAATAACTGGCTGTCTTTGTTTGGGGTCGTCTTGCGGCAGCTCCTTGTAGATAATGTTGCTTTTGCTTTCTGGAATTAATTGCAATACTTTTTCTGCCAGTTCTTTTATGGTAAATTCCCCCGGATTTCCTAAATTTATCGGTCCGATGAACCCCTGGGGATTATTCATCATGCGAATCATGCCTTCCACTAGATCGTCTACGTACTGGAAGCTCCTGGTTTGCGAACCGTCTCCGTAGATAGTAATATCCTTATTTTCAAGCGCCTGCACGATAAAATTAGAAACCACTCTTCCGTCGCGCGGATGCATATTGGGACCGTAGGTATTAAATATACGTACAACGCGAACAGGTAGTTGATGTTGCCGCCAGTAATCAAAGAAAAGAGCTTCCGCGCATCTCTTTCCTTCGTCATAGCATGAGCGTATGCCGATCGGGTTTACTTTTCCCCAATATGATTCTGGTTGGGGATGTACTTCCGGATCGCCGTATACTTCAGAAGTAGACGCTTGCAATATGGTAGCCCTCACTCTTTTGGCTAATCCCAAAGTGTTTAACGCCCCGTAAATGGAAGTCTTGGTAGTCTTTATGGGATTAAACTGGTAATGCACAGGAGACGCGGGACAGGCGAGATTATATATCTGGTCTACCTCCACGAAGAGCGGCAGTGTGATGTCATGCCGCATCAGTTCAAATTTTTTATGATCCATGAGATCCAGCACATTATCTTTGCTTCCGGTGAAAAAATTATCCACGCATAACACGTCGTGTCCTTCGTGTAATAATCTGCGGCATAGATGCGAGCCAATGAATCCGGCTCCTCCAGTAACGAGAATTCTCATATTAACGTATTTAAGACTTACGCATTTGTCATCCCCGCGTAGGCGGGGATCCAGGATTAATCGAAGAAAACGATATGCCTAACAAAGGTTGATTTAGCTTCTTTTTGCTCTATAACTGGATTATTATAGGATAAATATGTGATATTCTCCTGGATTCCCGTCTACACGGGAATGACAAGAGAGAGTCAAATGCGTAAGTCCTAGTATTATTAAGAATTATTTAGTTGATTATTTCAGTTGTATCTTCATTTCCGTTTAATACTTCTTCCGTCACTCTATTCTTACATGTCTTCTTTATACCAGAATCCACAATGTTTTCGCAAGCAGTAAAATCTTTTTTAGTTATTGCCAAGTCTTTAAAGCAATAATCTTTTTCCAGTTCTTCCAGGGAATCGCAGGAAGTTATTTTTTTATTGATCGGATTTAACCCGCAAAAATTACGGCAATATTTGAAATTTTCCGCGTCTTCTTTAAACGCGGAGCATTTTTCCGCGCAATCTTTGTTTGTAACCGTAAGATAAAGTTCGTTGTTAATATTTGCATCTTCTTTCGCTTCCGGTTCTGATTCTTCTTCCAATTCCAAACCTGAATCGCCTATGGAATCTTTTGTTTCATCTTCTGTTGTTTCATCAAGATTGAGATAATCCAGAGCCGGCGTTTCTTTTTGAGTTATGCCATCGCTGTATTGTTGCTTTAGTATTTTATAGGCTGATCCGAGTATTACGATGGCGATTACTGAAAATATAACCAGAATGAATTTAGATGATTTTAACATAATAAACTTTTTGAATTATTTTAATACGCGTCTAATAAATTTATTCCCGTATAATAATACCGCAAAATCTCTGCCCATGTCCATCCATAATTGGTGGCCAGATTCAATGATCCGTGGGCGCTTAATCCCACCATGTGATTTCCGGCAGATTCCAGTTCGGAAGTACTCATAGTAGTGTTTTTTCCGTATGGATCGGACACTGCCTGGCACCATGGATAATCAGTCGAACCCCAGCGTTCTTTAAAGCTTCTGGTTTTTCCGTCCGTCCACGAGCTGTAGGGGGTAAGCGCGATTTCATTGATGCCGCCGTTAAGATACATTACCAAATTTCCGGCAGTGGCTTGAGCGGCGCTTTTAATATCAGGATAACTTTTTTCCCAATCATATCCATAATACAATTGGCTGGAAGTAGTAGCAGTTACTTTGAATCCTTCAGTGGCGTACTTGGTGCTGAATTTTATTTTCCAATATCCGTACGTTCGAAATACCGTTACCATAACTTTATCATGCTCGTCAGCTCCTTCTCCCGTCATTTCCCCCATGCCCCAGACATAATGCTCTAATGGAAGCGTGTTGACTACCCAGATCCACTTAGAATCAGTCGAGTAGCTTATTTTTATTTTTCCACGGTATTCATTGTAGTTGTTTCTGGGATTGACTGTAAAAATTATATCATTTCCTCCATCTGCTTCAATAAATTCTACCTGGTTTAAAATATTTGTGTTTATAGTTGAGTTAGAGATATTAAATACGCCATCGGACACGTAGAGTAAGGAAGTTTCTGCCGTTCCGTCTATTGTCGCGATAATCGCACCCGTATTATCTTTGATGGCATAATTTTCCGTAGCGGTAATTTGAAGCGGCGTGGTTTTTAATTTACTTTTCAAATAACACGCGTCCTGATCTGATTTTTGAGAGAGGGGATGGTTGTAGGCGGTGGTCTTGGTGCCATTGGAAGAAAAACACATGAGTCCCACGGAAATTTCCGGTCCCGAAGTCCCGCCTCCTAAATCAGCTTCTCCCAGGTTGGATGCCGCGCTTTTTTGCGCCGCCAGATATCGATTATAGCCATCCTTATACGTTGATCCTCTGTAATTTTTGCCTTTATCGTATGATTTTTTGTTAAATTTTTTGTAATTTTTATAACGACTGTATTTTTTATAGGGTTCGTAATATTTTTTATAATTGCTGTATCTTCTGTATTGTTTAAAATAGACCGCGTATCTCGCGTACTTTTTTGGGTCTTGTTTAAAAAGGCGATACTTCGCATGGTAGTCTTTGTATAGCTGGCGTTCTTCGGAACTGGAAAACGCGTAGGCTTCTTTATATCTGGCGTATTTTCGGTATTTTTTGTATTTTTGCTTTTTTTGATATTTGAGGTACAGACTGTATTGCTGGTAGAATTGGTAGTCTTCTTGAAGAGTGGATTCATCCGCTTTAAGGTCAAAAATATAATTTGAAAAATTTAAAGAAGACGCCAGGAAAAAAATCAGCCCTATCAATAACGCGATACGATTTGAAATACGCAAGCGGTGTGTTGGTATTTTTTTCATAGTTGATATTATGATACCATATATTATACTCATATGGTATGATACGCATATGATAAAAACGTCCGCGTTGTTTCTGAAAGAAAAATATGTAACTCATGGAGCGTTTGCCAAAAACAGCTTCGTTTTATTTTGCGGAACGGTAGTCGGCAGCGTGCTGAATTATGTGTTTCATCTGGTGGTAGGGAGGTATGTAAGCGTGGAAGTGTACGGAGAGGCGGAATCCCTCATCTCGCTTATCGCGATTATTTCTGTTCCGGCGGCAACGCTGTCTATGGTTGCCACGAAATATGCCGCAGAGGGTAAGGCAGAAAATAATACCGCGGGAAGCCGTGAAATATCGCGTTATCTCAACAGAAAAGTTTTTGTCTACGGATTGCCTATTTTAGCCGGCGCTATCATACTCACCCCTTTTATGGGCAGATTTTTACGTATTCAAAATAATTTCTCTCTTATCATAATCTGGCTTTCCATGTTTCTTTCTTTTTTTGCCGCGATTAATTCGGGTATTTTAGGAGGCTGGCAAAAATTTAAAGAAGCAAGCGTGACAGGCGTATGGGGAGCGCTCATAAAACTTGTCGCGGGTATCGCGCTGGTACGCGTCGGGTTCGGTTTAAACGGAGTAATCGGGAGCTTCGCGCTGGGTATTTTGGCGGCCTACATTGCTTCCGTGGCGGCGCTTAAATTTATTTTTGTCAAAAAAGACGCAGTAGCCGGGATAAGCGGGAAGACAACTATTCAATTTCGTTCTCTTAAAAAATACGTAATGCCGGTATTCGCGGGAAATTTAGCGATTACTATTCTGGGGAACGCGGATATGATTCTTGCCAAACGTAACCTGGACGAGGTGTCCGCCGGACAATACGGCGCGTTGACTGTAGTATCCAGAATTATTTTTTTCTCTACGGGAATTATCGCGAGCGTGCTTTTTTCCATGTCGGCGGAGAATAACCATAAAGGAAATTCTTCCCGCACTATTCTTCTGGCATCTTTATTTCTTGTGGGGGCCAGTTCTTTCGTGGCTACGGCGGTGTATTTTTTGTATCCGGAATGGGTGCTCGGCCTTCTCTTTGGAGATAAGTATCAGGACGTGGCGTCATATCTTGGCTGGTTTGCCGTTTCAGTGGCGTTGTTTTCCCTCTCGAACGTTATTTTTCAATATCTGCTTTCTTTGCATAAAACCAGGATCGCGTACGCGCTTCTCGCGGTGGCGCTATTTACTATGGGAGTAATATTTATGTACGGAAAAAGTATTTATGATATACTGGTAATACTTATCATTTCTCAAGCGGTATCTCTTGGGGCAGGCGCTTTCTTTTTATTGGAAAGAAAAAAACGGTCTCAAAATAAGGCGGCATTTTAATTATGAAACTGATCTCAATCATTATTCCGGTATACAACGAGGAAAAAAACGTTCCTCTTCTCTATGGGAAATTGCACCGTGTTTTTCAGGCGCTCTCCAGTCAATACAATTTTGAATTAATTTTCGTAAATGACGGAAGCAGGGATAAAAGCGCGGAGGAAATTGAGAAATTGGCGGGCATAGATACTAATGTTCATCTGGTGGATTTTTCCCGTAATTTTGGCAAAGAAATGGCGACAACTGCCGGTATACATCACTGCAATGGAGACGCCTGCGTGATGATTGACGCGGACCTTCAGCATCCAGTGGAACTTATTCCTGAATTTCTTAAAAAATGGGAAGAGGGAATGGAGGTGGTGGTGGGAGTAAGAAAAAGAAGCCGAGACGAAGGATTAGTAAAACGGCTGGGATCGGCGGTTTTTTATAAAATCATCAACCGTATCGCGGAAGTAAAAGTAGTGCCTAACGCGACTGATTTTCGTCTTATGGACAGGGTAGTTATAGACGAATTTAACCGCTTTACGGAGAAAAGCAGAATGACAAGGGCGTTAATAGACTGGCTGGGATTTCGCCGGGAGTACATTTATTTCCAATCCAACGAAAGGATGCACGGCAACGCGGGGTATAGTTTTGCAAAACTCTTTCGTCTCGCCATGGCAAGCTTTGTGGGGCTTAGTCTTTTTCCCTTGAAGATAGCCGGATATTTAGGGCTTGTCACAGTATTTTTGTCCGGGATTTTCGGGTTATTTATTCTGGTCGGGGATTACGTGTTTCATAAAATAGTGTTTTCTGGTCCCGCAGTATTATTGGTAGCCAGTTTATTTTTAATTGGTATTGTGCTCAGTTGCCTGGGGCTTATCGCGTTGTATATTGCCAATATTCACGGGGAAGTTACCAATCGTCCGATGTATGTTATTCGCCGAAGGAAAATATAATTTTCTATGATAAAATACAGTTTTATTATTCCCGTCAAAGAAATAAACGATTATATTCGCGAGGCGGTTCCGATTATTTTAAAAATACCCGGAGAAGATTACGAAATTATTGTGTATCCCGATGAAGCAACTGCTGAAAACTGGCCGAAAACAAAACAAATTGCCACCGGTCATTGCGGTCCGGCGACAAAAAGAAGTAAAGCCATACAGGACGCCCTGGGAGAAATTTTAGTGTTTATTGACGATGACGCGTATCCGGAAGCTGATTTTCTGGATGTATTGGATAAAGATTTTTTGGATTCTAAAATTATGGCAGTCGGAGGACCGGCCGTTACTCCCGCGGGAGATAATTTTTGGCAAAAAGTAAGCGGCGCGGTTTTCTTAAGCGCTTTCTCTGGAGGTAATCCGGAGAGATATGTTCCGGTGGGGAATAAAAGTATTGTGGATGATTGGCCGAGTGTAAACTTTTCCATGCGGAAAAATGTATTCGCGGAATTGGGAGGATTTAACAGCGACTTCTGGCCGGGAGAGGATACGAAGCTTTGTCTGGATTTAGTAAAAAAATATCCCGGGAGCATTCTCTATGACCCGAATCTTATCGTATACCATCACCGCCGCGCGGGAATTATAAAGCATCTCAAACAAGTAGGAGGCTATGGACTCCATCGCGGATTTTTCGCGAAAAAATATCCGAAGAATTCGTGTAAATTTAAATTTTTTGTTCCCAGTTTTTTTCTGTTGTTCATTGTCGCGGGCGGTGTTTTTAGCAGCATGAGTTTTTATGTGCTAAGATTTTATTTATTAGGATGGATGATATATTTATTGGCGCTTATAAAAGCGTTTATTGACATCAGAAGATATGAGAAAAATACGCGAATTGCCGGCCATGCCATTTATTGCATATTTTTTACGCATATCGTGTACGGATTTAATTTTATTCGCGGGTTTGTATTTACAAGAAATTTAGTAAGTAAGTTAAGATAATAAATGACTTAAGCATTTGTCATCCCCGCGAAGGCGGGGATCCAGGATTTAATGGGCGAGGTGAAATATAAAAATATACTAATTTCGATTCTTTTTACTCTATATCTGGATTATTATTAGATAGCCGTATGGTATACTCCTGGATTCCCGCCTACGCGGGAATGACAGGAAAGAAAGCTAAACGCGTAAGTCCTGTAATAAATAAATTCTCGTAACTAATAAAAAATAATTTTTACGCATCCTATGAAAATATCAATCTCGTACCCTCCGCTGGAAAGCAAAAAAGGCATTCCATGTCTGACGCAAAACAGGCAGTTTCAATGGTTTAACAATCCGACGTATATTTATCCGGTTATTCCGGCGTACGCGGCATCGCTTTTAGCGCATCATGGCTATCAAGTGCTATGGGACGACGGTATCGCCCAGGAATTGAGTTACAAGCAATGGAAAGAAAGAATAGTGCGCGAGAAACCGGATTTAATCGCGATGGAAACCAAAACGCCGGTGGTGGCAATGCATTGGAAAATAGTGGATGAAATAAAGCGGGAGCTTCCTTCCGTAAAAGTGGTATTAATGGGCGATCATGTTACCGCGCTTCCACAGGAGTCGCTTCAAAAATGCAAAGCGGATTATATCATTACTTCCGGCGATTATGATTTTATGCTTTTAAGTTTAGCCAATCACTTGTCGAAAAGTACTCCCCTGGAAGGAGGATTCTGGTATCGTAATGAAGCAAATGGTATAGTCAGTTCCGGTCCTTCCAATTTAGCGGCGCATAATCTGAATGACTTACCGCTTATTGATCGCAAGCTTACGCGATGGAAGGATTACGCGTATAAAAATGGGAATTTTAAATACAAACCCGGCGCCTATATGATGAGCGGAAGGGATTGCTGGTGGGGGAGATGCACGTTTTGCGCCTGGACGACTTTTTTCCCGGGGAAAAATTTTCGAACTATGTCAGCAGAAAAAGCGCTGGCAGAAGTAGAGAATTTAATCAAGCTGGGCGCGCGGGAAATTATGGAGGATTCCGGCTCTCTTCCGATAGGTAAGTGGCTGGAAGAATTTTGCCACGGCATGATTTCTCGCGGGTATAACAAGAAAGTGACTATTAGTTGTAATATGCGCATTACCGGAATACGCGACTTGAATACCTGGAAACTTATGAAAAAAGCCGGCTTTCGTTTTATTCTTTTCGGCCTGGAATCGGCTAATCAGGAAACACTGGATAAAATCAGTAAAAATTTGAAAGCGGAAGAGATTGAACCGGGATTGAAACTATGCAAAGATGGCGGACTTGAACCGCATATCACCGCCATGATCGGATATCCGTGGGAGACTAAAGAAATGGCGCAACGCACTATTAATTTAGCGAAAAAGTTATTTAAGAAAGGATATGTGGACACATTGCAGGGCACGATTGTCATTCCGTATCCCGGTACGCCGCTTTATAAATATTGTGAGGAAAACGAAATGCTCACAACTAAAGAATATGAACGCTTTGACCAGCGCGAGATGGTGATGAAGTCTTCGCTTTCGACAGAGGACGCCAAAGAGCTGGTGCAAGGGCTGTATAAATCGTTTATGAGTCCGCAATTTATCGCGCGCAAAATTCTTTCTGTCCGTTCCTGGGATGACGTAAAATTCTTATGGATGGCGGGGTGGAAATTACTGGGGCACTTGACGGATTTTTCAAAAAGGGATGAGAGAACGGGAGGCTTGTAAGTTGTTTGCAGGTAATCTTAATGTGTGCTACTATAAAATCATGATTCTTTAAGTCACTATTTTTTATGAATTAAAGAAATGAAATTTATAGAATTCAGAAAAAAAATCGAGGAGATTCCATTGTTTCAAACTAAGGAATTAAGGCTTATTTTAGGTAAAAAATTTACTAAATCTTTTCTTAATAATCTAAAAAATTGGCAAAGGCAGGATTATCTGGTTAAAATCAGAAAGGGATTTTATTATGTAGACGACTTAAGGGGTGAAACAAGCCCAATCATTCTGGCTTCAAAAATTTATTTTCCTTCTTATGTGAGTATGGAATCGGCCCTTGGATATTACGGTATCATTCCGGAAGCGGTATTTTCCACCACTTCCGTTACCACGAGAAAAGCGAAATCTTTTATGAATGAATACTTCGGGAAATTTAGCTATAAAAAAATTAAAAAAGAAGCTTTCGGAGGGTTTGTAACTCAACAGGAGAAAAACGTTTCGTTTAATCTGGCTCTGCCTGAAAAAGCGCTGGTTGATTTTTTCTATCTTAATCGAAATATCTTAAACGGCACGAGGGAACAATTTTCAGGGTATAGGTTTAATGAAGATTTTAAATATAATAAAAAAAGGTTAATTTTTTTTGCTAAATCTTTCAAAAATAAAAAAGTATCGCGATTAGCGGAAAAATTTATTCAATACTATGCTTCCTAATAAGGACTTCTTCAGAAAATACGCGGAAGAAAAAAGAATTCCCCATCGGGACAGAGATATTTTAAAGGAATATCTTCAGACTCATATCCTGAAAGCTCTCTCATTAAGCAGTTATGATGACGCGCTTTCATTTTTGGGAGGAACCTGCTTGAGGTTTGCGCATGGAATTGATCGTTTTTCGGAAGATCTTGATTTTGATTTAGTGAAGAAGAAGGGATTTTCTATCCATAAACTCCAAAAAGAACTAGTCCGCAACATTGAATTGTCAGGATTCAACCTGGATACAAAAGTAAAAACCACCGCGAATATCCATATTATTTATTTCAAGTTTAAAGACGTGCTCCAGGAATTTGGCTTCAAGGTTTCCAAGGATGAAAAATTTTTGATCAAGTTTGAAATTGATTTCAGTCCTTACAAAAATATTCATACCGAAATGAAACTTGTGGACAGCTTCAATGAAAAGTTTCCAATCGTGGTGAATACGCTGGAAACTCTTTTCGCGCAAAAAGTGCTGGCGCTGTTTTTGCGTCCGTACCAGAAAGGACGGGATTTTTATGATCTTATCTGGTTTCTGGCGCAGAAAAATCTCGAGCCGGAATATAAAATTTTCAAAGAAAAAGGATATAATATTAAAAACAAACAGGAATTGATCGCGGAAATGAAAAGAGTAGTTTCAAAGCTTAATTTAAAACAAGCGGCCCGCGACGTGGAACCGTTTTTGTTTAATCCGGAAAAGGCGAAGTGGATTGAGAGGTTTGATAAGTATTTAACGGATCTTTAAGCAAAGAACCGTCGGCTACGCAATTCGCACAACCGACGGTTTTTAGCTGGATTTTTTCCAACTTCCAAACAAAAACCAATCGTAAAAAAGCGGTTTTTCTTCCATGGCGCACTTTTTACGCGTTATAAACTGGTATATCTCGCGCTCGATAGCACTAAACAAACTTCCTCCATTCCATGCGTCTTGATAAGAGATTATCCAATTTCCATTCAATCCTACAAACTCCAGTAACTTCCCAGTGAGCTTTTCGTTTTCCCAAGCCTCAACACTCCACCCTCGTAAGGGCAAAACTTGCAGGACATCAAATCCTGCCTGACTAGCGATTGTTTTCGACCTATCGAATCCACCTCTGCCTAAGCTGTGTGGCAGAAGCGATATTGTACTGACGCCAAAAAGCCTCTTCTTCATGACAATCCTCCTTGTTAAAGAGCGTTCAAATCAATCTTGTCTCACACGTACAGCCTCAAAATTTAGCAAATATTTGTGCGAAAGTCAAATGGTGTGGTATATTAACAAAAAGAAAAAGCCGGACTTATCGGACAAAAAGTACATACATGATAAGTAAAAAATATATTTCAGAAATTACAGAAATCGTTAAGAAGCACGTAGAAAAAAACGGCGGGGTTTTTATTTTCGGTTCCAGTGTCATTCAGGATAAGTTCGGGGATGTTGATTTGGGAGTTATTAGCGATGATCCGGAAATTGATAAAAAAATATATCGCATTAAGAATGAACTGGAAGAATCAGCTCTGCCGTATAAGTTTGATGTGGTTAATATCAATAAGGCAAAAGAATCTTTTCGCGCGCGAACGCTCAAAGGAAAAAAAATATGGATTATTTAGAAGAAAAACTCTCCGATCTAAAACAGGCTCTTTCTGCCTGGAAAGAAGCCATGGATGCTCCGTTTTCCGATTTAAATCGGGACGCTTCCATTCAGCGATTTGAATTCTCTTTTGAGTTACTATGGAAAACAACAAAAATCTATTTGCAAAAAATAGAAGCAATTGATTGTAGCTCTCCGAAGTCTTGTTTTAGAGAAATTCGCGTCATATTTGATTTCAACGAGGAGGATATCGAGAAATGCATGTCAATGGCTGAAGACAGAAATTTGTCAGTGCATACCTATTCTGAAAAAATGGCGAATGAACTATATGAAAGATTAAAATTATACTGGAATATTAGCGACAAAATCGCGAAAAAAATAAAGGAAAAGGGGAAATTATAAGTGTATTTTTGAAGGTAAATAGGTATTGAATTTTTGTTAGTTTTATTTTTAGCAATATTAAAGCAAATATGAGCTTATTTTTGCATTTACTTATCCACCTTTTCTTCGCCATGCTGGCGGGATTTATCGCATGGAGATTATGGCGCAAACCAATTGTTTCTTTTGTCGGCGGAATAATTGGAGGCTTATTGATTGATTTGGATCATGTTCTGGATTATTTTTTTGCTTTTGGGCTTAGTTTTAAATTAGATTATTTTGTGAACGGATACCAGTTTCTCAAAAGCGATAAAATCTATGTCTTGTTTCACGGGTGGGAATATGTTATTATTCTGGTAGTAATTGCGTATGTAGCAAAAAACTTAAAAGTAAAGTCATTTATTTTCGCTTTAGCCCTGGGAGCGTTTTTTCATCTCAGTGCGGATGTGTTTCTCAATGATATGAGCGTGAAATTTTATTCAATAATTTTTCGGGCGAAGAACGGGTTTGAAATAGAAAAGATTGTAACCCGGGAGCATTGGCAGAGGCATTTGATGGAAAAGAGTTTGGTTAATTTTAACTGAAGTTTGTTGTAATTATGTAATCAAAAAGTAAAAATTAAGCTAAAATAATGAAAACAGCATTAATCACCGGGTCGGGGGGACTAATAGGATCTGAGTCTGTGAGATTCTTCGCAAAAAAAGGCTTTGAAATTCACGGGGTTGATAATGATATGCGACAATATTTTTTCGGGCCTGAAGCGAGTACTAAATGGAGCGTCAAAGAACTGAAAAAAAGTATTCCTGGTTATGTTCATCATAATTTTGATATTCGAGATAACAGTAAAGTAGAAAAAATATTCAAAAAATACAAATTTGACGTAATTATTCACACCGCTGCTCAGCCATCTCATGATTGGGCGGCCAGGGAGCCATTTACTGACTTCACTGTTAATGCGAATGGAACGTTGGTATTGCTGGAAAACTTTAGAAAATACAGCCCAAAAGCGGTTTTTATCTTTACTTCAACGAATAAAGTTTATGGAGACGTGCCAAACGAGCTTCCTCTTGTTGAGATGGAAACACGATGGGAAATTGATAAAAATCATCCATTCTATGAAGGTATAGATGAAACTATGCGAATTGATCAGACCAAGCACAGCATATTTGGAGCTTCAAAAGTAGCAGCTGATGTAATGGTTCAGGAGTACGGAAGATATTTTAGTCTTAAGACTGCTGTTTTCAGAGGAGGATGTTTAACTGGACCAAACCACAGTGGTGCGGAACTTCATGGATTTCTGGCATATTTGGCAAAATGTGTAGCAACAGGAAAACAATATAATATTTTCGGGTATAAAGGAAAACAAGTAAGAGACAATATTCATTCGTATGATCTTGTAAACGCGTTCTATAATTTTTATCAGAAACCAAGGGTAGCTGAAGTATATAATATGGGGGGTAGCCGCCATTCCAATGTTTCAATGAAGGAAGCTATTGATAAGCTTGAAAAAATTACAGGGAAAAAGGCTAATATAAAATATTCTAAAACTAACAGAATTGGCGATCATATATGGTATATCAGCGATGTTTCAAAATTTAAAAGCCATTATCCAGCATGGGACTTCAAATACGGAATAGATGATATTCTGAAAGAAATTTGTGCAGCGGGTCATTTTTAAGCAGAAATAATGCATTATCAAAATATCTTAATTACCGGAGGTGCTGGATTTGTTGGATCGAATCTAGGCATTAAATTAAAAGAGGCTTATCCCGAAGCAAGTATTTTAGCTTTTGATAATTTAAAGAGACGAGGATCAGAATTAAATATTCCAAGACTCAGGGATAAAGGAATAGAATTTATTCATGGAGATATCCGTAATAAAAGTGATCTAGCGGATATAGACAAGAAAATAGACCTGCTGTTAGAATGTTCCGCAGAGCCTTCTGTTTTGGCAGGAGTAGGTGGGTCGCCTGAGTATCTTATTGATACCAATCTTACAGGCACGATCAATTGTCTTGAGCTAGCGCGTAAACATGCTGCGGCAGTTATTTTTTTTTCAACAAGCCGCGTATATCCTATCCAGGAACTCAATTCACTGAAATTTAGAGAAACTGATTCGAGATTTGAGCTGGAAGTCTCTCAGGAAACGCAAGGAGCTTCTGCTCAAGGAGTAAGTGAGGACTTTCCCTTAGGAAAAGCTCGCTCTCTGTATGGGGCGACAAAGTTATGCTCGGAACTTATCTTTCAAGAATATATGGATACCTATGGTTTGAAGGGTGTCATCAATCGTTGTGGCGTGATAACTGGACCATGGCAAATGGGAAAAATTGATCAGGGTGTTATAGTGTTATGGATAGCGAGACATTTTTGGAATAATAAGGCACTGTCCTATATCGGCTATGGAGGAGAAGGAAAACAGGTTCGGGATTTTATGCATGTTGATGATCTTTTTAAGGCTTTGAAAATTCAAATTGAAGAAATTGATAAGTATCATGGTGAAGTATATAATATTGGAGGTGGTGTTGAAAACAGTCTTTCTCTTCTTGAGATGACTTGTTTATGCGAAGAAATCACGGGCAATAAAATAAAAATAGAGCATGTTAATGAAAACCGACCGAACGATGTGCGGATTTATATTTCTGATTCTAAAAAATTTCACACAATCTCCGGGTGGAAATGCCAGAAAAATGCAAAGCAGACTTTTACTGAAATATACGAATGGATCAAAGAAAACGAAAAGGAACTGAAAAATATTCTTAATTAATATTTTTTTTGAAATAAAAAACTCAAAATATTTTTTTATGATCAATGTTTCAAAGCCCATTATTGAAAAAGAAGAGATTGAAGCGGTTATTGCGGTGATGAAATCAGGAATAATCGCTCAAGGGCCGGAGACCTCGAAGTTTGAAGAAAAATTTGCAAAGTATTGCGGCTCCAAATACGCGGTAGCTTTTAATAGCGGAACAGCGGCTATTCATGCCGGTCTTTATGCTTTAGGAATTTCTCGCGGTGATGAGGTTATCACCTCGCCGTTTACTTTTGTAGCGAGCGCTAATCCTATTCTTATGCAAAACGCCACAGTTGTTTTTGCTGATATTTCTGAAGAAGATTTTAATCTCGACCCGAAAGAAGCAGAGATGAAAATTACCGGCAAGACAAAGGCTATTTTGCCTGTTGATCTGTATGGCCAAGTGTATGACTACGAGTCTTTTAAAAAGTTGGCTGAAAAGAATAACCTAATGATTCTCGAGGATGCTTGTCAGGCCATAGGCGCGGAATACAAAGGCGTAAAAGCTGGAAATTTTGGCGATATTAGTGCTTTTTCTTTGTATGCCACAAAAAATATTATGAGTGGAGAAGGAGGCATGATTACTACTAATGATGAGGAAATAATGGAAAAAAGCAGGCGGTTTAGGCATCATGGCCAGTCAGAAAAAACACGTTATGAGTATTGGGATATTGGTTACAATTATCGAATGACTGATATAAGCGCCGCTATTGGATTAGTACAACTAAAAAAGGTTGATGAGCTAAATGAAAAGAGACGATCTAACGCGGAAATACTCACTCATGGACTAGCAGGAATAAAAGGTTTGATTTTACCGAAAGTGATGGAAAAAAAGCGACACGTCTTTCATCAATATACAATCAGAATTACCGAAGAGTTTAAGTCTTCACGCGAAAAACTCATGGATTTTTTGAAAAGTCACGATATTGGGTCAACTATATATTATCCCAAACCTTTGCATATGCATCCTCATTTTACTAAACTCGGATATAAAGAAGGAGATTTTCCTGTTGCCGAGAGACTTGCCAAACAAGTTTTGTCTTTGCCTGTACATCCAAGTCTAACGGAAAAAGAAATCGGTTTTATAATTGATAAGATCCAAGAATATGCAAAGTAAAAAGACCTTCTTCGAAGATAAGACAATATTAATCACGGGAGGGACAGGGAGTATTGGTTCCGAGGTTCTAAAAGCATTAGTTTCTTTACGTGCAAAAAAAATAATTGTTTTTAGCAGAGATGAATATAAACAGCACCAACTCCGGTACAAATATTCCAAACACGATAATATCTCTTATGTCATAGGTGATGTTAGGGATTTAGAGAAGGTTGTGTCGGTTTCTAACGGCGTTGATATATTATTTCACTGTGCGGCTCTTAAACACGTGCCAGTTTCAGAAGAGATGCCCGAGGAATTTATCAAAACTAATATTATAGGCAGTCTTAATATTGTGAAAGCGGCTATCCTAAATAATATTTCCCGTGTTGTTTCAGTAGGAACTGATAAGGCGGTTAATCCATCAAATGTAATGGGATTAACTAAAGCTATTCAGGAAAAAATTATTATTTCTCATGGTGGTCATATAGGGAACATTAATCATCGTTTTGTAAACGTAAGATTTGGTAATGTTATTGGAACACATGGTAGCTTGTTTCCAATCTTTTATCACCAGATTGTCAATGGCATTCCCCTAACGGTTACTGATCCTAATATGACGAGATTTTTTATGTCTAAAGCCGAGGCAGTCGATCTTATATTTTGGGCGGCGATGAATGGAGAGGATGGAGAAATAGTGATAAGAAAAATGAAATCAGTCAAAATCGTTAGCATCATAAAATCTTTCTTAAAGGTGCTGGGAAAAAAGGGTGACTATCCTATACATAACATAGGTACGCGAGTTGGTGAAAAAATTCATGAGCACTTAATAACAGAAGATGAATTATATCGAGTAAAAGCGAAGGGTGATCATTATATCATTACTCCCTACAGTGTCGCAGATTTACGCGAAAATGTACTTACTACTCGAGGAGAAAAAATACCAAAAATGAGCCACTTTAGTTCCCATCAAGAACAAAATTATATGACTCAAAAAGAGTTAGAAAATTGTTTAAAAAATTTTACTGCGAATATCTGTAATTCACTGGATTTTATTTGAAAGGTTTATGAAAATCATAAAATTAAAACAGTATAGCGACGACAGGGGTTCTTTGGTTGAAAATACACACGCGGAAATATTTAAAGAAGCGAAGCATTTTTTTGTTTCCAAATCAAAACCGGGAGTAATTCGAGGCAATCACTATCACTTAAGAAAGTCGGAATGGTTTTATGTTATTCAGGGTGAATGTCGTTTGGTTGTTAAGGATGTGAAAACAGGAAAAAAAGAAGCGAAACTGGTTAAAGCAAGTCAAAATATTATTATAAATATGCAACCAAATAAATCACATGCCTTTAAGAATGTCGGAAAGAATGAGCTTATACTTCTGGCTTTAGTAAACGAGGTGCATAATCAAAAAGACCCGGATACATATCCGCATAAGGTGATTTGAAATATCAATAATTTTTTTAATATTTCATATATGAAAAGAATTTTAGTTACCGGAGCGGGGGGGGCGCCTGGAGCCAACTTTGTTGCTTCTCTTCGTCTTGTAAAAGAAGAAGATTTATATATTGTCGGTGCGGACATAAGCAAATATCACATTGAACTTACGGAAGGTTTGAATGTGAAGTATATCCTTCCGGTGGCGGACTCCCCGGATTATATAGATAAGCTTAATGAGATTATAAAAAGAGAAAAGATAGATTTCGTTCACTCGCAACCAGAGCAGGAAGTTTATATTATTTCGAGAAATAGAGATAAAGTGAATGCCAGGACCTTATTTCCTACGCCTGAAACCCTTGCCATTACTACCAATAAAGCAGAATTTAATCGCTTGCTTCAGAAAAATGGTCTTAATGTTCCGAAAGCCTACCACATAAATAGCGAATCAGATATTCAATCGGCTCTTGATGATCTGCTTCGTTTTCAGGACAGGGTTTGGTTGCGTGCTACTCGTGGCGCTGGCTCAAAAGCAAGTTTGCCGGTCAGTACCATTCTACAAGCGAATGGCTGGATAGATTATTGGACAAAAATGAAGGGTTTAAAAATATCTGATTTTATGATCAGCGAGTTTCTGCCTGGTGGAGAATATGCTTTTCAAAGTATTTGGTATAAAGGCGAATTGGTTACTTCTATGGTAAGAAAACGGGAAGAATACCTTTTTGGCAACTTATTTCCTTCCGGACAGTCTTCATCCCCATCTGTTGCCAAAACAGTGCATCGCGATGACATAAATGAATTAGTTACCAAGGTAATTAAGCTGGTTGACCCTTCCGCTACAGGTATATTTTGCGCCGACATTAAAGAAAACAAGGATGGGGTCCCGTGCTTGCTTGAGATTAACGCGGGAAGGTTTTTCACTACAAGCAATAATTTTAGTACGGCTGGTCTCAACATGCCATATTACTACGTGAAGATGGCTTTAGACGGACGAGAATCTTTGCCAGAACTGCCGCAATATAATGGTATCCCGGCAGGCTGGTACTGGATCCGGTTAATGGATATGGGGTATAAGTTGGTAAAAGGAGAGCAATGGACAAGTATCGAAATTTAGCAGAGGATATAGCAAGCTATAAGGGAATAGTTTTTGATCTAGATGGAACGTTGGTTGATTTGAATGTTGATTGGATAACATTAAAAAAAACTCTTTCTGATTTCACAAAAAAAGAAAAAGTGGAGGAAATCGAATACACTCCCTTGGATCAAAAAATTCATCAAGCCAGAGAAAAATTTGGAAGAACCTTTTTTTTTAAGCTTCTTGATATTATTGCCGAATTTGAGCTGCAGGAAGAAAGGTATAAACTGAATTATGATTTAATAGAGTATGTTAACTCTCTTCGAGATAAAAAGATTGCCGTTTATTCGATGAATACAAAGAAGTGCGTGGACAATTTTATTGGAAAAAATATTATACGAAAGTTAGACGTTATAGTCGCAAAAGATAATTGTATTGAGCCAAAACCGACAGAGAAAGATTTAGAGAAGATAATGCGGGAATGGAAGATGAATGCTAGTGAGATTGTGTATATTGGTAATTCAGAGGATGATCGTCTTTCGGGAGAAAAAGCGGGAGTCAAGACATATATAATTTGAAATTCCTAGTAGTCTAATTTCCAGACTAAAAAAAGAATATGCATCCAGAATTACCATTAGCAATGTTTGAGACAAAAAGAAGAAATTTTTTTGTGAAGTTAGCTCTAAAATATAAGCAATATTATAAGATACATCAGGTGGCTGGACAGACACAGCGTCGGTCTGAATTTGGGGTAACCAAAGTTACGAATTCTCGTGGTGAGCTGTTTGAGAAGAGCAAGCGTTGGGGGGATCCGACAGAACATTGCTTGGTGGAAGCGGCTGCCGCAGAAGAGTTAGCTGATATGCTCAAACTGGCTCCTGAGGAGAAAGAGAAGCTCGTTATCGCTACACTTGTTCACGATGCCGGAAAGAAATTTGAGATTGAATCTACTAAAGGTGTCACTGATCCTGAAAAAATTGAGGCGGCTTATAGTGAATCAGAAAAACGACTGCTAGAGCATGGCGTTTCGAAGGATGTGGTGTCTCTTACTAAAAAAGTGGCTCATACCTCTCTTCCCTATTTTGCTATTATTGAAGAGGGAAATGTGGTCAAACTTAAACCAAATCTTCAGATTACCGAAATGGTTATGCACTATATTGATGATATTACTCGAGGCACTACAATTGTAACTCTTGATGAGCGAATGGATTATTTGGATTTGGTTGCCGTGACACGTTATCCATATAACGAGAAAGGTAGAGTTTTATGGGGTGGGCGTACTTTTTTTCAAGCCCAACGTGAAGTAGGTCATCTTATTGAAGACTATTTAGCGGAACGAGCTGGAGTTGACACCCCAAAAGAGTTACCACATATAATATTTAAGAGGTTGAATGAAAAAATTTCTAATTCTTAGCCCTTGTTTCAGAATATGACTGATCAAAAACAACAACCGTTGGTTTCTACTATTACCCCCGTGCTCAACGGGGAAAAATATATCGCGGAAAATATAAAGTCAATACATAGCCAAACTTATCCCAACATTGAAATTATTGTGGTGGATAATTTCAGCACGGATAAAACAGTGGAAATTGCCAAAAGCATGGGAGTGACTGTATATCAAAAGGGACCAGAACGAGCGGCGCAGGACAATTATGGGGTACAAATGTCCAGAGGAAAATATGTTTTTATCACTGGTTGCGATATGGTGCTGGACAAAGATTATATTGAACAATGTGTGCGTTGTTGCGAAGAAAAAAATTACGACGCGGTCTATGCTTCCGTGAAGTCAAGAACGAATAATTTCTGGTCAAAGGTGAAAGGGTTGGAGAGGGATATGTATATAGGGGACGATTTTATTGAATCAGCGCGTTTTTTTAAGCGAGAGGTATTTTTAGCGTTAGGAGGATTTGATACTACTCTCATCATTAACGCGGACGATTACGATATGCAAAGAAGATTAAATAAAGCCGGATACAAAACCGGACGTATCACTGCCACGGAGCTTCACATTGACGAAATTGATTCTATTAAGGAAGTTTTTTTAAAAAGCTTTTATTATGGAATGAACAGCTGGGAGTATATCAAAAGACAAAAGGGATACGCGGTTAAGCAGCTTTTTCCAGTAAGAAAAGCTTATTTTAAAAATTTTATGATGTTGCTTAAACATCCAATATTGGCATTTGGTTTTGTTATATTTAAATTTGTTCAGTACGCGTCAGCGAGCACGGGACTTGTGTTTGGTATGCTTGATATAAAAAAAGTGTCGGCGCTGTTCCATCGCAACATCTACAAAAAAAAGTAAAAAAATACTATGGAGAGAAAGCCGCTTGTATCAGTAATTATCGTGAATTATAACGGAAGAAGATTTATTCCCGATTTCTTTAGCTCTCTTTTTAAACAGACATACAGCAATTTTGAAACAATCTTTGTTGATAATAATTCGGCGGACGACAGCGTGACATACGTCAAACATAACTATCCTCGGGTCAAAATTATTGAACATAAGGATAATTCCGGATACGCGGAAGGAAATAATATCGGTTACAGAAACTCAAAAGGGGAGTTTATCCTTATTATTAATAACGATACTATTCTCAAGGAAGACTTGATTGAGAAAATGCTCCACGCCTTTGATGAAATTTCCAATCTAGGAGCAGTACAGCCAATGGTAAGATTGATGAATAAAAAAGAAAATTTAGACGCCTGTGGTTCATTCTGGACCAATACTGGATTTAACTATCATTATGGAATTTACAAAAAAGCCTCTCTGCCAATATATAATAATAGTTTTCCTGTCTATGGTATAAAAGGGATGTGCATGATGATTCCTCGAAAAGTTGTTGAAAAAACAGGGCTGTTTGATTCTGATTTTTGGTGCTACTTTGAGGAAACTGATTTTTGCCACCGGGTATGGCTTGCCGGCTATGAATGTTGGTATTATCCAAAGTCATATATTTATCATTTTATGGGCGGCACGAGCAACAGAAAGCCGCAGAGCGTGATTCAATTCCATTCTTTTAAAAACAGGCTCTGCAGTTATCTTAAAAATCTCGGTCCAATGGAGATGATCAGGATATTGCCTGTATACTTTCTCTTTAGTTTCACATGGAGCTTGGCATTCATCGTAAAGTTTGATATGCAAGACTTTTTAGTGGTATACCGAGCGGTTTGGTGGAATATGTTACATTTCAGTGAAACAATGGCTAAGAGAAAAAAAATTCAAAAAAGAA
This sequence comes from uncultured Bdellovibrionales bacterium, assembly GCA_964387895.1. Taxonomy (GTDB): domain Bacteria; phylum Patescibacteriota; class Minisyncoccia; order Moranbacterales; family UBA2206; genus CAYLWX01. The sequence goes on along the minus strand of CAYLWX010000004.1, from coordinate 17,281 downwards.
TAAGAAAAAGAACTGATCAGGAAATGTTTCAAAAGATAAAAAGAAATCCGAGGCCATCCTACTACTTTTATCTTTTAAGAGGTTTGGAAAATTATACTGATTAACACCGAAATAACTAACTATTTTTGAAAATTATGAATGCCAAAAATAAGTGGGAGCACGCACAACAAATGGAAATGGGATCCTGGCTGGCGACGGATATGACTTACAATTATCTAATGGATAATTGGAAAACCAGAACAGAAGATTTTAAACTAATTAGTAAAAAACTCGGTCCAGAAAGTTCCGTACTTGATGTGGGAAGTGGACCGGTATCGGTTTTGCATTTATTTCCGGCATGCAAACGAATGGTTGCTGTTGATCCTCTTAATGATAAATATGTTGGAAAATACAAAAGACTTTCTCATATTGAATATGTTACCTCAAAAGCAGAATGTCTTGATTTTATGGATAATGCATTTGATGCTGTTACGTGCGTGAACGCTATTGACCACATGGATGATTATCTCAAAGCTCTGGAAGAAATGACTCGCTGTCTCAAGCCAGGCGGTATGCTTTATCTAGAATATGAAAACACCTCTCCTTTATCCATCTTTTTCGCGAAACTGGGTTATAAAAAACCTCTCGATGATTTCCATCCCATTTTGGTGCAAAATAAGTACGTAATTGAAGTTCTTAAAAAGAAAAATTTCAAGGTTCTTACCATTAAATCACGCCCGCAGTTTAGTTTTAAAAAAGTTGCGGCGATTATAAAAATTCTTCTGGGAAAACGAACGGTCTCAACATATGAACAAAAAATATCTTCTGCCAATTATGGAATGGGAAGGATGTTTTTTCATTATGTGATTATATTATTGGAAAGAGCATTGTTCTTTTATTGGCCTAAAAAGTATGGTTATTTCACTATAGTAATTGCGCAAAAGGGTAATACGGTCATAAACAAGCAAGAAGGAAAAGCTATTTGTCCGGTATGTGGAAAGAATGATAGTGATTTCAAGTTTTCTGGGAGAGATTTTTATGAAAAGTTGGTACCCGGGAAGTTTTTTTTATGGAAATGCTTGAGTTGCGGCACTATCTTTCAGTATCCTATGCCTGCCAATGAGAAAATAGGCACGTTTTATCCGAATGACTACTATTCTTATCGAGTAAAAAGGAAAAAAAGTTTTTTTGACCATTTAAGAGAAAATACTATTCGGGTAAATTTTGACGGAATGAATAATTTCTCGTTCTTTTGGAAAGTTATACTTATATTTGTTGGGAAAAAGTTTAGTGATATCTTGCCTGTTTATAGAAAAAGCGGCGGAACTTTTTTAGATGTTGGATGCGGGGATTCTGTTAATCTTAGAATACTCAATGAATATGGATGGGACACCTATGGCATCGAGATTGATCCTCGGGCAGTTGCGGCCGCAAGGGCGGAAAATTTAAATGTGACCTGTAGCACATTGGAAAACTATGCTACTGAAAAAAAGTTTGATGCTATTAGATTGTGGCATGTTTTAGAACATCTGCCCAATCCCAATGAAAGCATGCGAAAGCTTAATAGCCTCTTGTCAGAAGATGGCACTATATATATGGCTATTCCTAATGTCCGTAGCTTGAACGCGTATATTTTTGGAAAATATTGGATAGGGTACGATGTACCTCGACATTTAATTAATTATTCTTTGGACTCATTAAAATTGCTTTTGAAAAATAATGGTTTTAAAATGCTGGAATACAAACATTCGTCCACTGCCGGGCTTGTGTGTAGTATTTCCAATTTTATCAATAGTTTAACAAAAAAGAAGAAATTCCGTCTCGCTAATAACCTTTTTTTGGTTGTTTTTGCTTACCCTTATGACCTTATTACCGATCTTTTGGGATTAGGCGATATACTATTTATTAAGATTCAAAAAAATGACCAATAAAAAAAGGATACTTTTTATTGAACCATGTTACGTTGATTTTGGCGGGTATATCCGGGCTATTGGTTTAGCGCGGGCAATGTCACAGAGAGGTTACCATGTGGATCTTTTAGTCTCAAGCCCGAGAAAATTTGATCTGAGAATCCGAAAAACTAAGATCAATGAAAATCTCTGGCAATATGAATTGCCCAGAATCCAAATAAATCACTTCCTCACAGGGCGGATTATGCGTGGTATTATTGCTACTTTTTTTGTTCTTTTTAAAAAATACTATATTATCCACTCCTTTACTATTGTTCAGATGGAATCAAATATTCCTTTTCTTTTAGCGACTATGCTAAAAAAAAGAATTGTTGTAGATTGGGATGACTATTGGACGGACGCCCATATCCATGTACCGGCGTATAATAACCCATTGGTTCGTGCTTATCTCAAGTTCTGTGAATATCATCTCCAAAAGCTTTCCAAAAATGCCACGGCGACAAGTGATTTTCTTATGAAGGAACTTGAAAAAATAGGAATAAAAAACAGGCTGAAAATCATTAATGGTATATACGAAGAGCAATTTACTCCTATGGAACGAAGGGAAGCGCGTACAAGACTAGGTCTTCCCGATGATAAAAAAATTATTTTGACTTTTGGCAATACTTTCTTTCGCGAACGGACCATTTATCTGTTTCGTGTTTTTGAAAAGATCAACCTTATGGATAGCACAATCGATCTTTATTTCAACAATGATCCTAAAAAAATAATTAAGGAACAGGCAAAAGGAGAGAAATTCAGGTCTGAAATGTTTTCAAAAATAACTAACATTGGCTATTTGGATAAAGAGAAACTATCATTGTATCTTGGGGCGGCGGACTGCATTCTCTTTACTATGGGAGATTCAACTCTTGAAAAAGCCTGTTTTCCTACGCGTCTCGGAACATTTATAAATGGAGGAGTTCCTATAATGACTAATAATACTGATACGGAAGCCTGTCGTATTTTGCGAAAGCATGAATGTGCCATCATTGGTTCCAGCCTTGACGATCTGGCGAATAGGGTGGTTAGCTTTTTAAATAATCCTCAAAAACAGAGAGAAATTAGAGAAAAAATGAAAAAAGCAAAAAAAGATCTTGCATGGAATACTTTAGGGGGAGTTCTTGCAAGCTTTTATGAACGACTATGATAAGGGATAAATTCATTATAATAAAATCTTTTCTTAAAGAAAAAACTGCTTGGATTTATCCTATTATACTATTCGGATTTTGTTTTGTTATATGGGGGGTGCCGGGAAAAGGACTTCTGTATTTTGGGGATGTGCAAACATCCTATATATTTTATCCAGAAAAAGTATATGGATCGCTTGCTATATGGAGCGATTTGTACAATAGCGGAGCGACTAATTATGGAATCTTTCAGAATTATATCTTTTCGTTTTTTATCATTGCCAGCCGCTTTATTTTCAACTTAAATCTGCACAGTTATTTTTATTCTTTCCTTGGTTTTTATCTTTTTTCTTTGTCGTTTTTTTATTTCTATAAGAAAATATTCAAGAACGATTTCATTGCTTTTGTAATTGGGATATTCGCATTGGTCAGTCCTATTACTCATACGTACTATAGCGGCATATTGCTGATTTATTCTCTTGCTTTTATAAATTTTTCTTTTATCTACCTGTATGATGTATTTTTTTCCAACCAAAAAAAAGAAATAATGTGGAAGAGGGTGATAATTGCGAGTATATTTATCACTTTGGCAAATATATACCTCCAAAACTTCTTTTTATATCTATACATGCTTCCTTTTTTTCTTTTATTTAATTTCAGGCATATTTATCGTAATAAAGTTTTTTTATTTAAAAATTTTTTGGCACTCAGTTTTTGTTATATCTTGCTTAATATTTCCTGGATATACCTTTTGGTTTACCAAATGTTGGGTAGTTCAGGAAATTTCTTTGATACAGCTATACAATCTACTGCCAGCATTGATGTCGCCAACCTGATTACTAAGCTAACTAATGTCGTCAATTTTTTTAGGATTGTACCTTATTATTTCGGTAGCGGCGAATCTCCTTTAGCTTATTATAACACCAATATAATTTTATTATTTTCCAGTTATATTGTTGCGATTGCTGCCTTTTCCAGTATTTTTATAAATAAGGAGAAAAAATATAAAAAGGGAATTTTTTTTTGTTTATTATTATTTATCATCACGTTCCCAGTTTTAAATGGCAATAAGGCTCCATTTGAAAGGGTATTTTTGTTATTTTGGAATTACGTACCACTGGCGCAAACTTTCAGAACTTTCACTAAGTTAATGTTTATTAATCTGTACGCAGTTTCTTATCTTTTAGGGGTTTTCCTCTTATGTTTAATTACTTGTACTAATAAACGGTATATAAAAATTGCTTCGGCGATCCTAGTAATTTTTCCGATTATTATTTACTATACTCCTGAAATGAAAAATAAATTCTTACTACAGGAAAAGGTGCCTAACTATTACTTTGAAATGAGAGATAAATTTATACAGCCGCTGAATGCTAATACTATGATAGCGCCTCAAACAAATTGGCTGGTAACATATAAATGGAGAACTAAAGAAAAGGATACTGAAAATATCTTCCCCCTTTTTTATAATGGCAGAGTATTTACTAATGGCGCTTCATACACGCAGGATCAGGAATGGCAAAATTATAATAATTTAGCCACTTCTTTTATTATAAATCAGAATTTTGATAAATTGGGGTATCTTTTTTCTTTTAAAAATGTTGGCTTTGTTTCATTGCAAGATGATATTGATTCATTTTTGGATTTTAATGAAGGCACCAGAATAACCACCGAATCCAATATAAAGGGTGGGGGATCATTTTTTAAAGAAGTGGCAAGGTTTGGAGATATTTATCTCTATGAGATACCTGATAAATATTTTAACCAACAAATTTTTTCTCCTGCAAATATTAAATTTATAAAACGCGATACGCCTAATCATAGCTTAACCACCAATTCACCATTTATTATTTCGGAATTATTACATAGTGAAAAAACCAAAGACTTGGGCATAATTTTTGAGGAACAAAATAAAAATAATTTTAATTTCCCATTAAAAAACGAGAAAAAAATTCTTTTTAATTATAAAAATTCGCTCTCTCTTGATTACGCGTCTCCGATAGATTCTCCCAAAATACAGGCAGTAAAAAACAATTCTTCTGAAGTAAATCAAAATAATGATTTTGAAGATATGTCTATATATGATAGCGAGCTTAATCGAGCCAATATTGAGTTTAAAAAGACATCTCCAATCAAGTATGAGGTATTTTTGCATGGGGCCAGTGCTAGTAGCGTTCCAATTATTTTTAGTGAAACTTATGACAATGGATGGAATATTTATAGCTCCGATTTAGGTTTTTTTGAAGATAAGACAAATGGTTATAATTGCTTAGAGGATGCGACTGATTGTTTTTCGAGACAAGCGTCAGAAAAAGAAGCGGAACAATATGAAAAAGATAGTAAAATTTCTAGCATAGGAAATAAATTTATTTCAAAAGAATATTCTAAATCAATACAAAATGATAATTTGAAAGCGAGTTCTTTATTTGGAGTTCTTATGGGAAGCAAAATAGACACGGATCACTTTTACGCGAATGGGTATTCAAATTTATTCGTAGTAAATCCAGAGGCTATATGCAAAAGCCATCCTTCTTCATGCAAAGTAAACACTGATGGAACATATGATTTAAAATTAGTTATTTTCTTTACTCCCCAAAAATATTTTTACTTTGCAACTCTTGTTTCTTTTAGCACCTTAATAGTTTGTTTATGGTATGTTATTGTTAAGAACTTAAGGGTTTTAAAGCGACATGAATAAATTATTTATAAAAAAATATTTGAAATATCCGCTTGTGCTAATAATCATAATTGGCGCTGTATTGTCCGGGAAAAAACCACCTAAAATTGAAGATAGTAATAATAATGGTAAAATCTTAAACATCCAAAATAAAGCGAAGCCAGAAATAGACAAAGATGAGAAAGAGTACAAAGTAAATGATTTTATAAATTCAAGAAGAAATGATTATTACAGGCTTACTTTTAAATGGAAATCAGGCCATGATTCTAATGTTTCAATCTTTCTTATATCCAAGTTTGATCGCAGGCAAAAAGTTTTCTCCGAAAACCTGAATAAATCCGGAGATTATATTTTTAAAGAGATAGTCTTTAAATCCGATGACTCGTATGAAGATTTATTATTTGAAAAAAATGACAAGGAAGACTCTTCTAAAATTTTTATTAAAGATATTCAGGTATCCCGATTGGGTGTAAGCTCCGAAGCGGAGTTAAATCGGTTAAGACCTGTAGTCCTTGGAAATACTAAAATCATTGAGTCTGAAACGCGGCAGGTAAAAGAATGGGGCAATTATTTTTTACAGCTCCGGGAAAGTGGAACAAAAGTGGGGCAAGTATTCAAAGCCGAAGACTATTTGATGAGTGGAGTTTCGTTTATGATTAAAAAGGGAGGAAGCGGTCCCGGTAAGTACAGGTTGGAATTAAGGGAAGTTGCTCAAAAAGATGGAAGTGTTTCATTAAGCTCTGATATTCTGGCGTATAGAGATTTTACGACGGATGAAGTGGCAAGCTATACGGATGATTCCGGGGTAACTCTTTTCCCCCTGGTTAGTTCGTTGAAAAGAGGTCAGCTGTATTTTGTCGGGATAGACAATTCTTTAGACGATAATGGATCCAGTTACATCGAATTGAAGGGAACCATAAACAAAGACGCGTATCCAAAAGGAAACGCGGTGGTGTATCATAAAAAAATATTGGCTGATATAGGAGATCTTTTTTTTACTATTTACACCCCGGTATTTGATCAGGTCGATGGAGAAAAAATATTGACTGACGCAAGAATTGAAGACGTAGGAGAAGGAGAGGGAATTTATGAATATCAATCTAGGGGTAACTTTATGGATTTGTTAGATTTATTTTATTATGACAAAAAAAATATCTGGTTTAATGATTATGAAGGAATTATTTCTGGAAATCCAAAAGACAACGCGAGTTATGTGTATAAACTCTATACTCCGTATAATATAAAAAAAATAATGGTAACGGCCGAGCAAATGTATGCTGGATGGTATCGAGCGGTTATTTCTTATTCTTTTGATAACCAGAATTGGATAGATTTACCATACACTGGAGAAGGAAAAGAAAATTCAATTCAAAAATTCAACGGCACTATCACAAGCGAAGGCGTTGGAAAGTATCTTTATGTAAAAATAACTTATGATAAGTTTGATAATAAAGAAGTTAAACTTTTTGGCCTAAGGAATTTTAAAGTTACAGAAGAATTAATATTGAAATGAAAATATTTATAAAAGAAAAAGGATTTTTTTTAGCTGGTTTTGTCGTTTTGTTTTTTGTGGTAATTGTAAATTTATTTCCAGCGGGGTATGTGTTGACGGGAGGGGATATGGCACAACTCATTCATGCATCTGAAAATTTAAAAAGTTTTTTTTACGAGTGGCAAGGAAGACTTAATATTTTTTATTCCTTTTTCTGGATTTTGGATAAAATTGGGGTAGGCGATACTAGGCAACTCTCTTTCTATTTAGGGTTATTTTTGTTTGGATCCTATGCTTCTTTTTATTTATTTATCAAAATATTATTTAAAAAAACAAGTAGTCTGTTGAAGATGTTAGTTGCATTGTTTTATGCTCTTAATCTCTATACACTTTATATTTTTTCTTATAGCTGGGGTTATTCTGCGTATCAATATTTATATATTTTCATTCCGCTTCTTGTTGCTTTCTATATAAAATTCATCACTACCCAAAAAAATATTTGGGGCGCTCTTTTTTTAATTACTATCTTTTTTTCTTCTTCCGGATTTGGCAATCCGGCGTTCTCGCTTTCATTCGGTATCATTCTGCTCGTGCTTACAATGTTATTGGGTTTATTCAAATTTTTTAAATGGAATAAAATCAGTTTCCAAAAAATTGGTGGACTGGCGGCAGGTTCTTTCTTTGTTCTGGCGTATTTAATTTTGCCTCTGATTCCTCAAATGAAAGGGGGTGTGGAAAATTTATATTCGGGTAATATCATTGATCTTGATTGGTGGCTCCAGCATACGTCTAATCCGCTAGTGGATACTTTTCGTCTTTCGCAATACAGCAATTGGTATTTTCCGGATAATTTTCCTTACGCGTTTCTATTTAAGTATCAGGTTGTTTTTATAATTTTAAGCATACTACCCGCGTTTTTTATCGCTTCTGGTTGGTTTATATATAAAAGATTTGAAGAGAGGGATAAAAAATATTTTATTATCTTTTCCGCGGTACTACTGGTTCTCGTTATGCTAATAGCCAAAGTTCGTTCGCCTTTCGAGATTATAAACAATCTTTTCTATCACATATGGGGGTTTAATACCTTGCGAGGGTATGAAAAATTTGCTATTTACACTCCTTTTGTATTCGCTGTGCTTTTGCTTATTTCGGCAAAAAATTGGGCATTGTATACGCAAGAAAAATTTAACGCTTATGGAAATATAATTCCCGGGTTATTTTTAATTATTGTCCTGGCTACTCCATTGCCATTTTATTTAGGAAAATTGCAGCAAAACATGAGTGCCATTTTTGTGCGAGATACCATTAAGGTAGAAGAGAAAGATTATCAAAAAGCTAAATATTCTTTTTTAGTAAAAATCCCTGATGAATACTACCATATTCAAAAAGTCATAAACTCCGATCAGGATATAGTAAAAATAGCGGCGCTGCCGTATAATGCAATTGACAGCATTGGATGGTCAAATTATCCGAAATGGAAACTGGTCGGAACGGACATTACGCGGGAACTTTACAATAAAAAATTTATTGACGCGAATTCGTTTTATTTCAACGACTGGCTGTTTGCCAAAGATTTTTCCGAGTCAGACCGCGATCCGGAATGGGTTGTAAAATTGCTGGGATTTATGAACGCGAAGTATATCATCTTTCACAAAGACGTGGATCCTCAATTTTTGGAAAACACCGCGGATCAAATGAAAGAGCTGGAAGAGAAAAAAATAATAACGCCCGTGGATAAAAACGATTACTTTACTTTATATAAAATAGACAGCGCCTATCTTCTTCCATTGATAAGATGGGAGCAAAAACAGATTGACGTGGAGGCTAATTCTGGGTCGGTGGATAGAAATTTTTTAGAAATAAAAAACGATTCAACTCCCGCTGAATTTAAGATCATCAACCCCAAAAAATACGAAGTGGACGGAAAAAACCTGCAAAAAGACGCGCGTAATTTAATTTTCGCGGAGCCGTACGATCCAAATTGGGACGCGTACGCGGTCACTCAATCGGGAAATAGAATTTCTTTGAAAGATCATTTTAAAGCTATCGGATATGCCAATGGATGGAAGGTGGATAATCCTGAAAAAATATCAAAAATTATCATTGAATACTATCCCATGAGACTGGCCTATTACGGCATGGCCATAAGCTCCTTTGCGGTTTTAGGCTTAATTGGATATATTGTAGTTATATGGAAGAAAAGGCAACTTATTTTTTAACTGAAGTAGAAAAATTTGACAGCTAGTATACTTTAGATTATACTAATCATAAGTATACTAATTTATAAAGATCCCATAAATATGAAATTTATTAACAGAATTAGGGAACTTAAGGCTTTGAATGAAAAATGGGAAACAAAAACATCCCAATTCTTTATTATTTACGGGAAGAGGCGCGTGGGCAAAACAGAATTGGTAAAACAATTCCTAAAGGATAAGCCGGCTATATATTTTTTAGCCGATAAGCGAAACCACATTGATCAATTAAAAGAACTGGGAAGAGTTATTGGTAATTATTTCAATGATAAAATACTTGCGCGGAATGGTTTTCGAGATTGGATTGAATTTTTTGAATATGTTTCCAGCAAAGGAAACGAGCCATTGGCCATTGCGATTGATGAATATCCATACTTAGTGGAAACTCATGGCGCGATAAGCTCTATATTCCAAAAAGGCTGGGATCAATATTTAAAAAATAGCAAAATATTTTTTATCCTGCTTGGATCAAGTATTTCTATAATGGAATCGGAAACGCTTATTCACAAATCGCCGCTTTTTGGCAGAAGAACAGGACAAATACTTGTTAATCCGATGACCTATGAGAATAGTTGGAAATTTTTTCCGAAAAAAAAGTTCGATGAATTTATAAGTATCTATTCAATTACTGATGGAATGCCATCGTATTTGATTCAGTTTGACGCGGATATGACACTCAGAGAAAATATTGAAAAAAAGATATTTTCACCTATTGAGTTTTTGCATAATGAGGTTGAATTTATGCTTAAGGAGGAACTGCGTGAACCTAAAAATTATCTTGCAATTCTTAAAGCTATCTCATGGGGGAAGCGAAAATTTGGAGAAATTGTGAATGATACGGGACTCGCAAAAAATGTGATTACAAAATATCTCACAACGTTGGAAAGGCTTCACTTGGTAGAAAAGGAAATTCCAGTAACGGAAAAAAATCCCGGAAAATCCAGAAGAGGTTTATATAAAATTTCCGATAATTTTTTTCGTTTTTGGTTTCAATACGTTTTTCCTTTCAAGAGTGATTTGGAAATTGGAAAATACTCCCATGTTTTTGATAAATTTGATCAATCTTTTGCTGTATTTGAATCTTTTGTCTATGAGCAAGTATGTCAAGAGTTAATTTTTAATTTTGAGAAGGAATTATTTCCAATCGAAAGAGTTGGCAGATGGTGGGAAAGAGAGAAAGAAGTTGATGTTATGGGAATTAACGAGCGTGAGCAAAAAATTGTTTTTGGAGAATGTAAATGGTCATCAAAACCAATTGGTACTAATATTTATTTGGATCTAAAAAAGAAATCAAGTTTTGTTCAATGGAAAACAGGCGATCGAAAAGAGTATTTTATTTTGTTTAGCAAGAGCGGTTTTACGCCAGACATGATAAAAATAGCAAGAAAAGAAAATAATGTGGTGTTAGTTGATAAGAATAAATTGGTAAAATAGGGAATAATTCTGTCAAGAAGCTTTAAAAGTTTCATAATTAAGCCTTATTTTAGATTGACAGTATGGAAACATGTTTGATCTAATTTCATTAGATTATTAAATTTAATAAATAAATGAAATATCAAGAATTTAAGAACGATTTAAAGAATTTATTAAAAAACAATTGCTGTCTTTTTGATAATTTTAATTAACCAAATTATAGGTATATGGAAGAAAAAATTGATTTAAAATTAATTCTTACGGAGAGAAACATCAATATCGCGTTTACGATATTTGGCATGGCGATCGGGGTATATCTCAATTGGGAAGTGGTGGAAGTGGTAATCTTCGGAATTTTTATCTGGTCTGTTTTGGAATACATTCCCAGTCGGATATTAGCTGTTCCGGCTCTGATTTTTCTCGCGGCCACCCCGTTTCTTTTGGTGCTTGAGAGAAAAGATCGAGCGGAAGAATTCGCGATTTACGCCTATTATTTTCTCGCGATGACAGTAATCATGGGAATTTACGAATTAAGGCGGGAAAAAGAACTTTAAGCGCTTATTTGCCCGCGAAACTAAAATAGGCTACTATAAGAATAATAATTTAGTATAAACCCTGAAAAAAATCATATGACCAAAAGGCCTTTTTTGTCTATCGTAGTGCCGCTTTATAACGAAGAGGGGAATGTGCGGGAGCTGCATCGCCGAATTACGGAGGCATGCGGGGAATTGCGAAAAGATTTTGAAGTACTTTTCATTGATGATGGATCAAAAGATAATACTGTAAAAGAGTGTGAGGGCCTTAAGCCTTTAAAACTTATAAAATTTCGCAAAAACTTCGGGCAAACGGCCGCGTTCGACGCCGGAATTAAAGAAGCCAGAGGAGAAATGGTGATTACTATGGACGGAGATCTTCAAAATGATCCAAAGGACATCAAGCTTCTTCTTGAAGAAATGGAAAAAGGATTTGACGCGGTATCCGGATGGAGATGGCAGAGAAAAGACAGTCTTAGTAAAAAAGTATTTTCCCGCGGCGCCAATTTGCTGCGTAAATTTTTAGTGCAGGACAATATTCATGATTCCGGATGCAGTTTGAAGGCATACAAACGAGAATGCTTTGAGGATGTGGATCTTTTTGGAGAAATGCACCGTTTTATTCCAGCACTTTTGAAACTGCAGGGGTTTAAAGTAGGGGAAGTAAAAGTATCCCACCATCCCCGTGTTCATGGCAAAACAAAGTATAACTGGAAAAGAGCCATTAAAGGACTGGTGGATATGGTTTCGGTGTGGTTCTGGAGGAAATATGCTAATCGTCCTTTGCATCTTTTTGGCGGTACGGGAATATTGTTTTCACTCGTCGGTCTGGTTATTCTTGTTTGGATGGCGGTAGAAAAAATATTTTTTGACGCGTCTCTTTCGGAAAAAATATGGCCGCTTATCGGAGTCTTTATGATTCTTGTCGGCATCCAACTTTTTATTTCAGGTTTGCTGGCGGATATTTTAGTGAAGAATTATTATAAAGGGAGAAATAAAATGAATTATTCGATAAAAGAGATAATAGAACAATAACAAAATTTAATGCAATTTTATTAGTTTTGAATTTCCAATTCCCAATATCCAATTTCCAATAAAATCCCAATCCCGAGTATTCGAGACAAATGTCCAAATTTTTTAATTTTGACATTGGACATTTATTGGAAATTGGGATTTAGAAATTGGAAATTTAATCTTTAATTAAGTCACTAATTCAAGCAAATCTATGAAACTATCTTTCATCGGAACTGGCTATGTGGGTCTGGTAAGCGGTACTTGCATGGCGGAGATGGGGCATGAGGTTATTTGCGCCGATGTAAACAAAAAGAAAATCGCCAGTTTAAAGAGGGGGGTGATGCCTATTTATGAGTTGGGTTTGGAAGAATTGGTCGCTCGAAACGTGAAAGAAGGAAGACTTTCTTTTACTACAAATGTAAAAGAAGCTATGGAAAAAAGTGAAGTGATTTTCAGCGCGGTAGGAACGCCGGAAGATAAAAAGACAGGCCATGCTGATCTGAAGTATGTATACGCGGTCGCGGAGAGTTTCGGCAAGTATCTTAACGGGTACAAAATTTTTGTAAATAAATCCACGGTGCCGGTAGGAACGGCAGATAAAGTTACGGAAGTCATTAGAAAGTTTAATAAAAAAGGCCATGAATTTGAAGTAGTTTCCAATCCGGAGTTTTTGCGGGAGGGTACGGCAGTGAAAGACTTTCTCCATCCTGACCGGGTAGTGATTGGAGCGACAAGTGAGAAAGCAAAAAAAATCATGGGAGAAATGTACGCGCCGGTCGCGAGAGCCGGGAAGCCGGTTGTATTGACGGATGTCCGAAGCGCGGAAATTATCAAGTACGCGTCAAATTCTTTTCTGGCTACTAAAATATCATTTATAAATGAGATTGCTAATTTCTGCGAGAAGGTGGGAGGCAATGTTAAAGAAGTGGCCAATGGTATGGGCCTGGATCCTCGAATCGGATCAAAATTTTTATATGCCGGCATAGGGTATGGCGGTTCTTGTTTTCCAAAAGACGTGAAAGCGCTGATTCAAACTGGAAAGAAAGAAAAGTATGAATTTAAAATATTAAAAGCCGTGGACGCGGTAAACAGCAAACAGCGTCTTCGGGCATTTGAGGCAGTGAAGAAAAAATTGAAGAATTTAAAGAATAAACATATCGCGGTATGGGGCTTAAGCTTCAAGCCATTGACCGATGACGTCCGCGAAGCGCCGGCAATTTATGTAATCAACCATCTGCTTGCCGCGGGAGCCAAAGTGTTTGCGTTTGATCCTATTGCGGAAAAGAATATGAAACAGGAGATCAAAAGCAAACAAATAAAATACCATCCTTCTCCTTATAGCGCTCTTAAAAACGCCGATGCACTATTGATTCTTACTGAATGGGATGAGTTTAAAGTGATCGACTTTCCTAAGGCTAAAGAACTCATGCGGGGGAATTTGATTGTGGATGGAAGGAATATTCTGGACAGGAAGGAAGTGGAGAGGGAAGGGTTTGAATATTATGGGGTTGGGGTATAGTCTGAACCACTGATTATCACATGATTACACAGATTACACTGATACTTTTTATATAACTATGTTGGTTCAATTCTCTGAATTGAACCAGGTAATTCTAGCAGGTGGTATAGTATTGCCAGCAAGAACTAAATGGTTCAGGTCAGAGACACTGAACCGGCCATGACAAATTTATAATCAGTGAAATCACGTGTAATCAGTGCTAATCAGTGGTTCAGACAATATGAAAGTTTTATTTCTCAATTACGAATATCCTCCTCTTGGCGGTGGTGCTGGTAATGCTACCTTTTATATTTTCAAGGAATACGCGAAGATTCCCGGCCTGGAAATTGACTGTGTTACTTCTTCAGTGGATGAAAGATATCACTTGGAAAAGACGGGGGAGCATATACGGATTCACCGTGTGCCTATCGGTAAACACAAGAAAAACCTTCATTTTCAATCTCAAAAAGACATTCTGGCGTATGCGTGGATAGCGTATTTTTTTTCTCGGAAATTAATGCGGCAAGCTAAAAAAGAGGGAAAAAAATACGATTTTATCCACGCGTTCTTTTCCGTGCCGTGCGGTTTTATGGCTCTGCTCCTTAAGTTGGAATTTGGTGTCCCTTACATCGTTTCTTTGCGCGGCGCGGACGTGCCAGGATATAGTGAAAGATTTTCAACACTATATCATGTACTGAAGCCTTTGGTGAAATTAGTATGGGCGCGGTCTGGAGCGGTGATAGCTAACAGCCAGGGACTGAAAACATTGGCTCTTCAATCAAAACCAGAACAGAAAATAGAAGTTATTTATAATGGAATAGATATTGACGAATTTTTTCCGTTATATAATCTCGAAAAAAATATATTTAATATTCTTTGTCTTTCCAGGCTTACTCCTCGAAAAGGAGTCACTTATCTTATTGACGCTATAAAAAAGCTGGCAGAAAAATATCCTCAGATTAAATTAAAAATAGTCGGAGAAGGGGATAGCAAGCAGGAGTTAATGGATCAGGTAAAAAGTCTTTCTTTGGAAGACAAAGTAGAATTTACCGGTTTAATCCGCCACGAACACCTGCCGCCGGTATACAAAAAAGCACACATGTTCGTATTGCCCTCGCTTAACGAGGGAATGAGTAATGTGATCCTGGAAGCCATCGCTTCAGGGCTTCCAGTAGTAACTACTGATACTGGCGGCAGCAAGGAACTAGTGCAAGATGGAGTGAATGGGTTTATCGTGAAAATGAAAGACAGCGGGGATATTGCGGAAAAATTAGAGAAGCTGGTTATAGATCCGGAACTTTGCATGAAGATGTCTCAGGAATCAAGAAGGGTGGCAGAGGGGTTGAGTTGGAGAAAAGTGGCGGAGGAATATGTTAATATTTATTTTGAAATTGCAGGGAAAAAAATGTAAAATGCAAAAGTCAATCCCGAGTACTCGGGAAAAAATGACAATGCAAAATTTAAAAATTTTTCAGGCTTATATTTTTGTCATTCCCGCGTAGGCGGGAATCCAGGAGTATATTACGATTTTCCATATAATAATCCAGTTGTATAACAAGAAGAGCTAAAATAAAACTCATTATTTAATTCACTTCTCGATTTAAATTCTGGATCCCCGCCTACGCGGGGACGACAAATATGCAAGTCGAAAATTTTACATTTTTATTTGTCATTTTTCGTTTTGATTTTTGTATTTTAATTTAATTATGTTTAACAAAAAACTCATAAAATTTCTCATAAAACTAACCATCAGCATCGGCTTTCTCGCTTGGATTATCCTTAAAACTAACTGGCAGGAAGTATGGTTTCATTTGCGGGAAGTCGAGATATGGAAACTGTTTCTATATGTTATTGTAATTTTGCTGGGAATAGTTATTTCTGCCTATAAATGGCAGGTAATCGCCGCGTTCAAAAATATACATTTTCCATTGCGGTATTTTTTCAAATTCTATCTTATCGGAGCTTTTCTGAATAATTTCATGCCTTCATTTATAGGAGGGGACACGTTCAAGGCGTATCAAATCGGGAAACATGACAAGCGGTATGTAGAGGCGGCTTCCACGGTGATGATGGACCGTATTACCGGATTTGTGGGCGCGTCTATTTTAGTTTTTTTATTTAGTCTTCTGAATATAAAAACCGTTTTTCAGAACAAAATACTTTTAGTTATGAACGCGCTCATTATCGCCTCGTTTGTTTTTGACGTGTTCATCGCGAAAATAAAAAGCCTTCCCTTTTTCGAAAGAATCCGCGCGTATCTTCCGGAAAAGATTGTTCACCTTATTGATGAGTTGGGCCACTACAATAAATCTTCTACCATGAACAAAGCGGTGGTTATTTCTGTTGTTTTCGGCATGGTGGGAGTGGCGCTGGCGAACTACATTCTCTTCTGGGCGGTGGGAATAAAAATCGGCGCGCTTAACTATCTTTCCGTAATATTTCTCATCAGTATTATTTCCGCGCTTCCCATCAGCATCAACAACATTGGATTAAAAGAATGGGCGTACATTACATTCTTCGGTTTATTTGGAGTAAGCGCTTCCCTGGTAGTCACCGCCGCCCTCTTGAGTCGTTTTATTCAAATGGTAATCAGTTTCTTCGCTTTGCCGGCGTATTTGAGGAGTAAAAATTAAAAGAGCCTTGGCGGTGTTATCTGCCAAGGCTCTTTGGTTTCGGAAATGCAACTAAATGTTAGGAGCAGTAGACTCGTATCATCCGCTCCAGATCCACCCCACCTAGACCGAGCCCGTGCCTTAGATTGATTCTGACTATATTAGTCAATCTCATCTTTATTACATGGGCGGCGGCCAACATCTCTTGTTCGTGGGTTGGGAATAACCCATTAATGAAATATTTCCCACCTGTGGGAAGAGAAGTTTTATTCTCGATCGGGCAAAGACAGACCTTCGAAAGAAGATTGCCCCTACTACTATGCTTGACTAAATAGTCGGCATAGCGCTGGCAAGCCTCCAACAGAGCCTTATCATCCCCATTGTCTCGCCACACTGGCAGAATTGCGGTGACAGAGTTTTTAATTCCGTCAACCAACAAAACGCCATCGTGCGGCATGAGAACGATAGGCACCCTTTCTGGAGTGCAGGGTACCAGCCATTTCCCTTCGGGTAGCTTTTCAGCCAAACTAGGAGTCATTGGCACTCTCTTAGGATTAGAGCTTCTCTTCCAGTCCCTCTTCGTTGTTGGCCAATACGCCCTCCCCGGCATCAATGGCATCGCTCCTTTGTTGCTTGTCAGTGAGAGCATTTCCTCAGTAGTGAGACTTTGATACTAGACCTGTCCCCAATTAACCAAATATGAGATAATAGAAGCATAAAAACAAAAAA
>CAYLWX010000003.1:61781-77544 GCA_964387895.1 uncultured Bdellovibrionales bacterium | reverse complement strand
TTTGTTTTTATGCTTCTATTATCTCATATTTGGTTAATTGGGGACAGGTCTACTATTTCTCTATCAACCCCAGCACCTCATCTCTCTTCTCCTCCATCAACTCCTTCGACTTCGCTTCCACGTTCAAGCGAATAAGCGGTTCCGTGTTGGACGGACGGAGGCTGAATCGCCAGTCAGGATATTCAATTGCCACGCCATCTATTTTACTTATTGAGGCAGCGGATTCTTTATAAGTTTCTTCTGCTCTCTTAATCACTTCATCCGTATCCGCTACCTGGCGATTAATCTCGCCGCTGATGTAATACTTGTTCCAGAACATCTCTTCCATCACCTGCGAGAGTGTTTTTTGGCAGGCAGAAAGAAATTCCATCATCATGACAAGCGGGATCATGCCGTTATCACAATAAAAATAATCTTTAAAGTAATAGTGGCCGCTCATTTCCCCTCCAAACACCGTGCCTTCCCGTCTCATGGCTTCCTTGAGAAAAGCGTGTCCGGCTTTGTTTTGAATGGAAACACCCCCTGACCCGCGAACTATATCCTCTATAGCCCACACCAGCCTGTTGTCATGAACCACCCCCGCGCCCGGGTTTCGTTCAATGAATATTTTAGCCAGAAGCGCGGTGATAAAATAGCCTTCTATAAACTCGCCTTTCTCCGTAAAAAAGAAGCAGCGATCCGCGTCCGCGTCCCACGCGACGCCAAAATCATCCTGTGATTCTATCACCATTTTGGAAATTTCCTGCTGATTTTCCGGAATAAGCGGATCCGGCCTGCCCTTCGGAAAACTCCCGTCCGGATCATAATTTAACTTCACTACCTCCATATCACTGCCTTCCAGAAGTTTCGAAAGCACTTTTCCTGCCATGCCAAAATTAGGATTCGCCACCATCTTAAGCTTTTTAAAACGGGAAAAATCAGCGAATGTCTTTAACTTTTTCACATAATCCTCCAACACATCTTTCGTTTCCACCATATGACTGACTGCTTCTCCCACCTCATATGTCTCATCTTTATTGGAAAATTCCTCCCGTAACGCGATATCCCTGATATCAAATAATCCTGAATCGCTGGATATAGGACGGGAATGCTCCCGAACAAATTTCATCCCATTGTATTCCCGCGGGTTATGCGAAGCAGTAATGGAAAGCCCCCCGGGATACCCATAATTAGCCACCGCGAAATACAGCATATCAGTGGAGATCGTACCCACGTCAATCACCCTCACTCCTTCGTCAATCATTCCCTTCATTACTGCTTTTTTCAGACTGGGAGACGAAAGACGCACATCACACCCCACTACAAGCTCCTTCGGATTACGCATAAACCGGCAAAACGCCCTCGCGATCCGATACGCGTCCCGCTCATTTACTTCATCCGGATAAATCCCACGCATATCGTAGGCCTTGAAAATAGATTCTTTCATGGGTTTATTGATTAGAAATTACTGTCTGAACCT
The DNA here is from genome assembly GCA_964387895.1 of uncultured Bdellovibrionales bacterium. Lineage (GTDB taxonomy): Bacteria > Patescibacteriota > Minisyncoccia > Moranbacterales > UBA2206 > CAYLWX01. The sequence goes on along the minus strand of CAYLWX010000003.1, from coordinate 76,085 downwards.
TGATCAAGAGGATTATAAGATTATCATGATTGTTTAATTACAGGAAATAATAATCATAATAATCCTTAAATCAAGCAAATCATGGTTCAGATGATTAATTATATCATTGACAAACCTCCTTCCACAAGCGACAATTGTTTTATGAATCTCAAAATAGGCATCGTCGGTCTTCCCAACGTTGGAAAATCCACTCTGTTTAAAGCCCTGACGCGCAACCAGGTAGATATTAATAATTACCCGTTTTGCACTATCGAGCCGAATGTTGGCGTGGTAGTAGTTCCGGATGAGCGTCTGGGAAAACTTTCCCGCATGTCAGAGTCAGCCAAAACTATTCCGGCTGTAGTGGAATTTGTCGATATCGCCGGACTGGTCAAAGGCGCGTCAACCGGAGAAGGGCTAGGCAACAAGTTTCTTTCCCATATCCGCGAAGTAGACGCTATCATCCAGATAGTACGGATATTTCCCTTGCAAAGCAATTCTGCCAACGGAGAAATCACCCATGTCTACGGCAGCATTGATCCCCAAAGAGATATTGAAGTCATTAACACAGAATTAATTCTGGCTGACCTTGAAACGGTGAATAAAGCTGAAGTACGGATTCAAAAAGAAGTGAGAGGAAATAACAAAGAAGCCCCCTTGAAACTGGAAATAACACAGCACATCAAAGCCAGCCTGGAAAAAGGAATCCTCGCCCGCTCCACTGAACTTAATCTTACTGATGAGAAAGTGAAAACCGCCATAAGAGAACTGTCTCTTCTCACCATGAAACCGTTTCTGTATGTCTATAACGTCACTGATGCGAATCACCCCCTCCCCCGCCAGGGAGAGGGATGGGGAGGGGTTCCGGAAAAGCTGGAAAAACAAGATCACGTAAAACTGGATATCAAAATCGAAGAAGAACTTTCTGAAATGTCGCCGGAAGAAGCGCGGGAACTGGGCATGCACTCCAATCTCGACCAGATGATCGTGAAATCATATGAGATGCTAGGATTGATTACTTTTTTCACCACCGGAAAAGATGAAACCCGCGCCTGGACGATTAAAAAAGACTCCGCCGCCCCTGTCGCGGGAACCGCCATTCACACTGACTTCCAGGAAAAATTCATCCGCGCCGACGTTATCGCCTGGGACAAACTTCTCGAAATCGGTTCCTGGTCCAAAGCCAGAACCCTCGGAGCCATACGGAGCGAAGGAAAAGAATACGTAGTGCGAGACGGGGAGGTGATTGAATTTAAGATTTGACGAACCCCCATTTACCTGCTAGACTATCACCACTAATCAAAAAGTCCCACATTCTCTCGCCTCGTCTATTATACTTGAGGATAAGAGGATAAATCCCCTTCGTAGGACTTTCTGAGGGATTTTTATTTTTAACCTGCCAACAATGGAATACGAATTATTTTATCTCGTCGGGGCTTCCCAGGAAGCAGAATTAGAGCAAATAAAATCGGGAGTGAGTGAAGTAGTGACGTCCGAAGGAGGAGTTTTCAATCCAAAACAAGTCGTGGAAAAGAGAAGATTAGCTTATGAAGTGCGGCACGAAACCCATGGCTTCTATATTGCCCAAAGATTTATCCTGGAAGACATGGAAAAAATACCGACTATAACAAAAAATCTCAACCTTTACTCCAAAATTTTGAGATTTATCGTCAGCCGGTCCGCGGAGCTTCCCGAACTCGCCTCAAGAGAAGAAAGAAAAAATCTTGAATTGAGAAAGTCACAGTCAAAAGAAACGCCAAGAGAAGCCATTCCTTCTCCGAAAGAGACTGCCCAAAACCCTAAACAAGAGACAGATAAAACTTCCAAAGAAAAGGAAGATCCTAAAAAGCCGGAAGTATCTGACAAAGATCTTGATAAAGAATTAGAAGAAATTTTAAATATATAATCTAATTCACGCTCATACACTTTACCTATGGCAATTTCAGCTCTTTTTGGAAATCTGCCATATGGAAAGTTGAACAAAACTTATGAACGTAAACAAAGTAATCCTGGTCGGACGCCTTACCCGCGATCCGGAGGTGCGAACCACTCCCTCGGGCCAAACTGTCACTTCCATAAGCCTTGCGACTAATTTATCCTGGAAAGACAAAAGTGGCCAGAAGCAGAACAAGACCGAGTTTCATAACGTAGTATTATGGAGAAGATTGGGAGAAATCGCCGGGCAATACCTTCAGAAAGGACAGGAGGCCTACATTGAGGGAAGACTGGAAACCAGGAAATACACCGGAAAAGACGGCGTCGAAAGAAGAACCACCGAGATCATCGCGGAAAACATGCAATTAGGCGCCAGGGCGCAGGGCAACGCGACCAGTAGCCATTATCCTAACTCTCAACCTGCCGGGTCCGCCTCCCCTGCCCGCCAGAGCGAACCTCCCGCGACAGAAGAAATTCCTACTATCAACCTCGATGAGGAACCGGACGAAGTAAAAATTGAAGATGTACCATTTTAAACTTAATGCTTTTATGCATAATCCAAACCCAACCACACAGCTAACCGCTGAAAAGAAGGTCTGTTACTTTTGTGAACACAAAATGGACAAGATCGACTTTAAAGACGCGTATTTGTTAAGACGATTCATGAATTCCCAGGGAAAAATCTATCCTCCCAAGCGCCACAGAACTTGCGCAAGACACCAAAGGATCTTATCAAACGCAATAAAGAAAGCCAGAGTTATGGCGCTGGTTCCTTTTGTAGTTAAGTAATTTTCACGGAACACATAACACATAGCATGGAACAAAATTTAAAATAATTTGCTCCATGTTTCATGTTATGTGTTCCGTATTCTATGATTATGTTCGGAATCAGCGAAATTAAAACTGGAAAAAACATCGAACTGGAGGGAATTCCTTACACTGTCCTCTATCACGAGCATTCCAAGACGGGCAGAGCCGGATCAGTGCTTCGAACCAGGATAAAAAACCTGGTGACGGGCGCCGTATTAGAGAAGACTTTCCAGGGAGCGGAACAAGTAAAGGAAGCGGATGTAAGCAAATCCAAAGCTCAATTTCTTTTTAAATCCGATACGGGAAACGAGGAATCTTACTCCTTTATGGATACCGGGACTTACGACCAATTTTCAATTAGCAGGGACGCCCTGGGAAACGCCGCCAATTATTTAGTGGAAGGCACAGAAATTTCAGTCCTGAATTTCAACGGGAAACCTATCAACATAGAACTTCCGGTAAAAATAACATTGAAAGTAGTGGAAGCGCCGCCGGGAATCAAAGGTAATTCTGCTTCTTCGGGAGGAAAAGTAGTGACTCTCGAAACAGGAATGAAAATCACCACGCCGTTATTTATAAACGAAGGAGACGAAATCGTGGTAAACACTGAACGGGGAGAATATGTCGGTAGAGTATAAAGAGTATTTATCACAATAAAGAAACGATATACATATAAAAAAATAAAAACTTCGTGTAAACGAAGTTTTTATTTTGCCCCCTTCTTTATTGTTTATAACAGTCCCATGTTACTAAAAAGAGTGATTGTCATCATCGGGACCAGAGCGACTAAAAACGCGAATGCGATTTCCTCTGACCGTTTGATTTCCTCATTTCTCTTGTCACAATGGGGACATTTTGTTGGTTCCTCCATATATTTGTATTTTTATACGCGCGTTCCTTTGGCCGGAGGAACGCGAATTAATTAGCCTGGGGAAATAAAAAATCGGGCTTTCACCCGATTTTCACCTGTTTTCATTGTACACTATTATATCTTTCCTGTCAAATATTTTTGAGCTCAATATTTTTGAGCTCTACCAGGTCAAGAAATTACAGCACCAATTTAGCCAAATCTTTCATGGTAACTTGCTCAAAAGAACTGCCTGGATACGTTTGCTTTTCGGAGGTCCTACCTCCGAAAATCCTCTTCATGCAGGTTCAGGCGTCTCGCCTGAACCTTTTAGTTCTTGTGGTCGGGGCACTGGGAATTGAACCCAGTCTACACGCACCCGAAGCGTGCGTACTACATGTGAAACCACGGAAGAGCAGTTATGTTTTCCGCGATTTTTTCTTTTTTTTCACCCATAGTTATTACAAAGCCCTGTTTGGCAATTTTTGGGTAATCATGTAAAAATGTTTTCAAGCCCGATAGATCAGATTGAGTAATAACCCGGGAGCTTTTTATTTCAATCGGAATAACAGTACTTCCCATATCAATAATACAATCAACTTCCGCTCCACCGGAAGTGCGCCAAAAATTAATTCGATAATTTTTATTCAATGCCCTTACTCTTGCTATAATCTCCAGCATCACCGCGTGTTCAAATAAAGTTCCTTTTTGCGTGTTAATCAAATCATAGTCAAGCGGCAAACGCGCCAAGGCGTTTCGCACTCCGAGATCAAAGAAATAATAACGCGGCGAAGATAATATTCTTTTGCGGGAATTTTTTATATAAGGTTCAATACGTTCCACAATCAACGTATCTTCCAGCACACGATAAAACTCTTTGACTGCCGGCTGGCTCACGCCTGATTCCTGGGAGAGCTTTGTGAGATTAGGGCTAGTGCCCGATTCAACAGCCGCCAATTCCAAAAATCTCGCAAAAGCGCCAATTTTTCTTGATAATGCTTCCGCTCTAATTTCCTCTTCTAAGTATATTTGGGCGTAAGCCTTAAGGAAATCCGCTCTGTCTTTTGGTGTAATATTTATCATGAAGGGCAAAGATCCATATACCAGGACATCTTCAAACAAATACTCCCCCTTCCTATTAATATTATCCATGTCCAAACTTTCTATACTGCCTTGTTTAAGAAACCCCAATTCTCCCCACATTAATGGATCCAAATAAAATCGTTTCACGCGACCAGGCAAAAGATTAATACCTGTTTTTTTTAATTTCCTGGCCGACGAACCGGTAAAAATAAACTGCGCTTCTTTTTTATCAATGAGAAACTGCGCGGCATCAAAGAGTTCGGGCACTTTTTGTGCTTCATCTATAAAAATATACGGATGTCCGCCTTCCGCTTCCACTTGACCAATAATTTTAGAAGGATTTTTTTCATGTTCAAGTCTGACTGATGGATTTTGTAAGTAGTACTCTATCTTTTTTGGAACACCTTCCAAAAGCTTGTTTACCAAAGTTGTTTTTCCCACCTGTCTGGGACCAAAAATCAACGCCGACTGTTTTTTGGCGATAAGATCCTTTAGCCGAGCCTCCAGATACCTTAATAATGGTTTATTTTTACCTTGCATATATAAAGTATACTTTATATTAGCTTTTCTGTCAAGTTCTTTATCTTTTATTTTTTTAGTTAACCTCCTAATCGTTACTGTCGGGGCACTGGGAATTGAACCCAGTCTACACGCACCCGAAGCGTGCGTACTACCGGTATACTATGCCCCGTTTTAAGAAGGAAGAAGAAAGAAGTAAGAAGTAAGTATTTTATGCCCGTGAAGCGGGCAATATTCTTTCTTCTCACTTCTTTATACTTACTTCTTAGATGATGTGCCGATGGGGAGAGTCGAACTCCCACTCCCTTGCGAGAACATGGCCCTGAACCATGCGTGTCTGCCAATTCCACCACATCGGCGTTATCATGTCGGAGTGCTGGGAATCGAACCCAGACTACATCCACCCCATGGACGCGTACTACCACTATACTACACTCCGTCCTTTTATGTGGACCTGCCGGGAATCGAACCCGGAACTATACAATGCGAATGTACCGGTATACCATTTACCTACAGGCCCATGTGCTTAAACCAAAGTCGGAGTGCTGGGAATCGAACCCAGTCAACATGGTCCCAAACCATGTGTACTACCGGTATACGACACTCCGCTATATATGGAATGGTATAAATAAATACTCTTTTAGTCAATAAAGCTACTCTACTCCCACAATAAAATCCCGTCTGTCGGGATTTTATTGCTATCTCTTCTATGTAATTGCCTATAGTTCAAGCAACTCTCCAGAGATTAATGAAAGCAACACGTGTCGCATTGGAAAACTATTTCACTGCTTCTTTTAAGGCCTTTCCCGCAGTAAATTTAGGAACGGTCATTGCTGGAATCTGAATAGCAGCTTTGGTTTGAGGGTTGATTCCAGTTCGTGCCGCCCGCTTGGAAACTCTAAAGGTTCCAAAACCAGTCAATGTTACTTTGTCGCCTGATTTCAGAGCCTTGGTGATAGTTTCTGTCATTGCTTCGACGACCATTTCAATATCCTTTTTTGACAATTCAGTCTTCTCGGAAATAGAGGAAACCAGGGTGTCCTTGTTTATATTTTTTTCCATAGTATTCACCTGCCTTTCTAATGCTTCCGCTTACGCGGAAGAGGTAATTCTTTATTACTAATGCCTATTGTACTACCTTAGCCCTAAACAAAGCAAATCGATTTCATGGAACATAAAAACATGGAACACGGAACAATTTTTATTTTTAATTTTGTTTCATGTTCTATGTTATGTGTTCCATGACTTATCGTGCGTATTCCACTGCCCGGGTCTCCCGTATTACGTTTATCTTTATCTCCCCGGGATATTTCAATTCCTGTTCAATTTTATCGGCGATAGAGCGAGAAAGTTTTATTGCTCCCAAATCATCTATTTTGTCCGGTCTTACAAACACTCTAATCTCTCTTCCTGCCTGTATGGCGTAACTTTTTTCCACTTCTTCAAAAGAATTCACCACTCCTTCCAACTCGTTGAGCCGCTTTAAATAATGTTCCAGGGTATCTTTCCTTGCTCCCGGACGACTGGCGGAGATAGCATCGGCAGCCGCTATGATCATTGATTCCGGCGATTCGAAAGGATAATCCTCGTGGTGAGGCTTCATCGCGTCAATAATGCTTTTGTCTACTCCGAATTTTTGAAGTATTTTAATGCCAATTTCTACATGGGTCCCCTGAACCTCATGATCGATTGATTTACCGATATCATGAAGGATTCCCGCTCGTTTGGCCAGTGGCACGTCAAGTCCTAATTCAGCCGCCAGCGCGCCGGCCAGATGCGCTACTTCCAATGAATGAAGCAACGCGTTTTGGCCGTAACTCGTTCTATAACGGAGCCTTCCCAGGATCTGGATAAGCTTTGGATCCAATCCGGCTACTCCCACATCATACACTGCCGCCTCTCCGGCCTCCCGTATCTTATTGTTAATTTCACTCTTAGCCTGCTCGACTGCTTCTTCGATTTTGGTAGGATGAATCCTCCCGTCGGAAATTAATTTCTCAATAGCAATTTTGGCAATTCCCCGCCGTATGGGATCAAACCCTGAAATCACAATCGCTTCAGGGGTGTCGTCCACGATAATTTCTATTCCGGTTAGTTTTTCCAGTGTCTTGATGTTTCTTCCCTCGCGTCCTATAATCCTGCCTTTGAGTTCATCAGAAGCGATACTTACCGTACTGGTAGTCACATCAGCCGCGTGGGAGCCGGCATATTTCTGTATAGCCTGCGTCATAATATCCCTCGCTTTCTTGTCCAACTCTTCCTGGCCTTGCAACTCAAGCATCCTTATCCTTTTCGCTATCAAGTCTCGACTCTCCTCTTCCGTAAGTTGAAGAAGCACTTTTTTTGCCGCTTCCTTGGAAAGTCCCGCTATTTTCTCCAGTCGCTTCAGCTCCTGTTTTCGCGCTTCTTCCACTTCCTTGCGTATCTTCCTGATTTCTTCCGCTTTTTTTTCCAATATGGTCCGTCCTCTCTCCAGCTCCTCCATCTTATTGTCCAAGGTTTCTTCTCTTTTCTCCAGCCGCTCTTCCAGGCGGAGAATTTGTTTTTCTCTTTCCAGCTCTTTCTTTTTCGCTTCTTCAAAAAGAGTGACCGATTTATGCTGGGATTCTAACAAGATTTCCTGAGCTTTTTTTTCCGCTTCCCCCGTGATTTTAGAAGCTCTTCCTTCCGCGGTGTTAAGCTGCTTTCTCGCGATAGCCTGTCTTGTGAAATACCCCAGGATTGAACCCGCGGACAAGCTCAAAAAGCCAACTATAACAATTGCTAAGTTTACTTCCATAAAATTTTTCCCTATTCAATTGATAAATCATACGTATCGTATGTATAATTACTTGAAGACTTATTCCTGTTCAAAGTAATCCATGACTGATTTTTTTAGCAAAACGCTATTTATCAATATGACAGTGAGCGCAATTTAAAAATTTGGTTACCTTTAAAATAGTAGTATAAGCCCGCTCTTTTGTCAAAGAATATCGAAAGTGATACTATAATACTGATGTACTAATTTATAACCTGCCAGGTGTATGCATAAACCAGTAGTACTCGCGATATTAGACGGATGGGGGTTGGGGAAAACAGAAAAGGGCAATGCCATTGCTAAATCCACCCTGCCAACCATAGATAGATTAAATCAATTTTACCCGTCCACCGCCCTGCAAGCTTCAGGAATTTCCGTAGGATTACCCTGGGGAGAAGCCGGCAATTCAGAAGTGGGACACATGACTATGGGAGCGGGAAAAATCATTTATCAAAACATGCCCCGCATTACTATGGATATTCAAACAGGCATGTTCGCCAAAAACAAGGTATTTTTAGACACTATAGCCCACACGGAAAAGCACAATTCTTCTCTTCACCTAATGGGCTTAATGGGAAAAGGAGTAGTTCATTCTTACATTGACCATCTCTACGCTCTTTTAGAGCTCGCGAGAAACCACAAAGTGAAAAAGGTGTTTCTTCATCTTTTTACCGATGGAAGAGACTCGCCGAATACTTCCGCGGCAATTTCAATCCGGGAAGTGCAAAGAAGAATGAAAATGTATAACATAGGGAAATTGGCCACCATTTCAGGAAGATATTTTGCCATGGATAGAAACAACAACTGGGACCGCACTCAAAAAGCATACGAGATGCTAACCAAAGGAGAAGGAGAAAAGATAACCGATCCGGAAAAATATCTGGAAAATTCTTATAAAAAGGAGGTCTTCGATGAATACATAGAGCCGGCAGTACTCACAGAAAACGGCCGCCCTGTCGCTACCATACAGGATAATGACGCGGTAATTTTCTTTAACTTCAGAGAAGACAGAGCACGCCAGCTTACTAAAGCATTTGTCCTGCCTGGATTCATGAAGTTTAAAAAAAAGGATCTCAAAAACATAGAATTTGTCACCATGGTTCAATATGAGGAAGGCTTGCCAGTAGAAGTGGCCTACCCTCCTATTGGAATCAACGAATCACTGGGAAAGACCATAAGCCATAATAACCTCTACCAGCTCCGAATTTCTGAAACCGAAAAATTCGCGCACGTCACTTTTATTTTCAACGGCGGCACCGAGGAAGTATTCCCGCGCGAAGATCGCGTAATTGTTCCTTCCGTCCCGGTGGAAAGCTTCGATAAGGCGCCTGAGATGAGCGCGCGTGAAATTACCGATAAAGTAATCGCGTTCATCGAAAAGGAAAAATATGACTTTATCCTCATAAACTACGCCAACGCCGATATTGTCGGACACACAGGAAAAGAAAAGGCTACCATACAAGCAGTAGAGACTATCGATCAGTGCCTGGGGAAACTAATCCCGTCCGTGTTATTAAAAAACGGCTGTCTTTTAATTACTTCCGACCATGGCAACGCGGAAGAACTTCAAAACAACCTCACGGGAGAAGTTGATACGGAACATTCCATAAATCCCGTCCCCTGCTGGTTTGTGACCAGTGAAAACCACCGAAGAGACCCCAGGAAAAATAAAGACTCTCTCCAGAAAGATCAGGAACCCGCGGGACTCCTTAGTGATATTGCTCCCACAGTGCTTGAACTCTTAAATTTAGAAAAGCCGGAAGAAATGACAGGGGAAAGTCTTTTGGATATTTTAAAGTGATCATCATACTACTTTATATTTTCTATCTATATTCTCAAGCAGCAAGAGCTTATCAGACTTCCAAATTTCAAAATTTTGGATATTAGGATTTGGAGTTTGATTGGGAATTAGATATTGGAAATTGGGAATTATAAAACGTCTTACTAATAAGACGTTTTATAATTCGGAAGTCCTTGGAAAAGAAAGCCTTTACTATTTTATAATCTTATCTACTATTCCATATTTCTTCGCTTCTTCCGCGCTCATGAAATAGTCTCTTTCGGCGTCCTGTTCCACTCTTTTCACCGGCTGGCCGGTGTGCCGGGCGAGAATTTCATTAAGTGTGTTCTTGGTTTTAAGAATATGCCGCGCGTGGATATCGATGTCAGTCGCCTGTCCCTGGGCTCCTCCCATCACCTGATGAATCATCACTTCTCCGTTCGGCAAAATACTCCTCTTTCCCTTCATGCCCGACGCTAAAAGCAGAGCCGCGGCTGAAGCTGCCATACCGATACAAATAGTCGCTACTTCCGGCTTGATATACTGCATCGTATCATAAATTGCCAGCGCTGAACTAACCTGTCCTCCCGGAGAATTAATATAAAGTCTTACATCATCCTTCGCGTTTTGAGATTCAAGAAAGAGAAGCTGGGCAATAATGCTGTTCGCCGCCGTGTCGTCTATCAGTCCGCCTAAAAAAATTATTCTATCCTTGAGAAGACGGGAATATATATCATATGCCCGTTCGCCATAACTGGTTTTTTCAATCACCGTAGGAATAAGATATTGATTTGTCATTCCATTATATTGCATAGTAATTATTTCACTCTATGATAGCAATTTTGTACGCGTGTATCAAGTATATATAATATATTTTCTATTTATATTACATTTTTTCCAGATACCCAAACACCTTCTCGTTCTCCAGCATGCCTTTAGCATAAGTATACAGCCGCTCTACATCAAGGCGCTTTTCCACCTCTTTCACACTTTTATAATAGTGGAGAGTCTTATTTACTTCTTCCTCTACTTCCTGGGGAGTTGCTTCGATTTTTTCTTTTTTGGCGATTTCCTTAAGAATCAAGGCTGATTTTACTCTTTTTTCCGCCTGAGGATGCCATTCTTTTTCCAGCTCGGCTTTCTCTTTTTTAATTTGCCGCAAATATTCTTCCATATCCATTCCCATCGACTGAATCTGGTGGCCGAACTCTTGCATCATTCGCGCTACTTCCTTTTCAACCAGCACGTAAGGCAACTCGACCATCGCGCCTTCAATTAATTTCTCGATATATTCCGTTCTTCTCTTCTCCTGAAGTTTTTTCTCATTTTCTTTCCGCATCCCTTCGCGCATGCTCTTTTTAAAAGCTTCCAGATTTTCGAAATTTCCCAACGACTTCGCGAAATCATCATTAATCTCCGGGACTTCCCGTTCCTGCACAAGATTCATCTTCACTTTAAACAAAGCAGGCTTATTCGCGAAATCTTTTTTATGATAATCTCCGGGAAATTTCAATTCAAATTCTTTTTCTTCTCCTTCGGCCATACCCGCGAGATTATCCTCAAAACCGGGTATAAACACGCCCCGTCCGATAATCAAAGGGTGATTTTTTCCCGATCCGTTCTCAATCGGTACCCCTCCTATCGAAACTGAAAAATCAATTTCCACGCTGTCATTTTTCCTTGCTTCCCTTCGGACGGTAACCAGCTTCGCCCGGCTGTGAGACAGCTTTTCCAATTCAATCATAACCTCTTCTTCATTCACTTCAGGCGTTTTCTCTTTATATTTTTTGTTAATCTCCTGAATGGACGCCTCATATCCTTCCCGCAAAGAAAGCTCAGGAACCACCGATGCCCTCGCGGTATACACAAGCTCTTTTCCTTCTTCTGCTTCTCCTACCTCCACTTCCGGCGCTCCGATAACTTCCATGGTACGCGCCATTACAAATTCCACATAGCTTTTATGCACCGCTTTCTCTATCGCCTGGCGCAGTACCGCGCTTTTTCCCACTTTTTGCTCCACTAAATTGCGGGGGGCTTTTCCGGGACGAAACCCGGGAATTTTCAGTTCTTCTGAAATTTCCCGCGCCACCTGGTCTAAATACGGCTTCCAGTCTTCCCAGGGAACGCGTACTTCGAATTCAATTTGAGATTTAGGCAGTTTCTTGATCATATGAATTAGGGAATTTTTCCTTATAAAGATTAATGCTTTTTTCTACGGCTTCAATGGCTTTCTCTTTTCCTTCAAACCCGCTCACGGTTACCACTTTATCTTCAATTGATTTATATGTTTCGAAAAAGTGCCGCATTTCCTTCAAAAAATGTTTGTTCACATGAGCAAGATCAGTCACATCTTCCCAGCGAGGATCTTTTACGGGAACCGCGATAATTTTGTCATCTCCCTCTCCGCAGTCGATCATATGCATGATTCCCACCGGACGCACAGTAAGTAATATTCCCGGATGCAATGGATACGTGGAAAGAATTGCCACATCCAGCGGATCCTGGTCTTCCCACAATGTTCGGGGAGCGAATCCATAATCAAACGGAAAATCCTGGGAAGTTTTCATTGCCCGATCCAGTTTGATAAGTCCGGTCTCCTTGTCTATCTCATACTTATTCTTCGACCCTTTAGGACACTCCACGACCACATTAAATTGCTCGGGAGCCTTCTCTCCAAGAGAGAGATCATGCCATAGATTCATAAATTGTCTGAACCACTGATTTGCACATGATCCCGAGTACTCGGGATTGATTTCACAGATTATTTTTATACCAATCAGTGTAATCAGTGGTTATCAGTAGTTAAAATTAAAAGTATTATTTAAGAAATTTATTCTGAAGCATTTCCACTTTCTTCTTTCTTCTCTTCGCTTTCTTCTCTTTTCTCTCCTTCGGGCTCTACAGTTTCTCCGCTCGCCTTTACCCCCATAATATCTATCTTCCATCCCGTAAGTTTTGCCGCCAGTCTAACGTTTTGTCCGTGCTTTCCAATGGCCAGAGACAATTGATCTTCCGGAACCATCACGGTAGCTTCCTTCTTTTCTTCGTCGGTTTCCACGTTTAATACTTTGGCCGGACTAAGCGCGGCCGCGATAAATTTAGCAATATTTTCATTCCAAAGAATAATATCGATTTTTTCTCCGCCTAATTCGTCGATCACCGCCATTACTCTGGTACCCTTCTGTCCTACGCATGAACCGATAGGATCGATGCCTTCTTCATTGGAAGACACGGCGATTTTGGTCCTTTCTCCCGCTTCCCGGGCAATCGCTTTTATCTCCACGGTACCCGCGAAAATTTCCGGTACTTCCAGTTCAAATAACTTCTGTACCATGGCGGGATGCACCCGGCTTAACGTAATGCCGGGGCCTTTTGATCCGGCTTCCACTTTCGTGATAAATACCTTCGCTCTCTGGCCTACCCTGTATCGTTCCCTTTCTATCTGCTCGGAAGGAAAAAGAATTCCTACCGCCTTGCCCAGATCAATAAACACATTTCTTCCTTCCACTCTTTGCACGATACCGCTGATCACTTCTCCTTCTTTGTCGCGGTATTCATCATACATCGCGTCCCGCTCCGCTTCACGGATTCTCTGGATCACCACCTGCTTGGCAGTTTGCGCCGCCACTCGACCGTAATCTTTTTTTGATTCCAGCTCTGTTTCGATGATATCCCCTATTTTCGCGTCAGGCTTTATCTCCCGGGCCTGTTCCAAAGTAAGATCTCTTTCCGGATTGTATCGAGGCAGCTTTTCTATCTCCTCTGCCCCGGCCTCCTCTTCCGGCGCTTCCTCGGTTTTTACTCCTTCGGAATCAGTTTCTTCGGGGTTTTCTTTGGGAAACTCCCTCATGGTTTCATCTACTACTTCCTTTACCAGAAAGAATTTAGTCGAGCCGGTTTTTTCATCAAACGACGCGCGGACATTCTGCCCTTTCTTGCCGTAATCTTTTTTATACGCCGCCGCAAGCGCCGCTTCGATGGTTTCCAGCACTTTTTCCTTGGAAATTCCCTTTTCTTCGCAAATCTGGGCAATAGCGCTTCCAAAATCGCCTAATCTTCCATGGCTTCCCGCGCCATCGTCAGTAATAAGTTTTTTTCTGGCCATATACGTGATTTAAGTTATAATTTACTTGTTTATACCCCTTTTTAACAACAAAAGTCCGCCTCTTCCGCGAACTTTCTCATCCTTCTCCACGATTTTATGATATCAGTTCAGAAAATTTTGTCAACCTTGACTGAATCATGGTTTCATGCTAGGGTAAGTCGTTGCCGGATTGGCAATAAGGTTTTAAGGAGAGCCTTCTGGCTCGTTGAAAATAGAATATCCTGAAAGGGAGAATTTCAATGGCAGAGAGGATAAGGAAAATGTTGACCTTCGTTGAGGTAGCCGACAGAGTGCTTACTTTTGTCATGGCAGTTCCTTTCCTTAGAGACGCAATCAGTAGGTTAAGTGCTAAGGGAGGAGAAACGATAGCCAAGACAGTTGAGAAAGCCTTTGGTATTGAAGAAGGCGGAAAGGGATTCAATGATGAAATTCTTTTCAATAAGGCACTG
>CAYLWX010000003.1:53284-61756 GCA_964387895.1 uncultured Bdellovibrionales bacterium | reverse complement strand
CCCCAGAATTATCCCCTGAAGAAAAAAAAGAGATAAGAGAGTTTCACTCGAAATTAAGAATACCAGCAGGAGAAGAAAAAGAAGAGGATGCGGAAAAACGAGGGAACGCCCTTATACTGGCCATAGCCAGTATTGTATTAGTCTTCAGAAAAGAGGTAAAGAAGATAGACAAAACCGATAAGAATAAGCCAGTAGAAGAGACGTCAATGGAGTATGATCTCGAACCAAGCACCACATTTCTAAAAAGCCTTCTTGAACAAAAGGTTCTTAATGAAAAAGAAGAGACCTACAAAAGAAGAGTCCAATTTCTGGAAGACAACAATGTTTTCAAAACATTCATTCCTCCAGAGAAAAAACCCTCTCCAGCAAAAAAGAAACTTGGCGAGTTATGGCAAGGATTTAAAGAAAGTCAGCAAAAAAATCTTGAGGAGATGCAAAAAAAATCAGAAGAAGCCTTAAAGAGATCTCAAGAATATCGAAAAAAGAAGGAGAAATAAGAATGTCTAAAGGTTGGTTTTGGGGAACAGTTTCCAAAAAAGTGAAGGACAGCGGTATCATAGAAGAAATTATGGATAAAACTATAGAGGAAATCAAAAAGAGCGGAGCCATTGAAAAAGCCGCGGAAAAAGCAAAAGGAGGCCTATTAAAGTTTTTCACAAGCAATCTTGACGACCTGCAAAAAAATAGCAGGACTCTTCAGGAAAAATCTGAAGAATCCCTTAGAAAATCACAGGAATACAGGGAACAAAAAAGGAGATAGTCATGCCCCCAATTTGGTTGATTTGGATGGTATTGTTTGCATTTGCTTTTGTGATGATATTAGTTCCGACAATAAGAGCCACGGTGTTTAATCGAGTAAAAACCGCGGGAAATTATTCAGTGCCTACCTTGGAGAATATATGGGAAGCAATACGGACAATTGCCATCTGGATTCTTATCTTACTTGTTATAGGAATCATATTGGTAGTTGTTTTGAATATTGCGTTCTCTATAGGAGTAATAATACTTGGCTTTTATGCCAACGCGCCTATCCGGGGAATAATCATTGGGCTGCTCTTTCCAATCTGGTGTCTTCTGTACCTGATTAGACCAGGGAAAGAAATCATAACCGGAGACACGTCTTTCATCCGGAGAATATCCCGGAGCATGCGAAGACCTTTCCAAATTCCCTATCTCATCACCTCTCTCATTCTTATTGTGACCCTCCCAGGTTTTTTTCTTGGAGTATGGTCACCACGCGTAAAACAAAGCGCGGACAGAAGAATGGAAAGCGGCAAGGGATGGCTTGCCAATTCCCTTGACAAAGGGTCCGTCCAGTCGGAAGAAGAGGCTGGTATTTTTGCAAGAGTCACTGAAGAAACTACCGTATACAATGACTCTCTGCAACCTACTCATCGTGTATTAGAGACAAACACGATGATTAGAATCCTGAGCCTCGAAGGACAAAGAGTTACTCCAAACCGGGAAGGTCTCGTCCATATTATGCTCGCCAATAGACAAGGCGACTATATAAACGGAGATGAGGGATGGATTCCTGCCAGGAAACTTGATTGGGAAGGAAAAGAGGAAGAGAAAAAAAATCCTCCCCCCGCCGCATCAGGCGAACCCGAAACATCCTCTTGGAAAATTTGCATCGGCGGTGATTGCAAAAACGCCACCGTAGAATTTTTCAACGAAAGAACAACGGTGGTGATAATGGCCGTAGACGTAGCTTTCACTGGAGTACCAAAAGAGAGAGCTGCCGATGGAGAATACATGGGAGCATGGACAATGCTTCCTGATGTATACCGGCAACCGTTCGGGATCACTTTTGATCCCGAATTCAAGAAAGTAAATGGATGGGGAATGAATAATAACAAAAACCAGATAACTATCACCGGACCCCGTCAATAAGCAAGCGCCAGCAACTCTAACAATGAGTGGCTGGCGCTTTAAAATTTCCAAAGAATCTTTTTAGAAAAACGATCTCGCTTCCAGAGCGTATTGAATGGCGCGGATAATGACAAATGATGCCAATACCGCGATCACTCCGTAAATAGAATACTGCATATTTCTCTTCGCGGTATCAATGGTGTCCTCGTTTCCCGCCGCCGTGATATATTGGATTCCCGAAATCACAAAGCCGATAACGGCCACTACCCCGAATATTTCCAGCATCCACTTCAGTAAATTAGAGAGAATTTCTTTGATACCTCCGGAGGGAGCCGGAAGTCCCACTTCGGGTCCCGGAATATACACTTCGCCGGCATGCGCGCAAGAAGTTAAAATTAATACTCCAAGAAAGAGAAAAAATAAAACAGGAATGAATGTGCTTTTCTTTATACGCATAAAATTATCTTCTTGTCATCCCCGCGGAGGCGGGGATCCAGGATTTAAATCTCAAGGTAAAATGTATAATAATTTTTTTCAACTCCTCTTTCCCTGTAACTGGATTATTGTAGGAATATTATGCGGTATTCTCCTGGATTTCCGCCTTCGCGGAAATGACATATAAAAATTATTATCTAAAAAAACGAGTCCGCGTTAAGCATGGCCTCTAACGCTTTTATTACCACTAACCCGCCAAGACCCACAATCACCCCCACAATCGACCACTGCATGGCTGTTTTGGCTCTGGATATCATGTCATCGTTTCCCGCCGCGACAAGATATGTAATGCCGGCGATCACAAATCCAATCACGCCGACCACGCCGAACATCATAAGAAGCCAGGATAAAAGATTGTTGATGATTTCGCTTATCGACCTGTCCGGAAGCCCGTATCCTTCTATGTTGGCGAGGCTCCATCCCGCGCGCACGGAGAACGGCATAAAAAAACAAACGCCCCAGATTAGTGATACGTAAAATATATTTTTTTTAGACATGGTTTTTATTTTTTGTATAAAAAAGTAATTAAGTGATTTTATTATACCACATCCCATCCGCTCCGTACTTCGAAAATAAAAACAACCTGTGGATAACCAGGCTGTTTTTATTTGAAACACTTCAAATCTGAAATTCATACTTAGAATCCCTGTCGAGCGCCAAGCATATTTTCAGCCGCGCTCAGGATTACCAACCCGACAAGGGCTACAATCACTCCCACGATAGACCATGTCATAGCCTTCTTCGCCGTACCAATTCTGTCCTCATCTCCTGCCGCAGTCAGGTAAAGAATACCCGCAATCGCAAATCCAATTACCGCGACGATACCCACCAGCATAAGCAGCCAGTTCATAATATTTCTCACAATTTCCATGATAGAACTGTTTGGAAGATTAGTACCTCCTGGCGGCTGAAATTGAGCTAACGCCATCGCCGGCGCTACTAATGCTGCCACGGACGCGGCAGAAATTAACGCTTTTACTTTTTTTCTCATAGCACACCTCCTGTCTAATTTAGTTTTGTATTTATTTTCTATTTATAACGGAACTCCCATCAAACTCGCGATTTGCCGTACCAGCACCAGCGCCGCAAGCGCGATTCCGATTCCCACCAGCGAAGCGGTTAGTATTTTTTTACCCGTCTCTATCCGGTCTTCATCGCCGTACGCGGTAAGATAAAACGCTCCGCCGACAACCAAACCTATTATACCAAGAATACCCACAACAGACAATAAGAAATCCAAAACCCGCAACGCGATCTCTTTAATAGTCAGTGCTTTGTCAACATCAGTCCATTCATCGCCGCTCCCCCCCAGGATTGCTTTAATTTCTTTTAAAAACGTCGGCGCCGCCAGAACAATCGCCATGCCGATGAGCGCCCCCGTGATCGTTTTCTTCGCGGATTCAATCATTTTTTCATTGCCGGAAGACATCATATACATCACTCCTCCAATAATAATAAACACAATCGCGATAAGCGCCACAATACCTCGAAGATTATCCAAAAGCGAATTCACCACTTGTGAAACTGTGGTGAATTGAAGAGGATTTACAAATTCAGTATCCTGGATGCCTGGACCGCCTGGAGCGGGAATACCGCAATACTGAACCGGCCTTGATTGTTCGCATTTTATGTCCCCTGACACAAACTCAACATTTGGTCCCACACAGTCAGATTTTTCTGTGTCCACAGAGCAATTATCAGGTTTTACGTCTGTCTTCGTTTTATCCTTAATACAACATCCCTTTTCCGCCCGAACTTCCATGGAAGAAGTCCACGTGAAACTAAACAAAAATAACACAAAAAAAATAATAGCTCTTATTTTATACCTCCCGCTCATGTTCATTTTTTTATATTAAAAATTATATACCGTTACCTGGAAAAGCTAGTTAAAAAATTCCATATGCAAATGCGGCTCCGTGTTGGTTTCATATCCGTCGCATCCTTTGGTGGGATTCTTCGCGTTCGGGCAAAGTATTCTGCTTACTCTGAATTTACCCCTGTTGGAAAGAATAAACTTCGCGCTCTCTTCTGTCCATCGTAAATCCACCACGGGCTTGCCTTCGCCGTGAGACTTATGGCCGGCTTCGGTTCCTCCTGTAATCGTGATGTCGCATCCGCACGCCCTTTTTATCATGATAATAGAATCCGCTGTTTTCTGGGGAAGACCTTTTAAATCCGTGCAATTAGTCTGGCTTTCTGAAGCACATTTCGATTTATTGATACGAATATCGTTACCTTTCGCGGTCAAATATGCCCTGGCGGCTTCGTCTGTGGGAAATAAGTCCCCCGCCATTCCTGGCGGCGCCGGAGGCGCTGGAGCCGACGCGGAACTTGCCGTCGAGCATTTGAACTGCCACCAGCTCTCCGCCCGCTCAACCCCAAGATTTCCCTTTGCCGAAACAATCCAGAGCGTCACATTCACAATCAGCCATCCTCCGAGTACAACAGTAAATCCAATCAAACTGGCAGTAAGAAACCGCTTGGCCATCGTAATCATATTTTCCTGGCCGGAAGAAATAATATACATCACTCCCGCGATGAATATGCCCGCCAACGCTACCGTGGTAACCATATACAGTCCGTATTGGATCAATCTTTGAAACCCGATCACAAAATGGCAAAGCGTGCACGGCGCTCTTTCCGCGTCCGTGCCTGTGTTTCTTCCGCAAGGAACGAGCCCTTGCCATCCAGGCTCATCTATAGTCACTTGCGCGCGCACGGGAACCATGTCAAATAAGACATACGCGCTTACCAGAATCAAAATAAAAAAAATTATCTTTTTCATATTTTTTATTATCCCAATCTTACCAACGACCCCTCACCCTCAATCCCTCTCCCCACCGCGGCGGGGGGGCGAGGAAGAACAATGAAGGACTATTTTATTCTTGCATAGTTTGACTCACCCTTGAAGCCGCGGCTTTCAATGCTTCATTGGCAGTAGTCTGGCCTTTGTTTACCTGGTCGATCATCTCTGTGAATATTGAATCCACCGCGTCAGGATCAGCCTGATACCAGGTTTTCGCGATAAGATTCTGCTCGGCAAATATTCCTATCCTGGGATCGTTTTTCTGAATTTCAATAAGATCTCTTCTTGCCGCCGGTCTCTTTGCTTTCTCCGCGTACTTAGCGGCGGGATCAAAATTGGAACTTATCACCTTTTGCTGGCCGGCCACGTTAGCGGTAACATCGATATTTGCTTCCGGTTTAACGGACATGAACTTCAATAGATTCCAAGCCTCCGCGATTCTGGTTTCATTAGTTATCGGTGGTTGTTGCGGATTATTAGAAAAACTGGTTGCCACTTTGTTCTGAGCTACCGCGTAGCCCCAGTAATTCGCGTAATTTACTGGAGAAGAGCCGGGAAGTTGCGGCACGGGAGCTACGGAAAAGTTAAGCTTGGGAGACTTGCTTTCTATAGTGCTTATATGCCATGAGTAATTAAACATCATGGCGGTGGCGCCTTCCGAGAAAGAATCTATGGAATAATGAAGTCTCGGATTCCATGAGTACACTGCCAAACTGCTTTTCGCGAACTGGGTATAAAAATTCAGGGCGTTTTCCCCCGGAAACACGCTCGCTTCCCCGCTTCTGATCGTCTGATCAAATAACACTCGTTTGGTATCGCGATCAACCATTTCCGTTTTATTCTGAAGCATGAAAAGATTCAATACGTCCGCTGAGCGATTAATATTGTATGCCGTACCCAATGCCGCTCCCGAACGGGTAATCTGGCCAAAACTATCCACCGTAGTAATTTTTTTCACGTCCTCCATAAACTCATCCCAATTCTCCGGAGGACGGGTAATACCTGCCGCGTTAAAAAGATCTTTGTTATAATAAAGTCCCAAAGAATCCACGCTCAAAGGAACCGCGTAGATATTTCCCCCGTCTATAAAATCGCCGGCGGCAACATCCACAAAATCTTTTTTGAATTTTTGCTCCGTAATAATCCCGTTGGGAACGGCGGCAATTTTATTCTTAAAACTCGGCACCCAGTCATTATGAACCAAAAAGATGTCCGGACCCTTTCCTGAAGCCAGTGCCTCCAGTAATTCCTTTTTATAGGTATCGGGCGTCAGCTTTTTATATTCAATCTCGGCTATTTGAGGATTTATCTTTTTATATTGATCGAATATTTCACTAAACACGTCCCTGTCGTCAAAAAGACCCCAGACTTCAAGTTCGATTTTGTAGTTTTTTGTAACCGGCTTTTTCCCGCATCCTGAAAGAAACAGAAGTGCGGTTATGATGAGAAAAGAAAAGGTCGCGACACGCTTCACGCTCATGTAATTTTATTTTGTAAATATTAATCCGTAATGAAAGTTCCCTACTTCAATTTCCTTCGAAAAACACAATTTTTCCCGGTCTGCCAGCATATTGAGCGCCTCCCTGGAAATTCTAAGCTCCTTCTCGGGACCGATAGAAGTATCCTCCAGGTTCCATTCAATGATCAGTATTTTTCCTCCTTCTTTCAGCACTCTTCTGGCCTCCGCGATAATTTTGTCCTTATTCTTATTTTGGAACAGCATATCTTTCATCACTACCCAGTCAATATCATTGCTCTCTAGTTTAGACCCGTTTTCCTTTTCCAGATTAACCCGATGAGTTGTAATGTTACTTATTCCAAGGCTCTTGGCCTGGCTTTCCACTGACTCCAGCTTTTGAGGCAGAATATCTAAAGCGTACACCTTGCCTTCTTCTCCGACCTTTTTCCCGAACGCTAAAGAAAAATACCCCGTGCCGCATCCAAAATCCGCGATCTTCATTCCTTCTTTTACCCCGAGCTTCTCGATAACTACTTCCGGATTAATAAATTTAATTCCGTACTCTTCACTCTTTGGGACGCGCGTGTTCATAAAAATTGTAGTGTGTATTTTATGTAAGCAACTATCTGGATTATATTTTACAATAAAAACAAGAAAACACAAAATCGGCTCCTGGCTGGGAATATAAAAAAGACAGCTCGCGCAACTGTTTAACTACGCAACTAATCAACTATGTAACTAATTGATATGCTTGCTTAGGAAATAAAAATTCTATACAGTTACAATAGTGGAAGCGTGCCAGAGTGGTTGAACGGGCCGCACTCGAAATGCGGTTTCCCGCAAAACGGGAACGGAGGTTCGAATCCTCCCGCTTCCGCCTTCAATGGTTTACATAACTCTTTTTTAGTGATAGCTTAAGTAAAGTAGCCAATGTGCCTCTTTTTTGTAGTATGGCCTTCCCCATGAAAACGCTTAATTTTTTCAATGAAACTTATATCCTTTTTGCCCTCATAGGAGGATTTACATTCCTAATAGCGTGGAATATCCGCTTGCATAGTATTTTTAAAAAAATGGCGGCAAAACACAAGGAAATCTACGCGGGAAGCAAGACTGGCAATCTGGAAGAAGTTATCCTGCAACACGGAAAAGCTATCCGAACATTGGATAAAGATATCCAGGAACTCTACAGCATTTCTAATCAGATAAACACTCTGGCATTAAGAAGCGTTCATAAAGTAGGCCTCATTCGCTTCAATCCCTTCAAGGATATCGGGGGAGACCAAAGCTTTTCCCTCGCTCTGTTAAACGGAAAAAATAACGGACTGGTGATATCATCTCTCTATACTAAAGAAGGAACCAGGATATATTCAAAATCTGTTCTGGGAGGAAAAACAGAGAAATATCCCCTAACAGAAGAGGAAGAACAAGCGATTAAGATGGCAGTTGCAAGTGAAACAAGAAAGGTAAACTAAAATAATAGTTTAACAAGTTTTTTATTAAAATGGATTCTCAGCCTGTCAAAAAAATAAAGCTTCCTTCTGCTATAACCGTAAAAAAATTTGCGGAAGTTTTGAATTTACCCATAGGAGCAGTAATTAGCGAGCTCATGAAAAATGGTATTCTGGCTACCATCAATGAACATATAGACTTTGAAACCGCTTCCATTATCGCGGGAGATTTAGGCTATGAAGCAACTGAGGAAGTGATTGAAGAGGGAAAACCAATGACACTTGAGCAACTCCTTGAACTATGCAAGAAAGAAAAAGAATCAGAAGAAATCTTAAAGCCCCGCCCTCCCGTAGTAACCATTTTGGGGCATGTTGACCATGGGAAAACCACC
>CAYLWX010000003.1:50457-53205 GCA_964387895.1 uncultured Bdellovibrionales bacterium | reverse complement strand
GCTTGATACCATCAGAAAAACAAGCGTAGCCTCTCTCGAATCAGGAGGAATTACCCAGCATATTCGCGCCTATCAAGTGAAAAAAAAGGGGAAACTAATCACCTTTATAGACACACCCGGACATGAAGCGTTCAGCGCCATGCGAGAACGAGGCGTTAGTATCGCGGACATTGCCGTATTAGTAGTTGCCGCTGATGATGGAGTACGCCCTCAAACCAAAGAAGTAATTGAGTATCTCCTTTCACGAAAAATTCCTACTATCGTAGCAATTAACAAAATTGATAAGCCGGAAGCCAATATCCAAAGAGTGAAACAGGAGCTTAGTGAACACGGAATCCTGCTGGAGGAATGGGGCGGATCCGTACTAAGCGCCGAAATAAGCGCAAAGCAAAATATTGGCATTGATGATCTGCTGGAGAACATCCTTCTCGTAAGTGAAGTAGAAGATTTTAAGGCTCACGCGAAAAGAGACGCCATGGGAGTAGTACTTGAAGCGCATCTGGATCCGCAAAAAGGACCAGTGGCTACCGTACTCATAAAAACAGGAACGCTCAAAGAAAGTCAGGATATCATGGTCGGATCTGCCCACGGAAGAGCCAGAAAAATGGAAGATTTCACTGGAAAATCTCTAAAAGAAGCAACTCCTTCTACTCCCGTAAGTTTAATCGGACTCAACACAGTCCCCAATGCCAATGATATTCTAATAGCAGTTTCTTCTAAAATCACTTCCAGGGTAAGCCGGTCAAGATTCAGCGAATCACAAGCCGGATCCGCGGGAATTTCCAGCCAACAAAAAATATACCGTTCCATAGCGGATGAGAAAGTAAAAAAATTAAACGTAATCCTGAAAGCTGACGTGCAAGGATCATTGGAAGCGACTCAGCAAATATTAGGAGAAATCCGTTCAGATGAAGTTGCTATCGACTATATAGGCATAGGCGTGGGAAGCATTACCGAGTCAGACGTTCGTCTCGCCCAAAGCGCCAGGTCAGTTATCTTCGGATTTAACGTCGAGCCCACTCCGGTAGCAAAAAGAATGGCGGAGATGAGCGGAGTAGAAATAAAGACTTACAAAATTATCTATGAACTCGTAGAAGATATCAAACAAAGGCTTATAGCCATGCTTCCTTTAGAAATAGAAAGAACGGACCTGGGAAAAATGAAAGTACTGGCAATTTTTAAAACCGGAAAAAAAGACATGATCGTGGGAGGCAATGTAGTGTCTGGCAGACTGGTCAACGGATCTCAAATTGAAGTAACACGAAATGAACAAGTAATCGGGAAAGGCTCTCTGGCTAACTTACAACAGAATAAAATTAATGTCGATGAAGTGAAGACAAACCACGAATGTGGCATCACTTTCGAGGGAGAAACGAAAATCAAAGAAGGAGATATCCTGCTATGTTATAGAGAAGAAGTAAAGAAAAAAACCCTGTAAATTTAGTTAATTAGTTACTTAGTTATGTGGTTAAACAGGATAATCTCATTCCAAATTAACTAATTAACTACGTAACCAGTCAACTAATTTATGTCTCTCCGCACTGAAAAAGTTAATACTCTTATCAAATGCTATATCAATGATATACTTCAAAGGGACATCAACCTAAAGCCCGGTCTCCTGGTTACCGTGTCCAGGGTTGACACCACTACTGATCTCCGATACACTAGAATATTCCTTAGTGTATTTCCGGAAGCTGAGTTCGACTACGTAATGCGCACCCTTCTGAAAGAAATATACACTATTCAGGGAAAACTCAATAAAAAACTCTCCCTTAAAATATTTCCTAAAGTTGAATTTAAAGCTGATCGCACTGAATCATCCGCCGATAAGTTGGAAAGATTGCTTCGGGAAAAAGAATAGTGCCCCGCGCCTTCTTGTTTCCCATGGAAATCAATTGGTATGGAAAAATTCTCTCAAGAGTTTTACATCTTGAATTATATTATAAGAAACTCCCGCAATATTCTCCTCGTCGCGCACTCCGGACCTGACGGAGACGCGCTAGGATCCGTGCTAGCCTTAAAAGAATATCTCGCCTCCCTTGGAAAGCACGCCGACATTGCCTGTTTTCATCCTATCCCAGGGTATCTGCGTTCTCTGACGGAGGAACATTTTTACCACCCTGACCAGCTTGATTTAACCCATTATGATTCAGTTATCGCGTGTGACAGCGTAGAGAGAGGATTCCACGAAATAGTGGACCGTTTTCGCAGGGAGCAGGTAAAAGTCCTCATAGACCACCATCCTGATATCACCCTGGAAGGTGATCTTAATATAGTCGACGCTTCCTATTGCGCTACGTGCGAAATTATATATAATTTTTTCAAATATACCGGTTTTAAGTTTACCAGAAATATCGCCACCTATTTGATGATTGGCATATTAAGCGACACGGGAAATTTCCGGCATTCAAATACTACTTCAAGAATCATGGAAATTTCGTCCGAGCTCATGAAAAAAGGAGCTCCCCTTTCAAAAATCACCGACACCATATTCTCCAAAAAGAAAATATCCACTTTGAAGCTTTGGGGAAAAGCGTTTGAGAAAGCAAAAATAAACCCTAAAAACGGCATGATCGTGACTGTCCTTACCCAGGAAGATATTGATGAGTGCGACGCCTCCGGAGAAGACGTCGCGGAAGTAGCCTCTATTTTAAACACCGTACCCGGCACTAAATTCTCTCTCATTCTTTCTGAACGCGAGCAGGGAATCATCAAAGGAAGCCTCCGCTCTGAAGAATACAAGGGCGC
>CAYLWX010000003.1:0-50447 GCA_964387895.1 uncultured Bdellovibrionales bacterium | reverse complement strand
CATCTTCGGCGGAGGCGGCCACAAATTAGCCAGCGGATTCGAGATTGAAGGAAAGATCGTGGAAACAGAGAGTGGATGGGAAATTGTTTGAAAATTGAAAATGTAAAAATCAAAGTGACAATGTAAAATTTAAAATAAACTCACTATGTCATTCCCGCGTAGGCGGGAATCCAGGATTTAAATCAACGAGTGAAATAAAAAATACATTTAACTTTTATTCTTTTTATTCTATAGTTGGATTATTATATGGAAAATACGTGGCATACTCCTGGATTCCCGCCAGAGTTTACCCTCGTGAAGACGGGGGCGGGAATGACAAAAGAGAAAGTATAACTTTACATTTTCTATGTATATCGGCGCTCACATCTCCACTGCCGGCAGTATTACTTTCGCTCCCAGACGAGCAGCCGAATTAGGTTGCGAAGTGATGCAAATATTCACCCGCCCTCCCCAGGGAGGAAAGGCGCCGGAACTTACTCCGGAAATTATTGCCGCGTTTAAAAAGAACAGTGGAAAATTTAATATCCGCCGCGCCTACATTCACGCGCCATATTATATTAACTTCGCTTCAGTAAATAATCGCGTACGCTACGGATCCGTCAGCGTCGTGCGGGATGAATTAGAACGCGGATCTAAAATCGGCGCGAAATATGTTATGACTCATCTCGGTTCCTCGGGAAAACTCATTGACGAAGAAGCGTTTCAAAAGACTGCCGAGATGCTCAAAAAATCTCTTGAGGGCTACCAGGGAGAAACGCGACTGCTTTTTGAAAACAGCGCGGGAGCGGGCAACATCATCGGCGACTCGTTTTTGGAACTCGCCCGAATTATGGATAAAGTCAAAAGTCCCGCCATCGCCGGAATATGCCTCGACACCCAGCACAGCTTCGCGTCCGGCTACGACTGGAGGAATTTCAAGGAAACGATAAAGAAAATAGACCGGGAAATCGGCAGAGATAAAATCAAATTAATCCACTGCAATGATTCCAAAACAGAATTCGGCTCCCGCCGTGATCGCCATGAACATTTAGGCAAAGGATACATAGGTTCAGAACCGTTCCGACACATAGTTTCTTTCGCGAAAAAACAGGAGGTTGATTTGATAGTTGAAACGGAACATGAAGGGGTTATGGAGGACATTGGGGTACTAAAAAAGCTAAGGGACAATCTTAAAGAAGAGTGAATATAAATTTGTCCTTAAATTTCCAATTCCCAATATCCAATTTCCAATCCCGAGTACTTGGGATGAACTTGCAAGAAAATAATCAGTGAAATCATGTGTGATCACGTGTTAATCAGTGGTTCAGACAATTATGCTAGTAGCTATCATCTCAGACATCCACAACAATACTGTAAACTTGAAGAAAGTTCTGGATTATTGCGCCCAAAAAGATATAAGGACCATCATCTGTTGCGGCGATCTCGCGTCCATGGAAACGCTGGATTTTTTGAATGAAAACTTTTCAGGTACGATACATTACACGTTTGGAAATATGGATAACGAATACTTACAGGAAAAAAAATTTGCTGGAATATATAAAAAGTCGCGTATATATCAAGAATTTGGTGAAACTGAAATCAGCGGAAAAAAGATTGCATTCATCCACTTCCCCAAAGAAGCAAAAGAATTATGCGCCACGGGAAAATATGACTTTGTGTTTTACGGCCACACGCACAAACCGTGGGAAGAAATGGTTGACGGATGCAAACTACTCAATCCCGGCAATGTCGCGGGAGAAATATACCCGCCGACATTCGCGGTATGGAACACAGAAAGCGGGAGATTTGAGTTGGTGAGAATACACGGTATTTAAAAGTCTAAATTCTAAAATCTAAATTACAAATCAAGTATAAATTCTAAATTATAAATTTTTAGATTTTAGACTTGATTTAGACTTTGGCCTTCTGAATTATGGACAAACAAAAACAACTCGACGAACTCAACAAAAAGATGTCCGAGTGTTCAGAATGTGCCCTGCGTCCCGGCTGTAACCGCGTCGTTTCGGGCGAAGGCAGCGCGTCTGCCGAGATTATGTTTATTGGCGAAGGCCCGGGGAAAAAAGAAGACGAACTGGGCCGTCCGTTTGTCGGCGCCGCGGGAAAATTTTTAGATGAAATGCTTAGCGCGATAGAAATGAAAAGAGAAGAAGTCTACATTGCCAATATAGTAAAATGCCGCCCGCCCAACAATCGCGACCCTCTGCTGGAAGAAATTGAAATGTGCTGGCCATGGCTTATGGAACAAATAAAACTAATTGACCCGAAAATTATCGTCACACTGGGACGCCACAGCATGGAGAAGTTTCTTCCCGACCGAAAAATTTCGGAGATCCACGGACAAGCCTTCCGCCGCGCCATGCCCGAAATCGGAAGACGCGTTTTCTACGCTCTCTACCACCCCGCCGCCGCGCTCTACAACGGCAGTATGCGGAAAACGTTGATTAAAGACTTCAAGAGGATTCCAAAAGTGTTGAAAGCGATTGGGAATTCTGAAACTCATAATTCATAACCTGGAACTTTACACCGCCCGCTTCAATTCATCCACAAACTTTATCGACTCTCTTCTCACGTGATCCGCCAAACGCGGGTCGATGATACTCTTAATCTTTGCTTTTTCAATATCTCTCGCCGCTTTGGTCTTGAAATCCAGAATAGTCTCTGCCGCGCTCATTACCGCGTCAACATCAGGGTTTGACCTCATTGATTCCACCACCGTAGACGGTTCTTTCCTTGCCGCATTAATCACTCCCCGCATACCGCCCTTTTCCATTTCAGAAAATACGCGACTGGTTTTCATAGCCGTATCAATCAGTTCAAATTCATCCGGATCAAGCAAGTGCGCCACAAAACGGGCATGCTCTTCCATGATGTTCGTCCAGAACGGTACCACTTCCGAACGTTCAAATACTGATTCACCTTTAACTAAACGTTTTAACCGCTTTACCCATCGTTCCGCTTCATGTCTGGTATGCTCAAAAAAGAGCGGCCAGACCAGACTGCGAAGCTTCCCGGATTCCTGTGCTTTCTGTTGCGCGCGTTTATACTCGATAAATTCATCCATTTCCCCGATGATATTTCTGACAAACGACTGTATATCTCCTCTGTCTAAACTCATACCGTCAACTTTCTTGTGAATCTCAGAAAATTTTTTGGAAAAACGAAGCGCTTCTCTCCGTTCCCTGGCTGCTAATTCTTCAGGCATCAGAAGCGCGAAGAATAATCCGTGCTCAGCCATAATATCCGTCGCGAAACGGGCATCCGCCCACGCGTGCGAAGCCGCGTCATCATCTCCCAGTTTCGGAAGCAAGACCGGTTTTTCAAAATTCTCCAGCTTCTTCCCTCCCGAACGGGTATAGATATGCATTTGTTCATGTAATTTCATATTATTTCAGACTCATAGTATAAATAATATTTTTTGTCTATACTACAAGTTTTTTAGTCCTTATCATATCAGTATAAAACTCACTGCGGCAGGGGTCAATGGAAGGTATAAAAAATTCACCCGTCAGTTGCGTTCGTAAGCCGACGGGTGTTCTATTGTTGTAAAAGTACTTATGGACGACCAATGGCTGTCAAGCGCCGCTCTTTTTAGAATGTAAGAGCTTCTTCTTGATTTTTTACAAATACACTGGTGACAAAAATTTTCATAAGTTTATTTTATCAGTTCCTAAATTAAAATGCCTGATGCTTTGCCTGTTTATTGCCAAGCTCCTCGGCTAGTCCGATGAGAAGTCCTTCGGGGCCGCGGATGTAACAGAGTCGATATGAACCCTCGTACTGAACCACCTCGCCAACGAGTTGCGCGCCACACCTGCGTAGTCTGGTGAGAGTCTCGTCAATATCACTCACAGTGAACATGGCGCGTAGGTATCCGAGAGAGTTCACCGGGGCGTTCCGGTGATCGGCAACTGTAGGCGGGGTGAGAAATCGCGAGAGCTCGAGCCGGCTATGACCGTCAGGTGTGACCATCATTGCGATCTCAACACGCTGGTCGCCCAGCCCGGTGACTCGTCCAGCCCATTCTCCTTCGACCATAGTTCGCCCCTCAAGCTTCAGACCAAGCTCGGTGAAAAAAGAAATAGCTTCATTGAGAGATTCAACCACAATGCCGACATTATCCATTCGTAGCAATTTACTTTTTTCGGCCATATAGTATCCAATTAGTATTATTCTAAAACGATCCCGTTCTAACTTCTCCCACCCGCTCATAATTTGCAAAGATAACACCACCTGGAGAAACTTTACTTGTTATTGGTTTGAAAGCCACAAGAATCATGTCTTCGACAAACAAACGCCTACCCTCTGCTGTTAAAAATCAGCGATGGTAATCTTCTTCATTTTCATCATGTTGGCAAAGGCGCCCGGCTTTTTCATTAACTCTTCCATATTAGCCGGTGCTATTTGCCAGGACAGGCCATATTTGTCTTTCAGCCAACCGCAGACGCTTTCTTCACCACCGTCGGCAATCAGTTTCTCCCAATAGTAGTCAATTTCAGCCTGGTCTTTGCAGGCGATCAGAAAAGACACGGACTCGTTAAACTTAAATTCCGGGCCCGCGTTTATGGCGGTGAAGCGCTGGCCGAATAGATCAAAGTCAATAGTCAGTTCCTTGCCAGCCATATTCTTTTGAAAGTCAGCCAACCCTTCGTGCGGATAGTGTGATGTAGATATTTTTTTACTGTCAGGAAACACTGATAGATAAAAATCGACCGCCTCTTTGGCGTTGCCATCGAACCATAAATTGGGTGTAATTTTTTGCCTCATAATGCTATAAATTAATTGTAAGTGCTAAACTTAGACCGTATAGGTATTATTTTCAGCTCACAGTATAAATAGTATTTGTTTATACTACAAGTTTTTTAGTCATTATCATATCAGTATAAAACTTACTACGGCAGGGGTCAATGGAAAGTATAAAAAGATTAAAAGCTTCCACATATGGAAGCTTTTAATAATATTTCCGTGCCCGGGGCGAGACTCGAACTCGCACGGACTTTCGTCCACAAGATTTTAAGTCTTGCGTGTCTACCAATTCCACCACCCGGGCGATACAAAACAGTCCTTCCTTGTTCTCCCTCTCCCCAGCCGCCGCGGATGGGGAGAGGGATTAAGGGTGAGGGGTCGTTGGTAAGGCGAGATGATATTCTATGCCTTTTGACCCCTCCTCATTCCTCCCCTTGGCAGGGGAGGAGGTTAGGAAGCTTGAGGTCGTGTCCGGAATCGAACCGGAGTAAAGGGTTTTGCAGACCCGTGCCTAACCTCTCGGCCACACGACCAAATAAAGTGTCTAATTATTCTAATTAATCTAAATCAAATACTCAAAAGTTAGAGTAGTTAGAATAATTTTGCATTTATTTTTGCAAAAACATAAAAGTACACTAAGCGTACTTGTTATCGCCATAATCCTACCAAAATTATCCCGCTCGGTCAAACACAAAAGGCGCTCCTGATTTGATTTGGAGCGCCTTTAGGCTATCTTATTTTTATTGCACCACTTCCGCAAGTAGATTCCTTCTCCCGAAGGCAAATGCCTGAGCTTTGGTAGTCATGTAGATGTCAATGTGATTTCCCTTGATTGCTCCCCCGCGGTCTTCACAAGTATACGTCCCGTATCCGTCAATTTTCAGTTTAGTACCGAACGGAAACTGGGGAGGACACGCGATAGTACGTTTCTCTTTCACTTTTACACCGCTCGCGGTGATGCCGTCGCTTTTGCCACATTCATCGGCCGCAGCAGTATAGGCACTGGCATTCACAGAGAACTTTCCCCTGGGAAGCACCGCGTTTTTCATTCTTTCCTTGAATCTGGAAAGCTTTTTATCCCTTTCCAGCTCTTTATTTGCTTCCTCCTGGAATGCCCTTACAGGCTGATATCCCGGGAAGATATAAGGAATTCGTATTAGCTCAGAAACCGCACCATCTTTCAAGGTTGTTTCGTTTTCTATTTTGAAGTATGTATTTGTTTCATCAGTGATTCCTCCTTCTGCCAGCGCGCTCTGGGGCACGATCATGACCCATGAAACCGCCAGCGTCACAAGAATACTAATGATACGCATGCATTGGTAGTTAGTTATTAAAAAACATTACCCATAATGGGTAACAGAGTATACTATCAAAAACAACAACAATTGTCAAAGGATAAGGCCATAACTTGGCTTAAATAAGCCATTGAAATACAGGCCATAACCTTATTCAGGCTTAAATAAGCTATTTTATTGTAAAATTCTCCCTGCAGTTATTTTGGCTATAGAAAAATAAAAAAGGCTTCAGAATTGAAGCCAATTATTTGTACAGGGGCGTATAGAGTCCACACGCCCCTACGGTTTCTTATCTATACCCTTCCGCCTGAAGACGAAAGAGATGAGCATATCTGCCATCAAGAGCCATTAGCTCTTCATGGCTGCCGTTTTCAATGATTCGCCCTCCTTCCAGCACAAGAATTCTTCCGGCCTTTCTTACTGCCGAGAATTGTTGTGAGATGAAAATCATCATTCTGTTTTTTGAAAGCCTGGAGAGCCTGTCAAATATTTTTGCTGCTCCCTCGGCATCCACTGCGGCAGTAGGCTCATCCAGAACTAATACTTTTGATTCTCTTACCAAAGCTCTGGCCAGAGCGAGCTTTTGACGCTGGCCTCCAGACGGGTCTATTCCGTCAGTAAACTCCCTTCCTATCTGCTGATCATACCCTTTCGGCCATTCCTGAATAAACTGATCAGCCTCACTCGCACGTGCCGCTTCCTTGATTTTATCCAAAGTAATCTGAAGAACGTTTCCTCCTATTCCAATTGCGTCTTTTGTCAGAAAACTGTACTCTCCATAATTCTGAAGCAACACCCCAAGAAGATAGTGCCAGCTGGAAAGCTCTATATCCCGCAGATCATGCCCATCGATAAGTATTCTGCCTTCCGTAGGATCATAGAACCGGAAAAGCAGCTTAAGCAGCGTGCTCTTTCCTTCTCCATTCTTTCCCACCAGCGCTACTTTTTCTCCCGGCTTGATATGAAGAGAAATATTATGGAGCACCATCCTGTCAGTACCAGGATACCTGAAACTCACGTCCTCAAAAACTATTTCAGGAGTTTTTGCGGGAAGTCTGATCGCGCTTTCCGTATCAGTAATATACGGACGGGCAGAAAGAAACTCAAACACATCACTTACAAACAAGCTGTCCTGATATTGTCTCCCCAGGTTTCCCCAAAAGGAATTCAGACTACCTTTCAGCATACCCATGGAGCCAAAAACAAAAAGAAACCCTCCTATTTTCATCTCTCCCTGTGTAACCCAGCGCACAAACAACGCCAGCACTACTACCATTGCCGCTTCAGAGCACACAAGAGAGATCGCCCTCCAGACAAGTTTACTTCGTTCATTCTTTAATTCTTCTTCCAGAAAACTCCTAAGCAATTCTTTGATATTCTCATAAAGATGCTCTACTTTCTGGAAAAGTTTTAATTCCACCAGATAGGGAACCCAGTCAAAATGCCGGCATAAACTGTGATACTTACGCCTCACTTCACCTCGCGCGTCCCAGATTCCCCATGTAGACCGGCCATAACGAGCCTCCACTAAAAACTCCGGAATAGTTCCTGCCGCGACTATCAGAAAAATCCACCAGCTTGAAGAAATGATCACCAGTGAGGCCATGATCATGCTTCCGAATGAAACTACTATTTCAAACTGCCGATCCATGAAATTTACCAGCGAAGACATCCCCTTTTCATTCACCCTGTTGACTAAATCATTGAATTTAGGCTCTTCGTATTTTGCCACGTCTATTACCGCCCGATGCCGGCGAATCATCATATTGAAATAGTTTCCCGCGGTAAGCCATAACCTGATATCCAGATAATGAGACAAAAAAGAAATCTCCCTGGAAACCAGAGAAAGAAATCCGATCAACGCGATGATCCAAAGGAAAGAGACCGGTTCATGACCGGGAATCAGTACTTCCGTCATCTTATCAACCAGAAGCGCGAACATCCCCCGTTCCAAAAAGGGGAGAAAAGCATCCAGAAGCATTACTACTCCCAGATAAACCAGCAGTGTTTGATGCTCCTTTCGCATCATGGAGGTAATCCGGAAACTGTTCCGAATCATATTCTTAACCATAGGAAGTCTGATCTCTCTCGCTTCTTTTTTACCTCCGCCATTCATCTGAGACATCGCGTCATCCTTTCTGTTTAGGGTTTATAACGTTTTTATTTAATTTTCAAAGAGACATATAGTTATATCATTATTAAAATAAAGGGTCAAGAAATAAAAAAAGGCTTCAGGATTGAAGCCAATTATTTGTGTAGGGGCGTATAGCATACACCCCTACACATGGGGTCAGGGACGCTACTTTTCTATTGGTCCCAACTCCCTCACTTTCCGGAAATGGTCCTCCAGCTTCTTTTGTCTCCTGTCTTCCTCGTCCAGTTGAGCTGCCGCAGCAAGAACTCTTTTGAGTTCATTTGTGGCCAACTCCAAGGCTTTTTTAATCAAGTCGATATCTGTTTCTCCTTTAACTCCTTCGAGCTTTTCCAATGATTCATGCAACCTTCTAACATCAAGAGCTTTCAAAACATCACATGTCTCCACAATATTCTCCTCTCTGCATTGAGGGCATAAGCCCTGTGGATTTAATACAGCTACTCCCGCCCACCCCACTTTCAATTTTCAAAGAAACATATCTTTTTACTCCCAAAAAGACAAAAAGTCAAGGCCTTACCCTTCCCTAAGAAGAATAAGGCCTTATAAAAAAGCGCGCACGAACCACCAAAGCATCAATTAAGATGGGCGTTTTGCGAAGAAGTAGAGACGTCCATCCAAAAAGATTTTCCGTCTTCAAAAATTTCACGTCTTAGCGGAAACCTCATTATAAACTTTGCGCATGTTTTCCCCCTGCCTGACTCCACTTCAGCAAAAAATACCGTGCCGGAAATCGATCCCAACACACTGGTCTCTCCTTCCGTGGTTATTTTGCCTTCAAAGTCATCAGTTTTAATTCTTCCGCTTTTACTTCCGTTCTCCATCAACTCAGAAGCAGCAATACACAATTCATTCCGAATCCTATCCGTAATTCCGGGACCCCTGAGCATAAGGCACGCAAAATCGTAAAACATGGGCTTCTCCTTTCAACAAAGAGAATTAAAAAGTACTACCACCATTACCAAAGAGCAATAACAACACTTTAAAGAAAAGAAGGGTGGGTGTCAAGAAGAATTTTACCGCGAAAAACTCATATTAAAATAATCGACCTCTGCACCGGCGTAGTAACTACCATTTTGTTTCTTGCATCCACATAAAAATCAACTTCACTTCTTATGCCGAACTCGTCCGGAATATAGATTCCTGGTTCTATAGTATATCCCATATTTTTCTCAATCGGATCCTGATTTTCCGCGTTAAGATGGCTTTTCTTTCCGTGAGGAGAATGGAACCCAATCGAATGGCCCGTTCTGTGCAATATTGCATGCGCGAATCCTTCCTGGGTTATTTTCCTTATTGACACCTCATCAATATGCGCACCACTTGGCACAATTCCCTTTTGCAGAGAAGTTCTTACCGCTTCAATTGCCACATCTCTAGCCTCTCGTACAACAGTAAACACCTGTGTTATTCTTTTTGGGACACGTCTTCCATAAAATCCTACCCACGTAATATCCGCGAATGGTGCGTGATATTCATCCAGTCTCGCCCACAAATCCAGCAACACAAGGGAATTATGGACAAGTTTTTTTGATTTTTGCAAAGGGAAATAATGAGGAACGGCCGAACTTTCATTGAACGCCACAATAGGCGCGTCTTTATCCATCCTTAATCTTTTTTTCCTTATTTGATCCACTATATATTGCTGGACTTCATACTCACTTACTCCCTCTCCTCTTTTTTGCAAATAGGAAAAAGTGTTTTTGATAATCAAATGAAGCAATCGACTTGCCTTTACATGATTTTCTAAATGCCTGGAGCTCCAATTCATAAGAGTAAAAATACCATAATCTAAAAAACCGCCTTATTTTAAAAAAGGCCTTCATTCATTAAATCCCCCAACCTCACAAACCTCATTCTCCAACCCGTCAAATACTCTCTTTAGATCAGCCCCCTTTGCCTGAATAGTTTTCGAAGGAAACACAGGGCTAAACAGCATCCATTCCTGAGTATAAATAACAGGATCTACGTATATATTATGTTGAGCATCAAAACCAAATGGATACGCACAGCCTGGTTTCGCGCCAAAGTGTATATTAAGCTCTTCTGAACTGGCAAGACGAATTTTACGCGCCCCCAATGTTTCCTTCATTCTGTCAAAATTCACTCGCCTTCCCTGAATGGTTACATACACAATAAACGCATCATCCACTTTCAACACTACACACTTCATTTCCGTTCCAAAGAAGCCCGTCTCTTTTTGAACCTCGGCAAGCTCTTCGTAAGTAAACGCTTCTTTATGGGAAAACAGTTTATAGGCAACTTTATTATCATCAAGCAGATTGATCAATTTTTCGTAAACAATGTGAGGATCAATCATAACAGTCAATGATAAAGAGGCTTAATTTTAATATTTCTTCCCATCCAGCCACTTCAACCCCGTAATGCCGGCTAAATCTTTTTCCAGAGACACTAAATCGTCACTCGTAAGATTATTTACGTCGTCCTTTCCGGTAATTCTGGTTAAGTTCGCTATTTCTTCCGTGGTGGTTTTTATAAAATTAACCAGTTTCCTGGTTCCTTCTTCCACATCCAACTGCCTGGTGAGGGCCGGATTATGCGTAGTTACTCCTGTCGGGCAAAGACCCGTGTGGCATATTCGATACTGCTCGCAATTCATGGCAATAAGCGCGGCGGTACCAATATACACTCCGTTCGCTCCCAGCGCCAGACATTTCGCAAAATCACCGGCAGTGCGCAATCCTCCGCCGGCCAGGAGGGAGATTTTTTCTTTCATATTCAATTCTTGTAAAATTCTGACCGCCCGAGGCAGGGCCGCGAAAAGCGGCAGTCCGACATTTTCCCGCACGTACAAATCCGTGGCTCCCGTGCCGCCGCTAAAGCCGTCGATAGAAATAAAATCAACTCCCGCGTCGACCAGAACTTTGATGTCTTCTTCGATATTGCCACAGCCAATCTTGGCTCCTACAGGAACGCCTCCGGTAAGCTCTTTAATCCAGACTACTTTTTCTTTTATTTCTTCCGGACTCGTCATGTCGAAATGACGGGCTGGCGAGTAGGCCGATTCCCCCGGTTTTAATCCACGAATTCTGGCCACTTCCGGCGTTATTTTCCTGGCTGGAAGATAACTTCCTTTCCCGGGATACGCTCCCTGACCAAAGCGAATTTCCACGGCCGCGACGGATTTCAACACTTCTTCGGTGATGCCAAATCTTCCGGTAGCATACTGGCCGATCAAATATTCTTTCGCTTCATAATCTTCTTCCAAAATTCCCCCTTCGCCTGAATTAAATCCAATCCCCAATTGTTTGGCTGCTTTGGAAATAACCAGCTTCACATTTTTGGAAGTAGCGCCAAAACTCATCGCCGTGATAAGAATCGGAGAGTTCAATATGAGCGGTTTTTTGGCAGACGGACCGAGGATAATTTTTGTCTTCACCGCTTCTTCTTTATTCAAAGGAATTTTTAAAACCTGGGCGGGAATAAAATGAATGTCTTTCCAGGAAAAAGGCATCTTTTTGAGCGACCCCATGGAAGCCACCCCTGCTTCACCGCTGTCCGCCACATCCTTAATCGCGGTCATTTCTTCATAAAACACCGGGTCTTCATCAGATCTCTTTTTTCTCATGGAATACCCTGACTTTCCCCGCTGTTCCTTGTCGCAATAATATAACCCCTTAAGATTATTTTCAAAAAACACCGGACACCCGTCGCACACGCATCCCTTGGCGGAAATGTCGCATCGGCTTTTTCCGGTAGCGCAATACAATATTTCTCCCGCGCATCCTTCGGGATAACTGGGACACTTGGGACAAATGCATTTTTTCCTGTTGCTCTCGCTGTTTTCAACAGTTGGATTATTCATAAAAAAGACGGCGTAACACGCCGACATTACATTCCCATCTTTCCGTCTGTTTCATCGGCGGAACCATTGATGCAATAATAGCCGGACGTAAGCGCGAATTCGGTATGCACCGGACACGCTCCGCAAATACAGCCGTTCATTTGATATTCACATCCGCTTTTTCCTACTTCTCCCGCGCAATAAAGCGCTTCCGATTTTCCCTTGGCGCATTCGTTATAGCTGGGACACCCCGGGCAGGAACAATTTTTCATGTTCGCCTCGTTTTTTTCCACTTTTGGCATATTTTTTTGTTAAAAATTAGCACTGTTTATAGCATACACCCGCGCACTTTAAAAATCAAAAGTAGTAATACAAAAGAGCGAGAGACGGGAATCGAACCCGCGTAGCCAGCTTGGGAAGCTGGTGCACTACCACTGTGCTACTCTCGCGAGGAGTATTATACCAACCTGCCTTGCGTATTTCCGCTTTCGATAAATTTTATTATTTCTGTAAGATATTCTGGCACATCTTCCATGCAAGACTGCACAGCCTGATATACTTTCTTCTCGTCAATTTCATCATATTCATGCGCTAAACGGTTGCGAAGTCCGGCCGCGTGAGCTAACTTTTCAGAAAGTTTCACGGGCACATATTCTTTCTTTCCCATCTCAATAAAAGAATCATGGTAATCCAACGGCATTACGCGCTCTTCTTCGACTAGTATGTGGTAATTAATATCAATCATTCTGCCGATAATCCTTTCCAGATAACGTTCCGCCAAAGTTTCGTTTTCTTCCTTAGAAAGATATTGTTCCACAGTAAAACCAGCCAATATACGCAAGTGCCCCAAATCCCTGTTGATTAAAGTTATTTTTCTTTCTACTAGTTTTTCATCCATTGACATACTGTCGAAGGATAGTTTTATTAAGCTTCGCTTCTATTTTAAAATAAGGAAGATAATCATTGTAACGATGAAACGCATGGAGTCTGAATTTAATAAAATCTTTCCGCGATCCAAAAAGTAACTCCGCCTGCTGGCTTACCTTATGCAGAAGAAGCGGATTAGCCGTATTAAGTAAAGACAAATCCACTTCTCTTTTAAAAATACTCGAGAGTTCTTCGATAAGTTCCAGAAAAGCGCCAAAAGAACGCATAATCCTTTTTCCTTCCGCCAGCACCGCCACATCCGCATCACTTTCTTTTCTTGCTTTTCCTGTAGATAAGGAACCAAAAAGCAACACCAGTTGGAGCTGGTATTTTTTCGCTACAAGAGCCAATGCTTGTTTTTGTTCTTTTGTAAGTTCCATGATTTTATAGTATCGCATTCTGAACCACTTGAAAAGAAATAAAAAAGATTTGATTTTTAAAGTTTTTTGGAGACTTATACCGAGGAACCACATGGCAATGTAAATGCGGAGCTCTATTCCCTAAAAAGAATAAAATCATTCGGAGTGTCTTTACGACTTCGCTTGAACCTACTTTATCAAAAATTCGTAATGAATGAAAGCCCCGCCACTGCCTCACCCGAGCGGGATGAACAATTGTGGGAAAAGGACAGGACTTGACGACACTGTTTCGTTTGCTATACTTAAAGTACTTGCATAATTACTTAATTCTTTCATGTTAACTAAAAAGCAAACAGACGAAATCAAGTCCAGTTTAGGAACCGATACTACTGGTTTTCCTTTGGTGTTCCAGGCGCTCGGAGATTCCGGTCGATTTAACATCTTCCGTCTGCTTATGGAACATCACGACATCTGCGTCACCGATGTCGCCAACGTATTTAATATCACGGTCTCGGCCGCTTCCCAGCAACTGCGCGTGCTGGAACGGCTGGGACTGGTGATCAAGATGCGGATGGGGCAGATGGTTTGCTATGAAGTAAATCAGAAAAACCCGATTGCGAAGCATCTGGTCAAGTTATTAAAAGAGTCGAACAAATAAATTTATTAACCAATTATAAAACCTATGGCAAAAGTAACCATTTATACCACCCCAACCTGCGTGTACTGCAAAATGACCAAAGCGTTCTTTAAAGAGAACAATGTTCAGTATGAGGAAAAAGACGTGTCGACTGATCGCGCCGCGGCGGATGAAATGATCAAAAAATCTAACCAGATGGGCGTGCCGGTCATTGATATCGACGGGCAGATTCTCGTCGGCTTCGATAAGGAAGGTTTGTCACGCCTGCTTAATATCAAGTAAAAAATTATGAGTAATAAACTAGTCAGTAAATAGGAATACAGTAATTATGCAATACGATCTTATTATAATTGGTTCAGGCGCAGCCGGTCTCGGAGCGGCTCTTTACAGTGGACGATACCGGATGAAAACTCTGGTTATCAGTAAAGAGTTTGGCGGCGAGACGGCCAAAGCCGGAACCATTGAAAATTACCCTGGCATTCAAGCTATCGACGGTTACGAGCTTATGGACGCCATGAAGCAGCAGACGAATAATCTTGGCGTTGAAGTGATTGATGCGGAAGCCACCGAAGTAACGCGTCAGGAGCACTGTTTTGAAGTGTACACAAAAGAAGCAATGTATCAAACGCATGCCATCATATTCGCCATAGGAGCCGAACGTCGGCGGCTTAATTTGCCAAACGAGAAAGAGCTTACCGGCAAGGGGGTGCACTACTGCGTCACCTGCGACAGCCCTGTATACAACGGCAAGACAATCGCGATGGTCGGCGGCGGAGACGCTTCGGTGAAAGGCGCGGTGCTTGCGGCGGAATACGTCAACAAATTATTCCTTATCGTGCGGGGCAAAGAAGTTACGGCCGAACCGATCAATCTGGAGCGGATGAAAAAACTGGGCGATAAGATTGAGGTGCTGTTAGACACGGAAGTGAAGGAGATTGTCGGTAAAAAAATGCTTGAAAAGCTCATCATTTCCAGCGAGTTTAAGGGTTCTGCCGACTTGGTTGTTGACGGCCTGTTTGTAGAAATAGGTGCGATACCAAATGTCGAGCTTGCAAAATCGCTTGGTGTTCTACTTGACGAGCATGGGTACATTAAAACCGACGCCATGATGCAGACAAACATTGACGGTGTATTTGCGGCCGGTGATGCGGTCAATCATTTCGGATCATTCAAGCAGGATATCACCGCGGCTGCGATGGGTGCGGTCGCCGCGACTTCTGCCTACAACGATCGGAAAATTCACGGCGAGCTTTGCCCGATCCACGCTCAGCCGGCAAATGGTTAAGTATCTGGAACTAAATACATGAAATTGATTTTTGTTTATAATTCAAACGACACTATCGGATCGCTCATCAAAGATACGGCGCATAAAATTGTCTCGCCGAAAACATATCCCTGCAATTTATGCCGGATTACCTATCCTGGCGTGACCATGCAGGAGGAATGGGAGAAATTTATAAAATCACTGCCTCAGGAGGTTGTATTCTTGCATCGGGACGAATTTCAGAAGCAACACCCGAATCAAAAAGATGTCCAGCTTCCGGCCGCGTTTGTTGAAGATGCCGCTGGATTCAGACTCATCATTCCGCATGCTGAAATAAATAAAGCGCGAAACGTAAAGGACTTGATCGAGATAGTAAAACGCTTCCTTCCAAATAAAGACTAATATGGAAAAAGCCGGAATGAAAGCAAAATATATAATAACTTTGGCCGTCGCGGCTTTTTTGCTACATGTTATTTGGGAGAACGCCCAAGCTCCTCTGTATGCAGGTTACCAATCTTTTTCGCAGCATTTTCCGATGTGTCTTTTTGGCACATTGGGCGATGTCGTTATAACACTTTTTATTTTGGTGTTTCTGTGGCTTCTTAAAAAAGACATAACGCGACCAGCCGATTTCCTGGGGCTCTCTATAATCGGATTTTTCATCGCCGTTGTAATAGAGCAACATGCGCTCGTTACCGGCAAATGGGGCTACACGCCCGCCATGCCAGTCATCTCCGTATTAAAAGTCGGGTTGGCTCCCATATTGCAGATGACATTACTGCTTCCTCTTTCATTCTATCTAGCAAAATCAGCTAAAATTAAATAAATTTATGACAAAAATCATTCAACAAAACAATAAGACTTTGTATCAATGCGAGGAATGCGGTATAAAGTACGAGAGTAAAGAAATTGCGGAGAAATGCCAAGCATGGTGCAGTGAGCATAAAAGCTGAAATCTTGACATTATCAAGAACGCCGTAAAAGAACCTGCAAACGGTGCTGAAAATTGGAAAGTCTAATTTTAGAGCTGTTTTTATGCGGAAGTTAGAACTTTTTTTGAAAATAATTTTTAAGAGCGAGTAAAAAGGAAAAGGGTTGGGTTTAATATCTTTCGAGTTCATTAAGATAAAGTTTATTGACCTTTTTTATTAATTATAAAATAAAAGCTTAAGGTAATAATGGATAAACTGTATCATCTAAAATGCCGTTGGATTCTAACCCAGTTAAAACCCCGAAATAATAATTGCTACTCCAATTTAAATCACTGCTGATTCGAACTAAATATTTTTGAAAATCGCTTTTCTCATTTATAATTACTAGTTTCGAATTAATCACACACAGAAAAATTTCATATCTGACTTAATTGAATCTAGCTGTGATTTCTTATTAGAAGCCTTATTTTTATAATTCGATATAAAATTATCATCCGTGTTTACATAGCAATCAAGTATTTTGTCTTTTTGCTGCTCATGTTTTTCAGTAAGACAATAAACTTCAATTGCAGCTTTTTTATTTTTGTATATTGCTTTGAAGTCCGGACTTTTTAAAGATTTTTTAGCTTTAAGCGGTTTAATATCAGAAAAGCCAAAATTATCTAACCAAAATATTGTCCGAAGTTCGGCCAATAATCCCTCAATTTTTTCCA
Organism: uncultured Bdellovibrionales bacterium; assembly: GCA_964387895.1. Lineage (GTDB taxonomy): Bacteria > Patescibacteriota > Minisyncoccia > Moranbacterales > UBA2206 > CAYLWX01. Next base: position 33,620 of record CAYLWX010000003.1, on the reverse strand, counting down.
TTGTTTTATTGTTTTTTTGAAAGTCAAGATTTTTTAGCAAATCAGTCGGTGACATTTTAACTATCTTTGAAGCATTAATGATTTTTACTTGAATATCCTTAATAATATTTTCATCAACTAATCTTAAACTATTGATTTTTTCATGAGTATTTTTTAGATATTCTCGAATTAATGTTTCTATTTCTTCCATTATTTTTCCTGATATTTTGTTTAAAATTTATCAATTAGTTTTTTCTTCAATAATTCTATAATCATCTGTCGCTTTTTTCCACTTGAAAGACGACGTTGTTGCAAACAAATCTAGCCAACAAGTATTACAGGATCTTTTATCCTCTCTCCATATAATTTACTCGTTAGCCATTCAGAAAATCTACCGACGGTTCTTTTCGTATAATTAGCATTAAAGTCATTTACGAATTCATTAACATTCTGTTCCGCCCACAAAATATCATTCTCTCTGATTGCTGAAAATCCACTTACGCAACGATTATAAATATTTTTTTGCAATTGACCTTCAAATAAATTGAAAATAGGCACTGTTTGAATAGCAAAAAACCACAATGCTATTATTTCATTAGCTTCTGGTACAGAAACATTAAATTTCTTATCTTTCAACACGGGACTCTTGTTAACATATTCAAAGACAAAATCTATCGCTTTCTGTCATTTTCTTCTTAAACAAATTAAACATAAATTTTAACAAACTTTTGCGTTAGATTCTATAAATTGACTAATCTGAATTAAGTATTATTATGGCTCTAGCCTGATGCAAGAGCAGGTGATGCAAGAGCAGGTTTACAACCTGCTATTTTTATTTTACAATTGTCCACTTCAAATGTATTTTTTTCAAACTAATCATGTGAGCGGGTAACGGGAGTTGAACCCGCGTAGCCAGCTTGGGAAGCTGGTGCACTGCCACTGTGCTACTCTCGCGAGAAAGAAAAATTTATCGTGTAAAATTACCCGTTATATTTCTTAAGATATCTATCCAGAAATTCCTCTCTAGACATATATGCTTTATTGACCAATCCTCCGGTTTTTGACTCATAACTTTCCCCGATCAAGGTAAACCCGAACTTTTTCATCAATTTAGGATGCCGAGCTATAATCCAAGACTCACCTTCAATTTTTTTTATTTCTGCGTTATCCTTGACCAAACCAGCTATTTTGTAAAATCCATCGGCTAGTTCTTTTAAGGGGTGCTCTACAACCTTATTTGGGCTTACATGCAGATCAAGACAATCTCCTTTTATTTCATAAAGAAGGAGATTGTTCACTCTGATTCTTTCTTTGGAGTCTTCCCCTGCAACCACTAGAGGCTCTGGACTATCTATCTTCAAATTAATCAAAGACTGGGTGGCTTGAAAAATCGCGTCCACAAATTGTTTCTTGTTTTCTATTTCCACACACGCTTCAAGATTAGCCAATGTCTCCTCTGAATTTTCTACGACATGCGAAACCTTCCTTACTGCTTCCTTTATAACATCAACCCTTTCACGATTGGTTGCATATGATTCATAAATCATATTTATTTCTTTTTTTGCCACATGATGAATGTCTTCTTTTTTTTCTTCAGTTCCGCCCTGAATATTTTTAAAGCTACTAGTATCTCCAAACATATTTTCCTTTTAAATTTTTATTACCCCCTCATTATAACACTAAAAACAAATCGAACCCGCGTAGCCAGCTTGAGAAGCTGGTGCACTACCACTGTGCTACTCTCGCGAGAAAGAAGAAAATCTTTTTGGAGCGGGTAACGGGAGTCGAACCCGTATCTCTACCTTGGCAAGGTAATATAATAGCCGCTATACGATACCCGCTTTCGCTGATGCTTCGACAGGCAAGCCCGCTAAAGCAAAAGCGTATAATTATTGTGCCGAAGGGCAGAGTCGAACTGCCGACGCAAGGATTTTCAGTCCTTCGCTCTACCGCTGAGCTACTTCGGCATTGTGGATCCAGAGTCCTCGGGACTCTAGCCAATTGAGTTAGTAATCCTAATGTATTCTGGTGGACAATATAGGACTCGAACCTATAACCCCCTCGGTGTAAACGAGGTGCTCTAGCCAATTGAGCTAATTGTCCTTCTGGGAATCTCTTATTAACTTTCTATAAAAATCTTTATTCCTTTGCCTTTTCAAAAATTTTTCCCTCTTCATTGCTTCTGATCTGGTTAGAAATTTTTCAACGTACACAATTCTCCACACACCATCATACTTGGAAGTAAACCGAGATAAGCCAGAATTATGCTCTGACTCTCTTTTATTTATACTGTATGTTTGGCCAATGTAAAATTTATCATGATTTTCATTGTAGGCAATGTATACACAGAAATCCATGTTACTTCAAACCTATAACCCCCTCGGTGTAAATCCCGAGTGCTCGGGACTCTAGCCAATTGAGCTAAGGATCCTGCTGATTTCTGGTGGGGATAGAGGGACTCGAACCCTCACGCCAATGATGGCCACGCCCCTCAAACGTGTGTGTATACCAATTCCACCATATCCCCGTGAGGCGCTCTGGTCTGATTTATTATACCTTATTCCTATTATTCTTTGGAACCCGCTTCAACCTCCTCAAGTTTTTCCCCTGCTTCAGGTTCTTCCATTGGAGAAACCGGCTTTTTGGATTTCTTTTCTTCGGGGATCACGAACGCGGAAAGATCTTTGTATTTCATACGACTCTTCTTGGCAGTAAGACCGCGAAGATAATAGAGTTTCGCTCTTCGCACTTTAGCTCTCTTTACCAGTTCTATCTTTTCAATACCGGGAGAAAAAACAGGCAATACAAGCTCAATCCCAATGCCATTGGAAACTTTTCTCACAGTGATCATCGGGGACGAGCTTTGTTTTCCCCTGATCGCGATAATAATCCCTTCAAAGATCTGGATTCGCTCTTTGTCTCCTTCTTTAATTTTTCGATGCACGCGCACTACATCGCCGGATTGGAATTCGGGTATTTTACGCTCTCCCCCAAGAAGTTTAGCATGGTTTTTATTAAATTCAATGACTTTTTGTAACATACAAATAATCTAAAAAAAATTATCCGGTAAAAATAAATCCCTCCCGATTGTCCCAATCACCTCATGCGCATACATTATGCGTATCAAATATTGACAATCATTCAAAATCAGAAACTTATTCTGGCAATTGGTGCGGGGTTAAAACAGCCTTCCCGCGCTATTTTTTAGCTTTCTTATAGTATCTTTTTTTTAACACCTCGTCAAGTGGAACGTATAATCTTCTTGAATTTTTATTTTTTATACGCTAGAGTGAACATAAGGAGAAATCAGACAGATGTTTGGTTTTTTGTTTCTTTTCATCACTATATGGAGGGTTTCACAGTGAGTGAAATTGTGAAGAAGAAAGGATGGCTGCCTGTAAGACACGGGAGTTCAAAAAATATTTACAGAGCCGGGCATGACATACTGGCATTTGAATCAACCGATTTTTATTCCGTGTTCGATGTAGGAAGAGCATTGACTGAAATTCCAAAAAAAGGCTCTTCCGTCTCTCATTGTGCGGAAAAATCTTTCCAAATCGCCCAGACTCTCGGCATTCCCACTCATTTCATTGAGCGAGCAGATGAAACCACGCTTCTGGTTCGCGAAGCACAAATCATCAAGGGCATGGACATAAGCTGCCTCGAAGAAGACTACGTTATCCCACTCGAGTTCATCTGCCGGGCAAGAGTAGCAGGAAGCATTGAAAGAGCTTTTCAGTCAGGCCAAAAAGATCCAACTAAGTATGGATTTCCTCCAGGAGTAATCCCAGCCTTTGGCACGCCCTTTCCAGAAACAGTACTGGAACTCACCACCAAATGGGAGCACGTAGACCGACCGCTAACCAAAGAAGAGGCCTGCCGAATCGCCGGTCTCACATTTGCCAACCTTGATGAAATATGGGAAATGATTAAAGTGCTTGCAGCAGAAGTTGCTCTCGCGATGGCACCTGGTCTTTATGTGGCTGATGGAAAATTCGAAGTCATCATGGGGCCAGGAAGAAAACCGATGATAGGAGACGTATTCGGAACTCCAGATGAAGACCGTCCTTACTATCTCGCACAAGGAGAGGAAGGAGAAGCAGTCGTTGTCCACTGCTCAAAAGAATATATTCGCCAAATCCATGAAGATTCTGGATACAGAAAGATACTTATGGAAGCACGAGCAAGAGGGGAAGGTGATCCCCCTATCCCTCCTCTTACAGAAGACCAGGTTTCCGAAGCAAGCCGTAGATATCGGTATGTAGCCAAAGTATATACGGGAGTAAATATTTAATAAACAACTCCCTGAAAACCCATGTCAACTGCCTGCTTTAAATCCGTCCCTGCACATCGTGCCGGGACGGATTTTCTTTTTCGAGCATCAGCGAAGACGCACAATAAATTTCATAATGTGCACGCTCAATAGAATTACTGCCAGCGTAATCATAGAAAGAAGAATCGGCTGCAATGTAAGTATTTTATAAGAAGATTGCTGCGCGACCGCGCCATAGGATGATGAAGAGCGAATCGAAAGAATAACTATGCTTATTACCCAGTCCAGGAAAAGCATGGATAGTATAATTCCCATCAGCATGGGAATCACCCGCCTGGCAATCCGCGAGCGGTGGGTATCTTTTTTCCGGCGCAGCAGCCGCACTATTTCTATCCACAGCATTACCAGCGCGGAAAAGAAATAAAATAATCCCCCAATGCCCGTTCCGGGAAGACCGATGTTCATATGAGCGATATAATAAAAATTATAAAATCAATGCCCCTTTTCGTAAACTCGAAGCGAACGCTTCAAAACCAGTTCGCTCCAGAAGGCTTTCAAAATAAATATACTATTCACAAAACGCAGCACAAAAAAAGACGGAAAACTTGCCAACACTTTTTTTATCTCTTTTCTTTTTCGAGCCTCAATGCACACTGGCAATAACACCGCGGGAATATCAATGATATATCCCGACAACAATAAAGGCTGTTTAAAATACACCGCAAGAATTGGAATTAAAAAGAGATACGCTACGGAAGCGATAATGGAATCCCAAACCGAAACCGCCACCGCCAAACGCAAGTAAGGAATATGCACCAAGCCGCGCCAGTGTAACATTACATTCTGCACGAACCCATGCGACCAGCGACGCAATTGTTTGCTCATAAAGTCATAGTTATGAGGCTCAATAGGGTAACATAATGCTTCGGGAATAAATCGAACTTTATGCCCTTTTTGGTAAAAACTCCAGGTTAAATCCATGTCTTCAGCCATAGTCCGCATTGACCATCCTCCCTGCTCGCGGACCGCTTCTGTTTGATAGAGCGAAAAGCAACCCGATGAAATCAATGGCTTCCCAAAATAATCCTGAATAGGCTTGTAAAAGCTAAAGGCAAAAAGGTATTCAATATATCTCCCCCGCTCCCACATTGTACGCACATAACGAGGAAGCACGAACCCGCAGGCCGCGACTACTTTTTTATCCCGAAACGCGCGGAAAAGTTTTTCAATAGCATCTTTTTCCAATACCGTATCGGCATCAATCGCCATCAGATATTTAGTATTCACTTGCCGCAACGCAAAATTCTGAGCACCGGCTTTTGAGCCGGTGTTTCGAGGAGGACGAATTACCGTAACCCCGCACTTGCGCGCGACATCTCCTGTTTTATCTTTTGAAAAATCATCTACCACAATGATTTCTTTTGGCGGGCATGTTTGATTTAAAATACTTTGCAATGTATCCGCGATGCTTTCTTCTTCATTGTAAGCCGGAACAATAACCGTAAGTTGCCGAGCAAGATTATTTTTGGATTGGTAAATTGAGCGTAACCGAGATGACATTATTCTGTAATAAAAAATTAATTCCACAATTTCATAATTATATCTGATTTCATACACATGAGCAAGCATTCTCATTGACAATCTTTTTTTCAAGATGCTATAGAGGCGTGTGGATCAATCCGGAAACAGAAGAAGTTTAAATTCTTTGAATAAGTTAACGGAAATAAAACCAGTCCGTCCCCGCACATCGTGCCGGGACGGATTTTCTTTTTCGAGACTCAATGCACACTGGCAATAACACCGCGGGAATATACACCAAGCTGCCACAAAAAGAAAAACAGCAAAAAAAATAAGGCGGGATCAGCTTTAAGCTTCACCTGCCTTGTTACGAAGTTCTATACTTTCTACTTTTCCTCCCGCCAGCAATAAAGAAACTCTCCTCCTTTCATAACTTTTCCATACATCGCCGGCCATGTAAAAGTTTTCAATTCTTTTAATATTTCCTGACGAACAGGAACATCGGTAGTTTCGACAAGATCTTCCAGCATCACAAAATTAAATCCCCGTGAAAATCCTCCGCAAACAGTCGCCATCACGCATCCGTCCCCAAAGATTCCCGCGATTATAATATAATGAATGCCTCTCTCCTTGAGTACTCTCTCCAGATCAGTACCGGAAAATGCGTCATAAGAATTTTTAGTAATTATTATATCTTCCGAAGCTGGTTTCACTCCATAAAACTGCTCTGCAAAACCACTCTCATCTGTTGAGTAATACTCCGCCCGGGGATCAGTATAAAGTTCATTGAGATTTTACTGAAGGTATTCCTTTCTCCAGGGTACCGTATTGGCAAATGATATTAACCCTCCAATATTTTTTCTGTAAAGATCAATAAACTTTATAAGTTCCGGAACCATTTCTCTTATCCTGGAAAACCTGATATTCCATTTCTCGATTTCGCATTTCTCATGCGCGCAGGAATTAATAACATCAATCACCAGAAGAGCTGAGTTGGACTGGTTCATGTTGAAATAAAGATTTGTAGCTTTCATTGGTATTTTTCCCCTTGCCTGTTAAGGAACCTGGCTTCTATATTTTACATTCACCCTTGGACATATTTTTAAATTCTCTATTGTACCGTTCAACTAAATCACTCTGTTTTTTATTTGCTTCAACTGTGGCTTTTTTTATTATTTCTTCCTGTTCAATCAACGGGAGATCGAAAAAAGTATTTCCAACTTTTTTCTTATTTTTAACTAAAAACCGCGTTATTTTCTTCAACATAATTTTAATATTAATGATTTATGATCATACAACATTTCGATGTGCGAGTCAATGTTTTGAATATTTAGTTTTATTTCAGCTAGTTTATTTGAATAGTCCTTTATAATAAGATGCAGACTTACTTTACTGCCATAGATAGATTTTATCTTATTTGCATTATCCCTTGCTAAAAAGAAAGACTTAACAAAAGCTTCTTTAGGGATATATCTACCTTCCAATACCTCTCTTTTTTTAGTAAAATCCCACGCAATCAATGGGTCCTGATATATGTAGAATATATTCACTATCCTTCCTCGCTTCAAGGATCTTTCTATATTTTCCTCTGATTTTTTGAAATTCTGAAATGTCCCATCTATAATTGCGTTTTGCTTTTTGCTTAAAACATGATCGAGTAATTTCTCTACTCCCAAAGCAGAAGCACCTTGAATTATATCAGAATTTTTCCCATTGTATTGCGGGATTATTTCCTTAATGTCATCTGCATCAATTCTTACAGCGCTTTTCTGAGGATTCATTTTAAGAAAAATACCAACTAATGCTTTTGAAAATTCCGTCTTACCAGCTCCAGGCGATCCTGCCATAAAAATAGAAAACGGAACTTCTACGGAAGGATGCTCTTCTATGCTTGCAAATTTTTCAATGAGCAATTTTTTATTTTGTTTTATAAAACTATTTGCCGCTTCCGCATCGTGATGAATAAAAGATGAATTCATTGCAACTCTATAATATCAAAAAAACATGGAATTTCCTAATAAATAACTTTGATAGGATAATCTTGTCTAGACGTTAGAAATCCGCACCGACATCTCTTTAACCTGAATCCGTCTCCGCACATCGTGCCGGGACGGATTTTCTGTTTTTATGAAAGTTATTTATAATACTCCCTGTACTTCTCCCGAAACTTCGCCACTTTTGGCGCGATCACCAGCTGGCAATACGCCTGGTTGGGATTTTTTTCAAAATAACGCTGATGCCAGGTTTCCGCGGGATAAAACACAGTAAGCGGTACCACTTCAGTAACTATCGGATTATCATAGATATGCTTCTCTGATAGTTCTTTTATAACGCTTTCCGCCATATCGCGCTGCTTGTCATTCATAAAAAAAATTACCGAACGATACTGCGTGCCCGCATCATTCCCCTGCTGATTGCGCGTAGTCGGATCGTGAATGGAAAAGAAGATGCCTAACATATTTTTATATGAAATAAGTTTCGGATCATACGTAACCTGCACTACTTCCGCGTGACCAGTATTCCCAAGACATACTTCTTCATAGGTGGGATTTTCCTTTGTCCCGCCGGCATAACCGGAAACCACCAACTGCACGCCTTTTACTCTATTATAAACTGCTTCCAAACACCAAAAACAACCCCCGCCTAATATTACGGTTTCCGTTAATTTACTATTCGTATTATTTATTCGTGTCATTCGAGTGTTCATTCGCCCGCCTGTAACGCTGTAACACTGCGAGCAGGTAAATTAGAGTCGCTTACCTAAGCATATTTTTCACCGCTCCTCCAAAAAACTCTCCAATATAATCCCTGCCTTTCATATAAATTTGTTTCAACGTCGGAATTCTGATGGGATCATACACGCGTTCCCATGGATTTTTTATTCCCAAAATCATATCCCGAAACATCATGGCGGCAATGGCGGAATACGTCATGCCGTTGCCGGAGAACGCGGATGCGACGTAGTAATGAGGGTTAACCCTGCCGATAAGCGGCAACCCGTCGCTTGGCTCCAGAATCGGTCCGGCCCATTTTTTAGTCATCTTCAACACTACGCCGGACCCCAGTATTTTACGTAAAAATTTTTCCAGCGACTCGTCTATTTTATGAATATCCACCGGTATCTCCTTCCGGTGGTCGCCCCCTCCCAGAATAAGCCGGTCGCATTCTCCGCGGGAATCCACGCGGAAATAATGATACGGGTTATCCAGGTCCCAATAAATTGCTTCCGGCAGAATGCGGGGGGGCATCTCAAATTCCAGGACATAGCTCACATAAATTCCTTTTTTGAACCATGTTTTTCTGGGATTATCAAACGGCCAATGGGTAGCAACAATCACATCATCAGCGACTATTTTGCCTTCTTTGGTATATACCGTAACCGGACCGTCACCGGCGATATCCGTTACCCTGGAGTTTTCAAACAGGGAAGCACCATGCGCTACGGCTTTTTCCGCGAGCGCGAAAAGAAATTTAGCGGGATGAAACTTAGCTTGATGATTTATTTTAAGATACCCGGCGTGTTTGATTTCCAGCTGGTTTTCACGATGAAAAGAAACATCAAACTCCATCCGGCGGGCAGCCATAGCGTCGCTTTCCAGTTTAGCCAGTTGCTTTTTAGTATTGGCAAACTGGTACGCCGGACAAAGATTAAACTCACAATCAATCCGTTCAGCACGCGCAATTGCCTCTAATTCTTCAATGGCTTTCCTCCCGGACTCCCACACCAGTTTCGTCACTTTGCGGCCGAACATGTCTGCAAGATCTGAAATATTAGTATCGATTACCTGCGTAATAAACGCGGTAGTAAGCAGTGTCGCGCCGGAGCCAATTTCTTTTGATTCCAAAAGCACCACCCGCTTGCCGGCTTTGGCCAGAAGGTAAGCGCTCATCACCCCCGCCAACCCTCCGCCAACAACCGCCACGTCCGTTTCAATAGTTCTCTGAAGTTGGGGATATTTTTTCTTTTGTATATTATTATTGTTCCCTGTGGTTTTCATAGGAATATAAGTAATTTTTAAGGTAAGATATCATGATATGATAGCATTTTTTGGATGGGGGAACAAGACAAAAACGAAAAGGGCGGCCTGATTTTCATCAGCCGCCCTTTGAGAAACTCTTATGGCATTTTAATTAAAAATGAATCACCTCCTTCTTATAGATCATCATATATCCTCTGCATTGAGATTTTGGATTTCCCTCCGGAGTATCCATAATAATATTATGCGCGCTGTAAAAATGGCCTCTGCGCACTGCTGCCATCACCATTTTTTCTACCGCGCTTATTTTGCATCGTTCACGGAAAGAAGAGGTCGACATTGTCATCATTTCATGATAGTCGCGCCACATCTGCTGGAAATCTGCTTCCGTTCCTCCCATGCTTTCCTCTATTATCCCCGCAAACAGGCAGCGCTCTGCCGCGTTGTCTCTTCTTCTGGCACACTCACGAACAAAATCACTACCCCGAGCAGAGAGACATGCCTTTCCTATCTTTTCAATTGCCACCGGTCCCGGACACGCGCAACTCTCAAAGTCACGCATCAAAGAGGCAAGATCACCCTTATCCTTGGTCGCAAGCACAATGTCGGCTTTCACTTCAATGCAAAGTTCCTGACTACCCAGGAGACCCGCCGCTTGCCTTGCCTTTTTATAGTTTCCTGTCCATAAAAAGACCCTCGCCCGGCGAGCATAAAATTTATCAATTTCCGGTTCCCCTTGAAAAGAGGTAATCACCCTGCTTAAAGCCCTTTTTGCTTCTATCAGATCGTCTTTCTCCTTTGTACTTTCTGCAATAAGATATAACCCGAGCGCTCTTTCTTTATTATTTTCTCCATTCCCAGCAATTTCCCTTGCGGCATGAAGATACCTCTTCTTTTTGGTATGTGTCCAGGTTACCAACAAGGCTTTTAAATATGCTTCGAAAGAATAGAGATGTTCAATAAAAACTTCTTCCATAAGTTGAATGCCTTCTCTCATTTTTCCACAGAAAAAGCACGCGTGCAGAAGAGACAGGCCAATTTCATCCTTCATCGCTAAATCAAGATCGCCCCGCTCCCACAAATCTATAATAGGTTGCAAATCCTGATCTTCGCGAGTTACCTGAGTAATTTCTCGAAAAATGTAACTCTTTTCCTGAGGATTACTCACGCGTTGCGCAATAAGACGAGCCATATTCAATGAGTTCAACAGATCAAGAAAAGCATGGTAGGTACTCTTCTGGACATCCCCAGTCACCATTCCGTGACGCATGTACCTCATCATTTTGAATATGTCTCTTACCCTGTCACTTCTTCGCCGTGGTTCCTTTTTCACCTTATGTCTCCCTCTCAAATTGACTTCGACTAACCACAAAACCTACATATGTACAGGCTTTTAGCATAGCACTCCCTTAAAGCATATCTTGTCGCTTTTTTAAGCCATATTTAGTTGTTCATGAACTTCAACGTATACTACCAGTAATTTTTATTTTGTCAATGATTCAGGGTAAAGAAAAAAGGCGGCTCTACTTTCATCCCGCCGCCCAATAGTATTAACTCGTTTTAAGAAACTATACAATTTTCGCGAAATAATACACCAGCACCACTAAAGAAAAGATGACTTGTAACGCGATTACTGCTACACTACCCGCCACTGTACCCGCTCCCGCCCGCACCGCGGCACGCAATTCTTTTCCTTCATATATTTCTCCCGCGATCGCTCCCAGAAAGGCACCGATGAAAATTCCCGCCGGTGGAAAGAGAATAATCCCCACCAGCGCTCCAATTATGGATCCCCATAACCCCGCTTTGGACGCACCGGAAAATTTGGCTCCCAACACAGGCGCGACATAATCAATAAGAATCAGAAGTAAGGTAGCTAATCCGAATATCGCGAGAGTTAGCAATGATATTGTTTCCGCGCCCCTGGCAAAATACAATACCACCAACGCCGCTAAACTAAAAATCGGCCCGGGCATAACCGGCAGCATACTTCCTATTACCCCCAGGAGAGCAAGTATAGCTCCGATAATAACAAGCGTATCCATACTTCGTACTCCTTTCCGTGATTACTGGTTATGTATTCACCAACTTTCATTATATAGTATCATAAAATAAACTACCTGTAATCTTTTATTACTAATAGTCATCCGGAAATATAAGAGTAAAAAGATATACGGACGTATCATAGCTACCTTATTGCCGCAATATTCTTCATTTTTTCATCCGGATATGCCCACGCTTTTTCAAAAATAGACAGCGCTACTTTTCTGTTTTCTCTTGCTGGAAGACCCGGATCGTGAAGAAAAACATATTCTTCATCAAGGCTTGTAATAACTACAGAGTGGCCGGAATATCCTTCCCTTTCGTTCAGAGCGCATGAGTTAAGATTTACAACAAGTATATACCCTTTCCGCAAAAGACTTTTCACATCATCCAGCACAGGAATTCTTTTTTCCGTGCGAACTTTTTCCATAAATTTCTTTGCAATTATTCTCTCCTGCGCGATGCTGCTATGCTCAATTTGTGTTTTTGCTACCTCTGGCCCAAGATATTCTTCAAGATATTGTTCTCCAAGTTGAGCAAATTCTTCATAATCAAATTCCTCAATATTTCTTACCTCAAATCCATGCGCCTGCATCCACAACAGTCCCGCCATAGGCCATGTCCATAACCCTTCTTGCTTGGCAGTTATTTTCTCCAACTCTTCCCATGAAAAATCCTTTTCCGGCCAGAAATATTTTAAGACCATTTTAAAAACAGCCTGAAAACAGTGTGTATTGTCGGGAGTGTTTGAGTAAAATGGGATATTACGCATTAACTTCATACATAAAGCATTTTTTCCAATTCTCCAATTCCAAAATCAAGACATGTCTGCTTCATTGCCTTTTCATGGATCGGTTCCGAATCTACAATAACCCCGTCCATGTCAAAAAGTATTGCTTTGATGTGTTCCCTATTCATAGCTCAAATCCTATCAGAAAAGTGAAAATTTTCAAAGAATAACCCGGATTATATAAAGAGGAAATAGAAGATTAAGAAAAGAATTAATCCTGGTTTTTCTCTTTAGTTTTTCCTTTTATACAATGAGAACCCCTGGAATAGCTATTCCAGGGGTTCAAACTATCTTCACTCCTTATATTCCTGAACCACAACAATAAAGGGATATTTTTTTACACTAAAGGCGTATCCGCGTAAGATGTCCCTCCATCCGCGATATTCTTCATCATACCCCCAATTAAACGACAGGCGATTAGAGAGCCAGTAATAACGAAATCCCTCCGTCGCCACAAATTCCCTAAACGCACTTGCTTTAAAACGAACAAGCTTACAATTTACTGCTTTGGTCCCTGAGGTGATGCACACGCGTTGAGGGCGCATATCAATACGCGCGGCGGAAACCCAGGGCCATGTAAAGTGCCACGCCGGCTTGGTATCAAGCCAAAGTTTTCCGGTAACACGATCCCAAACTATTGCCGCTTGATGAGGTTCAAGATAGTGTATACAGAAAAGATAAAAAAGGATCACTATCATGAATCCACGAACGGCAATAACCAGCCAATGCTTAGCCCATGGATTAACTCCTTGAAAATAAGACAGGAGGGAAACTAAAATCTTTTTCATCGTTTATTCCCTTCTGAAATTTCTTCTGACTTCAGCTCTCGAATAATAGTAAGAAACGGATAACTTTTTCCGCTTCCTTCATACGCATATGCCATCAGAATCTCGTTAAAAGTTGTAGGATCTTCCCTTGTACCACCCTCATTACTGTAATCTCCCCGTCCATGCCATTGCAGAAATAATTCAAGTCCGCCTGGATTAAATTGCACGAGCTTACAATTTAGCACTCGCTGAATCGCGCTAATACAAACTTGCATCGGACGAGTGTCTATCTTGTGAACTTTTTCCAAAACAGGTATGGCTACAATATAGCCAATTTGATTGAGACGTTCGATTTTTCCAGCCAGGCGGTCAAACTTATAGGAATACTCGTAGTTTTCCACCGAAGTAACCGCTGTTAAGCGAAACGTTGCAAGGCCAATAATGCTTATAACAAGCAAGGCCAGAATCACAACAGCTCCAGCACCCAAAATTCCCGATGCCATATCCCAGCCCTTCCTAATTACACTTACACTTTTTTCAGAATTCATCTTTCTTCCTCCCTTTATTGTGATGGAACTAATAACACTCCCTTTTTCCAAAAGTGTTTGCTATATTTTTAGCAGCTAATATGCAAAAAGTCAATACATGCAAGTTCTTCTTTTTTAACATCTTTCATAGTATCACTCTGTCAATATACCTGCTTTGAAAGCTAAGCGGCAGACCGTTTTGTGATATTTTTTCTGATATTTAATGATGTAATATAAAGCAAAATTACTTTATCTGGAAATAAAAGAGTACAATAAAATTATGCCATCATTATAATTCAACCTCCAAAATTAAGGGCAGATGGTCTGAAATTTCAATGTTCGGGACGGAAAAATTTTTAATTTTAACATCCTAACTTACGAAGATATAATCAGAATGATATTGTTTATTATTTAGATATCTTTCCCATACCAAGCGATTGCGCGTAGTTGGAATTTTGAAATATTTAATCAAATTCCTGTACCCATTCTCTTCAAACATTTGTACGCTTTTAGTCTCTGGAAGCAAGTTAAAATCTCCCCCGATGATTTTTAAACCTTGCTTGTCTTTAAAAAATTCAATTAGCCCCTGCGATTGTTTCAATCTGCCGGGATTATCTAATTTATCACCCGGTTTTGACATGCCATGAAAGTTGCAAATATGTATACTAATATTTCCAACCTCAACTTTAGTATATATTCCAATCCCGCAATCCATGTGCCCTTCAAATAATATTTCCGAAGAAAGTACTCTCACATTTCTACTTGCGTATGTCGCTTGCGGAAAATCTTCTTCAGCATCTACATACTTATACGCAGAAATTTCTTCGAAGTCATGAAGTATATCTTTGCAAAGAAATTTTACCCTATCTCCTGCTTCCTGAAAACAAAAAACATCAGCAGTTCTACGCTGATCTTTAATAAATTTTATCATTTCACTTTCAACTTCTCCATTCCAAGCATTGAGAAATATAATTTTCATATATCATGCATAGTTAAGTTTGTTTACTTTTCAAATATTAAGAATTTTCCCTAACTCTCCAAAACTCCCTACCACCACATCCGCTCCGGCTTTTTTGAGGCGCTCGGCATCAAAAGTAGTAGTAATTCCACATGCCACACATCCGGCGGCTTTAGCGGAAAGAATGCCATTTTCCGCATCTTCCACTACCAGACAATTTTCCGGTTTTTCTTTTAGTTTGTCAGCGGTAATCATGTATGGTTCAGGATGCGGTTTTCCAAAGTGGACGTCTTCAGCAGTTACGATTATTTCAAAAAAATCCAGAAGATCAAATTTACGAAGAATTTTTTCCTGTGAAATTCTTCTTCCTGAAGTAACTACCGCGCACTGATAGCGAAGGTTTTTTCGAAGATTTATTAGAAATTCATACACACCCGTAGTAAGTTCCATTTCTTTTAACGCGTAAAGAAGATAAAGTTCCACCTTGCGCGCGGTCATTGCTTCGGCAAGTCTTTCATCCTTTCCATACGCGTGAATGATACTGGAAATAATATCCTCCAGTTTCCTGCCGCGAAAACCATCCATTTCTTTCGAATGAAGTTCAATGCCAAAATCAAGACATGTCTGCTTCATTGCCTTGTCATGGATCGGTTCCGAATCTACAATAACTCCGTCCATGTCAAAAAGTATTGCTTTGATGTGTTCCATGTTCATAGCTCAAATCCTATCAGAAAAGTGAAAATTTTCAAAGAGTACATGACTTACGCATTTGTCATCCCCGCGAAGGCGGGGACCCAGGATTCAATGGGCAAGGTGAAATATAAAAATATACTAATTTCGATTCTTTTTACTCTATATCTGGGTTATTATTAGATATTCGTGTGGTATGCTCCTGGATTCCCGTCTACGCGGGAATGACATAAAAGAAAACCAAACGCGTAAGTCATGGAGTAATCTGTATTACAAAGTATACGCCGAAGACAGTATTCCCAAAAACCAGGGAATAAGAAAGATAAGTCCCATCAGAGGAAGCACTACGGTAGCCACGGAGATAATAAGCGCCCAGAGGAAATATTTTCTCGTTTTTTCGACCGAGACATAAATTTCCTGCAACTTTTTATCCTGCGCTTCTAGCTTTTGAAGAAGTTCTAAGTCCATAAAATTACAGTTCCTCCCCTCCTCCCTGAGGAGGGGTCGGGGGTGGTGATGAAAGCCTTGTAGTATCACTCCGCCTCACCCATAGTCCGCACCCCTCCTCAGTCCTCCCCTCAGTGAGGGGGGGGAGGAGGATTTGGAAATCACTCATACCTTAACGCTTCCACCGGATTTAACCTTGAGGCTTTAACCGCGGGATATAAACCGGACACGAGCCCGATGAAAGTAGTAAAACCAAGGACTGCCAGGATGAGCCATAAAGGAAAACTTCCTATATGATCCAGGGGGATGCTTCCCATAGATGCTCCGTATTTTTCTACCAAAAGTTTCGCGATCCGGCCAAGAATGATGCTAATTACCAATCCCAGCGCTCCGCCGCAAAATCCAAGAAACGCGGCTTCAAAAGTAAAAAGTTTCCGGATCGTCGCGCGTGTCGCGCCGCAGGCTCTCATGACACCGATTTCCCTCGTCCTTTCATAGGTTGCCATAATCATAGTATTGATAATTCCGATGGAAGCCACAAACAACGAGATGCCCCCTATCGCGCCTAATATAACTGTAAGCGCGGTAAAAATCTCATTAATCTCATCAATCATATTCTGCGCGGTAACCGTGCCGTACCCCATATTTTCAATCATGGGAGCAACCAGCTTCACCTGCTCCATATCTTCCGTTTTCGCGATAATACCTCCATATCCTCTTTTGGAAAATTCATCCTCTTTGAAGATCCGCGTGGCATCCAGATTGTCACAAGGATAGTTTCCTTCGTTATAATTCTGTCCATTTTGAAAATCATTGTCTTTTTGTCTTTGAAACTTGTCCTCGCATTCCTTTCTCACTGAGTCGTCATATTCCCAGCGCACTCTTGTCATTAAACGTTTCGCCCAGGCAAGATTGATAAAATTCTGAGAGTCATCCATCATCTTGTTATCCGCGACGCCTACTATCGTTGCCGGAATATCAATGCTTTTCCTTGATTGGGCTTCCCACCATTCCTTATCCGCGTTCTCGGGAGGCTTCTCCGGAAGCGGCCCCCAATCTGGAGAACTCCCGCCGGCTTCGTAGGCAAGAATCACTCTCTTTCCAATTAATTCCTCCGGGTGATCCGCATAGCCGTACATATTGGTAAACTTCCATCCTACCACAATATTATCCATGTCTTCTTTATTCAAATTTCGTCCGGCCAAAAGAGGCATGTCAAAGACCCTTGCTTCCGGCTGATACGCCATGATATTCGACCACGTTTTTTTATCCTGACCTTCAAGGCGGGCGGTTTTCATCCAGACAGAGGCCACCATAGTAGCATCTATTACATAAGGAAGTTTTTTGACCGAACCAAGCGTAACTTCGTCTATTTTTTTCCCTTCGTCATCTGATCCGCCGGTATCTCCCCGTATAAGGTTCGGGTTATCATCAATCGAATTGGGATCCGAAGTAACAGTGATCAGATTAAACGCGCCTAATTCTTTCAACGCGTCCAATGCTCCCCGACGCACGCCGATTAAAAGAGAAATCATAAGAATCAAAGACAGCGATCCTACTGTAATCGCCGACACCGTCAAAAACGTCCGCACTTTCTGACGGGAGAGGTTTTTATAAGAAGTTAAGATATAGTCAAAAAATTTCATTGATATATTAGTTCCGTCCTTATTCGATGCCGCCATCCTTCATCACAATAATTTTCTTTGCCTGTTTGGCTACCCAGGCATTATGCGTGATCATAATTAATGTAATGCCTCCTTTTTTATTTAATTCTTTCAAAAGCTCTACGATCTCCTCTCCTTTTTTAGAATCCAGATTTCCTGTCGGCTCGTCGGCAATAACCACTTTTGGATCATTAGCCAACGCCCGGGCGATGCACACTCTTTGCCTCTGACCTCCTGAAAGTTGCGCGGGCTGGTGATTCATGCGATCACCCAATCCTACCGCTTTTAAACATTCCGCCGCCCGATTTTTGCGCTCTTTGAAAGAAACTCGGGCAAACATCAGGGGAATCATCACGTTTTCCAGCGCGGTATACGCAGGCTGGAGATTAAACGACTGGAAAATAAAACCGATCTTTTTGTTTCTAAACTCGGAAAGTTCCTTGTCCTTCACATTACTAATATTAGCGCCATCCACCAGCACCTCTCCCTGATCCGGCACATCCAGTCCGCCAATCACATTGGCCAGCGTAGACTTACCTGATCCGGACGGACCCATGATGGCAATAAAATCCCCCTGTTCTATTTTCAAACTAACCCCCCGGAGCGCGTAAATTTTCTCCCCGCCCAGCTCATATACTTTAGTAACATTTTTGAGTTCAATCATTTTATATCTTTATGTTTGTTTTTATTGTATATTATTTCATTCTGTTTGTTAATCTTTTATAGCGGCCTCTGCATGGTATTGTTTCCAAAGCACTTTAAAATGCCCGTCTTCCAGCATAGAATGGAAGGTCCCTTCCGTCAGAATTCGACCGTCTTTAAAATAATAAATATAGTCGAAATGCCGCAGAAGATGAAGCCGGTGAATGGAAGAAATAATTGTCTTTTCTTTTAGTTCGCGGAATATATTTTCATAAATCGCGAGTTCATTGGAAGTATCCACACTGCTGGTCGGTTCGTCTAAAAAGAGAAAATCACTGTCGCGAGCCGCCAGAATTCCTCTGGCCAGCGCCAGCCTCTGTTTTTCTCCGCCGGAAAGGTTGACGCCTTTTTCCATAATATTGGTTTTCAACCCCTTGCGAAGCCGCGTCACCACGCTTTGAAATCGGGTAATTTCAATCGCGTGCTCCAGTTCTTTTTTCGGCACTGACAGTCCCATGGTAATGTTATCTTCAATAGTAGTATTAAAAATCTCCGGATCCTGCGGAACCAGTGTGATATGTTCATAAAGATGAGCCGCGCCATACGGCAGTTTCTTTCCGTCACAAAACACCTGCGCGCCGTAAGGAGTATACAGACCCCGCAACACCGAAAGCGTGGTACTCTTTCCTGATCCGGATTCACCGATCAGCGCGATTTTCTTTCCTCGTTCAATTGAGAGAGAAATACCAATAAGCTGTCCGCCCTTTGATCCGGACCGGTCTTCCGAGCGATAAGAAAAGTTCAGCTTTTTTATTAGAACGGTTTTCCAATTGGCAGGCAAAAAACGCTCTTTCGCGCTGGGAAGTCCCAGAAAACTTTTCTCTATTCCTTCCGCCGCCCGCACCGCCGCGTGTTCCCGAATGATCTC
The DNA here is from genome assembly GCA_964387895.1 of uncultured Bdellovibrionales bacterium. Taxonomy (GTDB): domain Bacteria; phylum Patescibacteriota; class Minisyncoccia; order Moranbacterales; family UBA2206; genus CAYLWX01. The sequence continues at coordinate 14,417 of CAYLWX010000003.1, read as the reverse complement.
TCCATACCTCCATGCAAATACATAAAACGTTTCTCCTACGCCCTGCAAATACCTGTAAAGAGTAAAAAGAGTGCCGATTAAGATTACGCCTGTTGTGGTGTAAGAAGTATACGCGCTCATGATAAGAGTAGAGACTACCATAAGCGAAATCAAAAAACTGGCCCAAAACCATTTTATCTCCACCAGCACATTGCCCCTCTGGTATGCAAGGTAGCCCGCCATCGAGCGCGCCTCTATTTCCCTGGAAACTCGAGGACGAAGACGCAGGGTGATCACCGTCATCACATTGCTGATGTAATCATGGATCCCTGAAGCCATACGATTTTCCGCTTTGAACACAGCTTTGTATGCTTTCACAATCTTGCGGTCAAATCCTGCGAGAGTAAGAATAGCAAGAGCACTAATCCCGATAGAAACAAGACTCACCCGCCAATCAAAAAAGGTAAGAATAATAATCGAGCCCGCAAGTTTTGTTGCACTCTCCAAAATAGTGAAGGTACTGCCGGAAAAGTCAAACAGGGCGTCACTGGCTTTGTTAATCTTGTCAATCGTATCTCCCGAATGATGGTCGCGGTGCCATCCGGCCGGTAAATGGAGCACCCGCTCGAACATTTCTTTTTTGTAATTTTTGCGAATGAAAAACGCGTTTCGCTTTTCCAACACCCGGGAAGGACCGTGAAACATCCAATTGGCCAGCATAATTACCAAAAGAAGACTGAAGCTTTTTATTGCAGAAGGAAGAAAAGAAGAATTAGAGGCGGAAAGCTGGATAGAATTAAATATTTTCCCGATTATTAAAGGTTCCGTCAACGCGATAAGCTCCGCGATCACTTTCAACACCACCGCCAGCACGACGTATTTTCTGAATTCTCCCGCGTATTTCCACATGTATTTTGGTAAATATACCAAAGGACTCGCCATAAAATATTTTTTGTTTTATTTAAAATGAATGCTCTTATTCTTTAGAATATCAATTATACAAACGTGTTGCAATAAACTCATCGAAATCATCCGGCGCTTTCGCTTCTAAAAAATATTTCTTCCCTCCCAATTCAAACTCCAGACTTTTCGCGTGCAGCAAATGTCTGTTAATATTTTCCATGGTCTCTTTATTTTTCACTCCGTATACTTTGTCTCCGACTACTGGATTACCTAGACAAGCTAAATGCACGCGAATTTGGTGCATTCTTCCCGTGCGCGGCATTACTTCAAGCAATGAATAGTCTTTCCCTTCTTTTATAACCTTATACTCCGTCACGGCCGGGCGGATTTTGGTTTTTGTTTTTATTCCGGCGATCACCTGCTTCCGGTAATTCCCCGCGCGGGCAATCGGTTTTTCAATCACGCCTGATTTCTGGGATAACTTTCCCCGCACAATTGCTATATATTTCTTTTTTATCTTTCGAATTTTAAATAAATTTTTCAATCCATCAAAAGCATTTTGATTCCTGGCTATTACCATGATCCCCGAAGTATCCTTATCCAGCCGATGCACAATCCCCGGCCGCGCCCACGCTTCTTTTGAACCATCGCCTATATTTTTTATTTCCGGAAAACTAGCAATTAGTCCATTAACTAGTGTATTATATTTCTCTTTGCTTGTCGGATGCACCGAAATCCCCGCCGGCTTGTTTATAGCGATAATATTTTTGTCTTTATACACAACTTCAAATTTGATTTCCTTATTCGGTACCAACTCATCACTTTCTTTTATTTTCGATATTTTCACCTCATCACCAACTTTCAAAATATAACTTGGTTTTACAATCTTATTATTTACTAAAACATTCCCCGCCTTCACCGCTCGAATAATTTCCCCACGGGTATACAAAACAAATTCCCGTAAAAGGAATTTGTCGAGACGTTGATTGGAGTTGTCGGAAGAGATAAGTATTTTTTTCATAGTGCCGGGGAGAGGACTCGAACCTCCACAGACTTGCGCCTACCAGCTCCTAAGGCTGGCGTGTCTACCAATTCCACCACCCCGGCGTTTTTTACTAACTTTGTTATCTTGCCAAATACACACCAGTTTGTCCATAGACAGGTTATTTCCACGATCCAGATAATGCATACGCTTTAAATTGACGCATAACCTCCTTCGTAATTGCGCCAATCTCGCCATTACCGCACAATCTTCCATCTATTGACGTAATCGGTACTATTTCTTTGCCGCTTCCAGTCAAAAATGCCTCGTCAGCATTCAATAATTCATCAAGAGTAAAATCTTTTATCCTGACGGGCATTTCTAAATCAAGTATTTCCAATAGCACGTCTCGGGTAACACCGGCGAGTATATTATTCGAAGGTGTAATGAGTTCGTTATTTATAACGGCAAAGATGTTGCTGTTTGACCCTTCAAACACTTGTTTGTCGGAATAATATACTGGTTCAACCGCACCTTCCTTCTGCGCTCGTTGTGTTTGTTTTATTCCTTCAATATAGTTATTCGATTTTGCCTTTGGATTATAACGATCGTGTTTTACTGTAATTACACCGATTCCCTTTTCATACCACTCCTTCGGATATCGAATTTCGGAATCTACCAAAATAATAATAGTCGGATTTTCCGACGGGAGCATTGTGTTTGAAATCCCTCCTGAAACGATTATTTTAATAAACTTTTCTTCATTGGTTTCATTTGCTTCAAGCGTTTCCAAAACCCATTTCTGTACCTGCTCTTTGCTCCATGGCATATGCAAACCAATTAAGCTGGCTGAATTAAAAAGTCGTTGTACGTGCTCTCGTAATTTAAAAGGACGATGATGCGGATACGTTTTTAAAAAATCAAACACGGCGTATCCGCGTGAAAAACCAATATCGCGCGGAGAAATAACAAGCTGTTCCTCCGATACGAATTTTCCATTTAAAAAGTGGATTTTCTCACTCATAAGAGTACCCCAACACTTAATATTACACCGCCAGCATTAAACTTGCAGACTAAAAAATTTAGGACTTACGCATTTGACTTTCCATTGTCATTCCCGCGTAGGCGGGAATCCAGGAGTATACCACGTATCTCTCCTATAATAATCCGTCTATAAAGCAAAAATAAACTAAATTAGCTGTCATTGTATATATCGTTTTCCACACTGAATTCTGGATCCCCGCCTACGCGGGGATGACAAATGCGTAAGTCCTAAAATTATTCAATATATTTCCTCCCATTCAACTTTTCCGGCAGATATTCCTGTCTGGCTTCTTCGGAGTTTTCATAATCCGGCGTATATTTATAATCCTTTCCATATCCTGTTTGCTTCATTAACTTTGTCGGCGCGTTGCGCAAATGAAGAGGCACCGGCTCGTTAGGGAAGTTTCTTATATCATTTTGCACTTTCAGGTACGCTTTGTAAAGCGCATTGCTCTTTTTTGACTTTGCCATATACACCACCGCCTGCGCCAGGTTGACATTGCATTCCGGCATACCGATAAAATGGCAGGCTTGATAGGCCGCCACCGCCTGGGCAAGCGCGAAAGAATTGGCCATGCCGATATCTTCCGAAGCAAAACGGATCAACCGCCGCGCCACAAACAACGGATCTTCGCCGGCTTCCAGCATTCTCCCCAGCCAATAAAGCGCGGCACCGGCATCTCCTCCCCGCATACTTTTATGCAGGGCGGAAATAATATTGTAATGCTCTTCCCCGGCTTTATCATAGAGAAGATGCGTTTTTTGCAGGGCTTCTTTTATCGCCTCTTCGTCAATCACAATCGCTCCGCTCTTGTCTGATTTTGCCAAAGAAACAGAAATTTCCAGCGCGTTCAACGCCACCCGCGCGTCTCCGTTGGATGACTGCGCTAAAAATTGGATAAGCGGCTCTTTTATCTCCACGCGACTCTCCCCTAAACCTCTTTCCCTCTCCACCAAAGCTCTTTTTAATATAATCTCAATTTCGCCCGCTTCGAATAAATTTAACACGAACACCTTACATCGCGAAAGCAAGGCTGAATTTACTTCAAAGCTGGGATTCTCGGTCGTCGCGCCGATAAGAATAACAGCGCCGTTTTCCACGTAAGGCAGAAAAATATCCTGCTGTGATTTGCTAAACCGGTGGATTTCATCAATAAATAAAATCGTTTCCCGGTTCTTTTCTTTCGCGGCAACCGCTTCTTTGATAATCTTTCGGACATCTTTCACGCCGCTGGATGTCGCCGAAAGTTGCTTAAATTCGCACCGAACGCTTTGGGCAATGAGATACGCGAGCGTCGTTTTCCCTGATCCGGGAGGTCCCCAAAAGATCATGGAAGGCAATTTTCCATGTTCAACAACACGACGCAATATTTTCCCCTGACCCATTAGATGTTCCTGTCCGACAAATTCATCCAGATTTCTCGGCCGCATCCTGTCCGCCAACGGACGAGTTTTTTGAGAAGTATTCATATGCGTAAATCTATCGTTCTATTGTAGTATGTTTTTTGTTTTCAGAGCAAGATTCCACATCAGTCATGCATTGCTTCCTGTGTTTTATTTTCATACTTGATAGGATAAGTCCTGTTTACGCTATCAAAGTTAAGGAAAAATAAGGAAGCAACACCTTGCACTACCTGTATACTGTGATAAATTATAGTGAGGTTAGATGGTATATTTATTTCACAAAGAGCTCCTTAACAACTAACCAGTACTTTAACTGCCACTTGGCAAGTGGCAAGGAGGTGTGCAGTGAGTCGAAAAAAGTATGATTTTAATTTTGGTTTTAAGAATGATGATTTTAATAAGGGGCTGCTTGTAATAGCAATACTTGCAGCAATTATGACAGGATTTGGCGTGATTCTCATTGCTCTGTCTCCCTTTATAGTCATCGGTGGATTTTTGGAGGCTATCTGGTATTTTGACCCATCACGTATTCTCGCTGGACTCAAAGCGCCTTTCCAGGGATTATTTCTTGTCATTATAGGAGGATTCGTTTTATGGGTAATCAATAAATTCATATAGCCCACCGCGAGAGCGGGTTTTTAACCCGCTCTTTTCATTTCACATGCTATGCAAGACCACTCTAAAAAATAAAATTCTTAAACTGTGTGGAAGAGATTGCCCGCCTGCAATCAACTAACCACCGCCCGTATCCTTTCCCCTTCTTTCTGCAACGCCCCTTCATTTTCATATTCCCCGTGATGCCGCGTGTCATTGCCATAGGTTTCCTTTTTCTGATCCAGATGAATATTGATAATCAAATCCAGCCCCGACACACTGGCATAAATATGAAACCGCGGGAAACCCGCGCTGGCCAGAGGCAAGATAAAACTCATCTCATTGCCTTCCTTGCGCTGGAACGTATAGCCGGCTTTTCGGAGAAGACTGACCGGATTCTCTTTAATACTTTCTATTCTTATTTGCATAATGAATAATTATATTTTAGCGAAAAACAATTATTTTTAATTTCTAATTCCCAAATCCCAAGTAGCAAAATTTGGGCATTGGAGCTTGAGATTTTGTCCCGAGTACTCGGGATTAGGATTTAGACATTGGGATTTTTATTGGAAATTAGAAATTGGGAATTGGAAATTTCCGTCACACTACTTCCTCCTTCACCCTCCCCAATATCTCCACCGCTTTTTTGTTCTTTTCCAGCTTCCCAACCGCACTCATGATTTCATCCACATGTGACGCGAGTGACGGCTGTTTTGCTAAAAACGCTCGGATTGATTTTTCGTCCGGTTCTTTCTCAAAATATTTCGCTAAAATCGCGTACCACAATCCGAATGTTTCGCGCGATATGGGAACCGAGAAATTTATTTGAGGAACATTATTAAAATAATTTTGTAACTTTTCCCAGTTATTATATTCATGATATACCAGCTTGTCCTCCAGTATCTTGCTCACCACTCCTTCAAATTCCCCTGACCCCTTCACGGAATAAAACCCGTACCGATTTAGAATTTCCTCCCGCTTCATATCGCAATAGGCGTGAAACTTCCATCCCGCTTCAAATGAAGTGAGCCCTTCAAAATCCAACTTTACGTCCGGAAAATGCATATGTGTCTGGCTTCTTTTCACATTTTTATCAATCCGCCGGATATCCGGAAACACGCATCCCAAAATAAACTCATCCTTGTTCATCGTCGAAGGATGTTTCTCAAAATATCTTTTGGCGTAAATGACGTGGGAGATTTGTGAAGCCATTAGGAGTTTTGAAATTAAAATTTTCCCTTTTCATAAAAAGCCTTTTTCAGAAAGTCATATTTATAAACCACTTCAAAATCCGAATTATGAACAGCTAAATCATATTGAACTCCGTTTTCCATTGGCTCAAGAGTCACATACGAACAGCAAATGTCCTGCTCAACATTTTTTTTCCCATCAACAAATTTAATCTCCTGCATGGATTTGTTTTTTTCATTATAATCCAAAACCGAAGTAATAATATTTCTTCCCTCCTGGAGGACAATAAAAAATTGGGGCTTAATGGATACCACTTTAAATAAATACGCGTTATCCAAAAAACCATTATATATTTTTTCCTCTTTTTTATCTTCATATTCTATGCTAACCATTGTTTTCCAGCCAGAATCTTCAGAATAAAATGTGGACACTTGTATAGATTTTATTCCCCCATAAGGGTTTTTAAATCCAAATTGAGGCCTGTCATGCTCGGCGGTTTCCGTAGTTTTATCTTTTAATACGATTGATTTTTTATTTTGCAACGCATTACTTAAAGGAGTGTTCCATATTGAAAATCCTATTAATAATAAAGCAAAAAAAACATACATAAGTATGTAATTCCAATTCTTTTTTTCCATGTTTAACTCCACCCTGCTTACCAGCTCCTGCGCTTGTTTTCTTTGGGATAAATCTTCAATACCGTCAAAACTTATAGCTCCTTCCGATGGTATTAAACTTCTTCCGGCATTCCACGCGGCAGTAACTTTTTTATATTCATCCTGGGCGCCTCCATAAATACCAAACAGCCATTTCAGATAAATAATTCCTGCTTCTATATTCTTATCCGCATCCAGGCTTTCCTCTTTGTTCTTTTCGTACTGACCGGCACTTGCGGCAACAAAGAGATGTTTCAGATCTAAATTAGCTACCGCTATGGTTATCCACTGCCTTCTGTCTCCATCTTCTGATTGGAGTTCTCCTGGAACATATTCTATTTCTGCGCCGACTTTAAATATATTGACGCTCTTCAATACCGGATTTTGGTCCGCGATAAAATGAAGAGTGTGGGATCCTTTTTTGAGATTAATTATAAATATATTAGCCTTGGAAAGTCCCCTTGAATTATTTCCATTCCAAGCAGATTCGCCATCAAAAATTCCATTTTTACCGTTCAATTTTGGAAATTCAATATCATCTATCTTCAAAGCAAGATCGTCGTCATTAAAAAAAGATTTAAAGCTTTTCAAATTCTGCCACCAACTTTTAGTAACGGCGACTATTTCGATAAAATAGATTCCATCTTCATTGATTTCAACAGGATAGTCAAAAGTTTTTTGTATTTTCCGATTGAGTTGATCCTTTTTTATTAAAATCATAATATTTTAATAATAGCATGGAAATTGGAAGTTAAAAAAACACTAACACCACTTTTTACTTTCTTCTTACTTCTTTATTCTCCCTTCTCAACCGCTCCCTGCTCCTTTTCCGGCCGGCTTTTCCAGACCATTTCAAATATTTGCTTCATCGTTCTGGCCACATCCGGATTTTCAATGATAATCGCTTGCAATTCACGAAACATGAGAACTCGCACAAATGTATCACCTACATCAATCGAAATATTAGCCGAATATTCTTTGCAGGGAACCACCTTTGCCTTCCGGCCATATTTCTGGTCGGTCGCGCGCCAGTGTTTCAAAGAAGAATGATCCGGCACAATCATCCGTACCGCGTTTCCTTTCATTTTCTCATTCCACTCCAGGAATACCTCGATTAATTCTTTTGAAGCATCCTGCGGAGAAGCATAAAATCCTACTAATTCTTTCCCTTTCATCTCTTCTGTGCGATACCGCAACGCTTCACGCGCACCATGAATGCCTTCATAATAAAACGTCCGTACTTTCGGTTTTTCCCCCTGCGCCATTGCCATAAGCTCCGGAAGCACTGATTTTGCCGCGTCAAACCGTTCCTCGGCCGCCGCAAAAAACTCATCCGGAGACTTGGCAACAAAAAGCTGCTTTCGCGTCCTTGGGACTTTGAGCGCCAACCCCTTTTGCATAAGCTCTCCCAAAATCACATACGTCGTCGGCTTCTTGAGCCCCGCCTTGGAAGCCACCGCGTACGCCGACCCCTGTCCTAATTGTAATAACGCCAGATACACTCTGGCTTCTTTTTCGGTAAGTCCCAGGTTTTGGAGTGCTTTGATCATATAGTCCATTCCTTATCCCTCCTCTCCTTCTGGGAGAGGAGATGGAGGTGAGGGTAATAAAACCTTTGTTACATCCGCACTATAGCATCTTCTTCACTCTTAGTCAATAATATTGACGATAAAAAGTGATATTAACAATAATATGGCTTATTTTAGGTTAAAATTAGAATTAAATATACTATATTTTAGTTCAATACTATTGACTAAATTGCAGATTAATAGTATTATGGGCTGTAACACAAAAAGATATGTTCTTTGTCAAAGTTATTCAACTGCCTTGTAAAGGCGCCTAAAACAGTATCCAATATCTCAAGGAGACTAACATGCGTATTCTCGTGATCGATGACTCAAAAGAGCAGTTAGAACATGCTAAAGATCTACTGGTGCTTCATGAGTTAGTAACTGCAAATGGGTGGGAATCTGGAAAGGAGGCTATTAAAAAGGGTGGGTGGGATATGGTTCTTACTGACCTATCCATGCCTGCTATTGCAGACGGAGTGGGCGATGGTTGGGAAGGGAAGCCCACGCCATATGGGTTTCCATTGGCGTTATTCGCTCTTAAATCTGGCGTTCCTATGGTAGGAATCGTCAGTAATGGGAGAGTAGCAGGGGATGACAACCATCATGCTAGTCCCATACTTTGGGCATCGGACTCCATCGATGGGGAGATCATCCCCGGAAGACTCTGGGCATTCATTGGATACAATTGTCCTGCCGGCGTGCCCGAAGAAGGTAGAAGGGAAAATGCAAAGATGTTTCTGAAAGACTGGGCAACTGTCGTCAGGACCATGCTGTTGGCAGAAATAGAAAGGCAATTAGAAGAAAGGGAGGTGTTAAAAATGGGAGTGGCAAATTCTGGTTCCATGGGACACGGCAAGCCTTTCGGCAAACCTGAACCAAAGAAGCAGTAACCAAAGACCTCGAATGTCCAATTGGACATTCGAGGTCAATCAAGTATAGTTCTTTCCGGGTTTCGCCCCGATACATTTCGTATCGGGGCTTCTTATTTCTCCAAAATTATGCTATCATAAAAAGTGCTTCAATAAACTTATTGAGCAATTAAAGGGGTCAAGCTTTGTTTCATGGGAGGAGTTTGTAAGATGTTAGAACAAACCTTAACAGAAGAAGAGATCAGAGTAGCGTTAGGGTCAAACAGTAAACACAACTTCATCAGTAATACAGTCTTTCCCATTCCAAATGTTGCTATAGTAGGAAGAATTACACAAAAACCACTAACCATGTTCGAATCCGTGTTTCTCATCTGGAAGAGTCCGAACGGAAACATACAACGTCGTAATATAAAGGACACGAGAGACACCAGAGAGTACATCAACATCAGAAAAGTCTGGATAGAAGAAAACTTTCTGCACATTTGCCTGACTACCTGGGGAGAAAGAACAGAACCCTGGGAGATAATTGTAAAATATAGCGTCTATTGCTTCAACTAATGAGGCAAGAATCCAACAGCCTCAAGCCGCAAGAGCAGAACGCAACAAATTGCGAACTGCTCTTTCTCTTTTTATGACTAAAAAGAGCCTTGGATCAAATGATCCAAGGCTCAAAAAATTGCGCCTTACCCTCCATGCGCCCGCTTATAAAACGCAGGCTATAACGCTCCTTTTGAGGTTCTCCTAACAATCTCCGCGATTTGGCGGATTACTTCCTCCGGATTATCCAGACGTTTTATCACCACTCCTTCTGATCCCGCGACCATGAACTTCTTGTTAAATTCCGGCCCGGCAGGAAACCCAATACATAAAACTTCAGGTCTCTCCTTCTTTATCAAAGCCACTAAGTCGTATCCTTTTATATCTTCCGCCAAAAGACCGTCTATCAAAACTATGTTCGGATTTTTTTCCAAAACAACTTCGAGAAGCTGGACCAGGCTTTTTCTTTTGTGCAAGATAAAGTGGGCCTTCCCGCCTGTCTCCATCATAAGAGGCGCGGCAAAAAACATAAGAAGCTCCACAGTATCATCCACCATTACTATTGTTCTATCCTCCAGAATTTCACATCCCGGAATGCGGGGAGGAAGTTTTCTAAACTCCATTTCAGTTTCTAAAGATCTTAACGTGTCGTTTATCATTTTTAGTAGAGCCTTTTTGCTTATTCCTTTTTTTCCTTGCGCCATCGTCTTATCCTCCTGCAAGACAGCAATTATCACTTCACCCAGTACTTCCCCTTAATTTCCATATCCTCTTCTTCTTTTTTCTCCTCAATCTTCTCTTTAGCCAGCTCTCGCAGTTTTGAAAGATCTGTATCCTTAAGCTCTTTAGCGCGAGCTAAAAGCTGCTCTTTATCATTTTTTAAAGGATCTTCGATAACTTCAGCCAGCAGAACGTCCAAAACGGCACCGATTTTTGGCCCGGGGTCCAAGTGTAATTCTTTAATAAGATCATGGCCGTTAATTTTAAGCATCCTGGCCGAAATGGGATCCTGGGAAACTTTTTCAATGACGTATTCCAAGTGGCGCAATTTATACGGCTTGGCCTTGGGTACGCCCGAACCCAGGCGATCCGCGATACGCAGATCAATGAGATCTTTCATGTTTTCCAGACCGACTTTTCGAATAAGTTTTCTTACCGAACTTTCAGTTACTTCATCCGGATTGTAGTAGAACATATGGCTGTCCACCAAAAGTTTCACTTTTTCAATCACATCATTGGAAAATCGCAAACGATGGAGAATCTTTTCCGTGATCCTGGCTCCCATATGGTCGTGATTATAAAAAGTAGCATACGGCCCTTCGCCTCGTTTGGTTTGAGGTTTGGCGATATCGTGAAACAGTGAAGCCAGACGCACCTCAAGTTTGGAAGAGGGACAATGTTTCAATGACATGAGGCTGTGCTGATAAATAGTATAAATATGGTGGCGGTTCTGCGCTACTCCGACACCTTTTTCAAGTTCGGGAATGATATATCGCAACAACCCGACACTGCGAAGCATCTCCACTCCTCCTGAAGGGTGGTCAGACAAAATAATTTTTACTAACTCATCCTTTATTCTCTCCTGGGCGATATGCTCCAGATATTTCTTGTTCTTTTTAATTGCTTCCAGAGTTTTTTCTTCGATAGCAAATCCCAGCTGCGCGTGAAACCGCACCGCCCGCATCATTCGAAGCGCGTCTTCTGAAAACCGCTCACCAGGATTTCCCACTGCCCGAATAATTTTATGCTTAATATCTTCCTGCCCGCCAAATAAATCAATAATTTCATATTCTTTTTTATTTTTTATTTTTAAAGCCAGCGCGTTTATCGTAAAATCTCTTCGCCCCAAATCTTCTTCCAGAGTCTTGGCGAATTTCACTTCGTCAGGATGTCGTTTATCAGAATATCTTGATTCGATTCTATATGTCGTAACCTCAATGACCTCATGTTCATTCTCTTGCCCATTCTTAATAAATTTGGGAACTTTCACTCCTACAGTACCAAACTCATTCTCGCAGAAACTATCCGGAAAAATAGCCATTATTTCTTCCGGCTTCGCGCTGGTAGTTACATCCCAATCTTTTACTTCCCTTCCCAAAAGCAAATCACGCACACAACCACCCACAATATAGGCCTCAAATCCGGTTTCTTCAATTTTTTTGAGAACACCTAAAACTGGTGTTGAAATGTTAGTAATCATAGTGCTTATTTATGATAACAGGATAACCTTCAATTTAGCAATATATCATAAATTTCCAATTCCCAAATTCCAATTTCCAATAAATGTCCAATGACTAAATTCCAAAAAAATTGGAAATTGGTTCTGCTTAGCTGGATTGGGATTTTGACGGAGGGCATTATCAAGCAATTTCCCGACAAATTCCAAAAGAAAAGAAAGTTACCACACATCAAAATCCAATATAAAGTGGGCGTTTGATGTGTAATCTCAATAAATTTGAATTACTAAAGTGCTCTCGGCAGGAATCGAACCTGCGACGCCCGCCTTAGGACGGCGGCGCTCTATCCACTGAGCTACGAGAGCATATAGCGCCAGTACTTTTTATAGTATATACTGTATACAGAGTCAAGCATAGCTAAAAAATATCATATGGAAAAAGAACCATTGCATAATCAACCGAGAGATATTTTTGACAACTATTACGAACAACATCCTGAAGCAGTAACCGGGGCGGAATTAAACAATTTTTTCTTTAATCTGCCTGGAGGATTCTACCGAGCCTCAACTGAAGCTAAAAATCTGCAAAGAATATACGGCGACCGCCTTAAGGAAGGCTATAGAAAAAAAGGTAAAACCGACGGACAAATACAAGAAATTTTGCGCCGAGATCACAGCTCCAAAAAATTAAGCCAGACAGTGGAGGAATTCTATGATTCCATAGATCATGCAATACGGGAATGTGGCATGTCAGAATCAGATATTGAAGAACTGGTTTATAACGCCCAACACCAAACTATTCCCATTGAAGAAGTATGCGAACAAATACTTCCTATTTATAAAAAACTTCGCGAGCGAGGATACTCCCACATAGAATTAATCCAATAAATTTTTACTTCCGCCTCAAACTGTTTCAGCCTGAGGCTTTTTTTATTCCCCAAAAAAGCGAAAAGACAGTACGTTGACTGTCTTGAAAAAATAGTGAGAGGCCCCGAGGAGCCTCGGCCAGGCTTTTATACCCGGAGCCTCTCGGAACACGGCTGGCGTCTTGAGCTAACAAAACCCAACACATTGTTTAATTATTATCCCCTGGCAGAGTAATGTCAAATTGAAAAATATTAAAGGGCAGTTTGCGAAATTCCGCAAACTGCCCTTTTTGGTGAGCTCCGGTGAATTTTTTGTTCAGAATGCCGAACTTCGGGCATTCTTTTTCACTGGAGGAAAAAGTTAAAGAATACTCAGACACCTGTTTATTGTTTAGCATACCCATAAACTGCTGTCAAATTTTATTTTTTCTTCTCGACAACATTCAAATATGAAAATTGAAACTCGCAACTTTTAAGAAAAAGACCGGGGAATATTGTTTAATACTCTCCGGCCTGTAGGTTATATTTATAATAACATCATGTAACTTCGCAGCACCTGTATATTTCAGGAGACCAGTCATGTTCTAAATACAAGTATCCCCTGTTTTCCATTTCATGAATCTTCTTTATGAAAAACGGACACGGACTATGCGGCATGGTTATCTTTTTTTCCACCTTATACACTCCTGTGCAAATCGGCCGTTCTTGCATGCCGATACATTTTTCATTACCGCACCATCCACAATTTCCTAATCCTTTTTCTCGATTGTTAAAAATTAACTTTAGCTCGATAACAACCCCTTGCTTCTTCCCTTTTTCTTTTTTTTGACCGAACTTCTTTTTCTTACCCTTTGCTTTAGACATCCTAGCCTCCCTTACCAAGATGTTTGCATGGTCTCTGCGGCAATTTAGTTGCCTGCATCACTGTTACAAGGCACTTCGGTTTGCCATAGTTTTTTCTGCTTTTTGGTTAAAGAGCATTGCTCTTGGAAAAGCAGCCAGCTTAGCAGAATATAGGGTAAGATTTCGCCACAGAGACCAGGTTAGCCGCGACCGACACACGAGGCGAGACACGTGACAGGGATGCGATCTCTGTCACGTGCTGCGCCCCACCTGTCTGCCCTCCACAGGCAAGGATGTCACGGCTATCCTGGTCTCTACGGCATTTTAAAAGAACTATATTTTTTCCCCTAAAAAACCAGTCCCTCCTGGAACTGGTGCTTGTATCTTTGTTTCGTTTTCTTCGCTTTTTGACTTCTTATCCCCAAGCTAGCCAGTTCCTTTTGCCCGCAATAAACCCAAACAAGGCAAACAAAATGTTCACCTCTAGCAAAATAATACTGGACTTAGATTGGAAATTTTTCATATATTCCAAAAAATTACGTTCGCAATTTAATTTTACTACACGCAAAAATTCGTGTCAAACCAAATTATCCACACAGCACATAACATGAAATATGAAGCATGGAACAGACTATTTTAAATTTTATTTTGTGTGGTAAGTTATGTGTTCCATGTTTTATGTTATGTACTATGTATTTCAAGTTGCGAGTTCCAGAATCTTTAAGTATAATCAAATCATTCAAAAAGTAAGCCAAATTTTAAAAACTATTTTTATGAATAATGACAAAAAACCAATCATCCT
>CAYLWX010000002.1:0-98029 GCA_964387895.1 uncultured Bdellovibrionales bacterium | reverse complement strand
AATTCACACGCTGGTTGGGGCAGGAGCGATCGAAGGGTCGCTCGACGCGTCCAATATGTTAAAGCCCGCGCTGGCAAGAGGAAGGATTAAGATTATAGGAGCGACTACCACCAGGGAGTACCACCGCTACATCGAAAAGGACGCGGCCCTGGAGAGAAGGTTTCAGCCTATCATGGTTGATGAGCCCACTATCGACGATTCGATCGCTATCCTCAGGGGTTTGAAGGAGAAATACGAAGTGCATCACGGAGTAAGAATCACCGACGCGGCGATTCAGGAAGCGGTGAAATTGTCCAACCGGTATATTACGGATCGATTCCTGCCGGACAAAGCAGTTGATCTTATCGATGAAGCTACCAGCGCGCTTCGCATGGAAATAGATTCTATGCCGGCGGAAATTGATCTCATGGAAAGGACTATTCGTCGAATGGAAATCGAGAGAAAGGCGCTTTTGAAAGAGAAAAACAATGAATCAAAAAACAGGATTAAGGAATTAGACAAGAAGTTAAGAGAACTGAAGGAAGGATTTAACAAGACTTCCCTCCAGTGGAAAACAGAAAAGGATTTAATTACCAATATACGCAACCATTCGGCGGAAATTGAGCGGTTAAAGTCCGAAGCGGAATTCTGCGAAAGGAGTTCTGAACTGGAAAGAGTAGCCGAGATTCGTTATGGAAAAATTCCGGAGCTGGAAAGCAGGATTAAGGAAGAAAAGGAGAAACTGGACAGCATTCAAAGTAAAACCCCGATTCTTAAGGAAGAAGTGACGGAAGAAGATATCGCGAAAGTAGTTTCCCGTTGGACGGGAATTCCCGTGGTAAGAATGCTGGAGAGCGAAGCGCAAAAACTCAGTCGCATGGAAAAAGAGCTTTCCCGAAGAGTAGTCGGACAAGAAGAAGCTCTGGCCGCGGTTGCCAACGCGATACGAAGATCCCGCGCGGGCATTTCCGAACCGCAGCGGCCGATTGGGTCTTTCCTGTTTTTGGGTCCGACGGGAGTGGGGAAAACAGAACTGGCAAAAGCACTCGCGGAGTTTCTTTTTAACGATGATCAGGCAATGACGCGGATCGACATGAGCGAGTATATGGAAGCCCATTCAGTGGCGAAGATGATAGGTTCTCCGCCCGGATACGTGGGACATGAAGAAGGAGGCCAGCTTACGGAAGCTATAAAACGCCGTCCGTACAGTGTTATTCTTCTTGATGAAATAGAGAAAGCGCATCCCCAGGTTTTTAATATTCTCCTGCAAATACTGGACGAGGGACACTTGACTGATTCCAGAGGGAAAAAAGTCAATTTTAAAAACACGGTCATTATCATGACTTCCAATGTCGGCTCTGATATTATCTACCGGAGCGGATTGGGATTCCGTGAAGAAAGAAGAGAGGAAATGATTGTCGAGAAAGATATGAGAGAAAAAGTGCTTTCCGCGCTTCGGGAAAATTTTAAGCCGGAGTTTCTTAACAGGCTGGATGAAATTATTATCTTCCATCCGATTACTTCTGAAATGCTGGAAAAAATTGTAGACTTGCAACTTGAATTGGTTCAAAAAAGACTGCGGGAGAAAAATATAGAGCTTATTATAACGCCTAAAGCGAAGAAATATTTAATTGAAAAAGGATTTGATCCTGTCTATGGAGCGAGACCCTTGAAAAGAGTGATCCAAAATGAAATTCTGGACGAGTTGGCGTTAAGAATAATTGAAGGGAAAATTAAAGAAGGACAGAAAGTAAAAGTGGACATAAAAAAGAATCGCGTAGTGTTGGAATAATGAAACAAGTTTTAAACTCGCATACCCATGCTTTTTAAATTACGTCCGTTGGTCTATAGCCTTATTTTCCTGGGCGGACTGGAAATGGTATTGATAAAACCTGAGCTGGTGGCGCTTGTGGTTCTTTTTCTTTTTCTGTTCTCTCTTTACAAGGGAAGAGAGATAGGAGGAAAATGGTTGTTCGCGGTGCTTCCTGCTTCCTTTACGCTCTCTTCAATCACCCTGCTTTATTTGATAACCCTTGGATACGAGCAACAGATATTCATCATGCTATCCGCCCTCATGTACTATTTGTCCATGCTTGGGGCGTACCGTCTGGGGGCATATCCCAAGGATCAAACGGCAAGGGGTATGAATATGGCAGCTACTTCCGCGACGGTCTTTTTCAGTTATGCGGGATCCTATGGGCTGTATCTGAATTTTCTGGTTCCTCTTTATTATTTAATGCTGGTGTATCTTGTAATAACTCTTTTTGCGAGCTACCAGTATTTCGCGATTATCAAGAGCGATGATAAGAAGCTCGCGTGGATTTACAGTCTTCTTATAGCGCTTATCATGGTGGAAATCGTATGGACGATGAACTTTTGGCCTTTCGGGTATTTGACTACCGGAGTGATCGCCCTTATACTCTACTATGTCCTTTGGGACCTCACCCAGAGTTATTTTCTGAATATCATGAGTAAGAAAAGAGTAGTGGCAAACATGGTGTTTTTTTCCGTCATGATTATATTGGTGCTCTTAAGTTCCAAATGGCTGCCGGTAGCGTAGTGAAATCAAAACTAATCCTTTTAAATTTTATGAAAATACTAAAAAAATTTATATTCGTAATAACGGTCATTATCCTGGGCGGTCTTGGCGGCATCATTGCTGATCGTTATCTGTTTCCATATCTCGCCGCGACCCGTTTGTTTTCGAGATATGACTTTTTGAAAAAGTCCACGGAAAACGTGGTGGTAATCAATAAAACCGAACAGGTGGTGATGAAAGAAGAAACTTCTCTTGGCAAAATCGCCAGCCAGGTGGTTCCTTCCGTGGTGAATATTCTGTCTTTTCCCGCACCGGACAAAAAGCCGCTTCCGCGGGTCAGGAATACTTTTTCCGAAGAAGCTAAAAACGGAACGGGAGTAATAGTGACAAGCGACGGCATTGTGATGACCTATCTTACGGCGATTAATCCGAAAGACTCGGCGTATAAAGTTATCACGCAGGACGGAAACACGCATGACGCGGAAATGCTCGGCATTGATTCTTACAGCAATCTGGTGTTTTTTAAAATCAACTCCTCTGATCTTCCGGCGGTTTCTTTTGGAAATTCAGAGGGGATAAAGCCGGGAGAAAAAATTATGGCTGTCGGCAACAATCTTGGGTATTATGCCAACCAATACGCCGCCGGCATTATTAAAAACTTCAACATGACCCGCAACATTTCCGGCACGGCGGTTTCTTTTTCCGATAAACTGGAAGGCGTGTTTGAAACAGACATGGAAATATATGACGGATTAACCGGCGGTCCGGTGATAGATTACAGCGGCCAGACCATAGGGATTATCGGATCTCTCCCGAACGGATCGGAACGGATATTTTTCCAAATCCCTGCTGAAAAAGTGCGGAAGGTAATTGAAAAGGCGATAAAAAAAGAACTGTCCAATGTGCCGGCACTCGGCATGTACTATATGCCGCTCACGAAATCATACGCGTTGTCCCACGGGATCGCGAGAGAAACCGGCGCGATGATATACTCTCCTTCCGGCCAGCCCGGCCTCGCGTTCCTCGCTGGTTCCGCGGCCCAAAAATCCGGTCTCCAAATCAACGACATCATCACCGCGATAAACGGAGAAGAAGTCACTCTGGAAAAAGGATTTTCCAATATGCTTTATCAATATAAAAAGGGAGATGAAATTGAATTGACTGTTTTTAGAGGAGGAGAGGAGATGAAGGTAAAGGTGAGGTTGTAGGAGAGTTTATATATTTGTAAAGAGATAAGATGCTTCAATATGGAAAAAAATAAACTTTCTGGTTTTTCTCTTAATAACCAGAAAAACCTGCTTAACTTTCTAAAATCACAAGCTCCCGAAGTTTTTTCAGAGGGAAAAATTGATTGCGGAAAACTAAAACAAACACTGGGGGAAGAAATAGATGACGGCAATGAACGCTACGGCTTAAGCTGGGCGGGGAAAAATGATTGCTTTTTAAAAATCCAGGAACAGACAACCGCCACGCTAAAACCGGCCAGAGATGAATCAGTTGATTTTGACGCGACAGGAAATCTTTTTATCGAGGGAGACAACCTGGAAGTTTTAAAAGTCCTTCAGCGTTCTTATTACGGCAAAGTGAAAATGATTTATATTGATCCGCCGTATAACACCGGAAACGATTTTATCTACAATGACAAGTTTGCCCAAAATAAAAATGAGTATTTGGAAGAAATTGGAGAAAGAGACGGTAATGGAAACACATTGAGGATTGACGGACTTTCCAAAAATTCAAAAGACAGCGGGCATTATCACTCCAACTGGCTCAACATGATGTATCCCAGGTTATTTTTAGCCAGGAATCTTTTGAGACAGGACGGAGTGATTTTTGTTTCCATTGACGACAATGAAGTTCACAATTTGCGGATGGTAATGAATGAAATTTTTGGAGAGGAAAATTTTATAGCTCAAATAATCTGGGAAAAGGTTCATACAAGAAAAAATTCTGCCAAATACTTTTCATATAACCACGATTATATTGTTTGTTACGCAAAATCAAAAGAAAATTGGCATAGAAATCTGATTCCGCGTGATAATACAACTGCATACAAAAATCCAGACAATGACCCAAGGGGTCCTTGGAAAGCCGACCCTGTTTATGCAAATAATCCATATGATGCGGATTACAAAATAACAAAGACGAATGGAGAAGTTTTAGCTCGTCCTGCTGGAAGATACTGGCGATTCAGTGAAGCAGTTTGGAAAAAGAAAGTAGAAAATAACGAAGTTATATGGGGAAATAATTCTTCATATCCAATGATTAAGCGATATCTTTCTGAAGTTCAAGACGGACTTGTTCCACAAACTTTTTTTGATAGAAATTTTGCTGGGGATAATGCTCAAGCGAATGCAGAGTTGAAAGAACTTCTTAATATGGAAAGTTTATTTGACTATCCAAAGCCAGTAAAATTGATAGAAAGGCTTTTACAAATTTCCACTAATAAAAATACTGAAGATATAGTGCTGGATTTTTTCGCTGGATCCGGAACAACGGCCCACGCAGTAATGGATCAAAATGCGAAAGACGATGGGAACAGGAAATGGATTTGTGTCCAACTCCCAGAATTATGCGACGAAAACAGCGAGGCATACAAAGCTGGATATAAAACCATCGCAGATATAGCAAGAGAGAGAATAGAAAGAGCTGGAAAAAAAATCAAGGGTGATGTTGATTTGGGATTAAAAGTTTTCAAATTAGACAAATCCAACTTCAAAATCTGGCGGGGAAAATTTAAAAGTCCAAAAAGCCTCTTAGAAAATATGAAAGAGTTTGTGGATAATGTAAAAAAGGACAGCGCGCAGGACAATATGCTCTTTGAAATTATTCTGAAAAGCGGACTGGATTTAAATGTGAAAGTTGAAGCAAAAGGAAGCGGTGAAGACAAATTTTATTCCATTGACGGCGGAAAATTGATTATCTATCTCGGAAATAAAATAACCAAAGAACTATCGGAGGAATTTCAAAAAGCAAAACCGGAAAAAATAGTTTGCCTGGACAGATGCTTCAATAATAACGACCAGCTAAAAACCAATATAATGCTTCAAATGGAACAGGAAAAAATTGATTTTAAGGTGATATGATAATAATAAATTTTATTAAAAAAATAGGAGTTGTTATTTTTTTAGTAGTTGCATTATTGACAACAGTTTTTTTTGATTTGATTATTAAATTTATTGATAACAATAGATACTTGCATGCTTTATCGCAGGATGGGCTTGCTTCCATAAATGATAAAATTATTTTAGCTACCTTCTTTGCTCTTTTATTTTACACCTGGGAAACAAGAAAGATGAGTTTAGCTACAACTGGTTTATTGAAATTAGAAGAACCAATAATTGATTTATTTTTCAGACCAAAAACAGAAAAGCACGAAGATTATTTCAGGATTAGAAATACTGGACGAGGTGTTGCTTATAACCTAAAAATTGAGTCGGATATACTTAATAATAAAAACTTTTATTTTGTTATTGGAGACCCTAATTTATTGATAGTGCCAGAAGAAGAAAAGACTGTTTTATTAGAAGAAAGCCATACTAATTCAGATGGAGGAAAAGAATTTCAAATTGACTTGAACGGTTCTTCATTATCCCTGTTTTTTTCAGAGTTAAAAAATGTAAAAGAGTTTTCAGCAAAAATTAAGATTCACTATGAAGATTCATCTAAAAAAGAATATACAAGAATTTTTCTTGTATATTACGAGAATAGATTAGCTCAAGAAATAAAGATTGAATTATTGCATCGCTAATATGAAACTACAATTTGATTCCAACCAGCAATATCAAATTATAAATCAATCTTATGCAAACAACCAAACCAAAACCATCCGAAAAAGAATATATTTTTAAAGTAAAAATTCTTCTAGGTGATTATTGGTATTCTATCGGTCAAAGAGGGAAATACAAAGAAAAAATTTTGAATTCCAGTAAATTACCTTGGCGTAAAATATCAATATTGGGAAAACAAAGTTTATATAATTTCGCCGAAGTGATTGTTGATTCATTTAATTTTGATTTTGATCATTGTTTTGGATTTTTTAGCAACACTGAAACTATCTATCGTGGTGATTCTGGAAAGAGTTATGAATTATTTGCTGATTTAGAAGATGATGGAATCGAACCAGTTGATTCGGAAAGTGTGAAAAAAACAAAAATATCCAGCGCATTTAAAAAACCCGGCGAGAAAATGATTTTTTTGTTTGACTACGGCGATGATTGGAGATTTTTAGTAGAGCTTTTGGAAATAAAGAATGTTAATGCCAAGAAAAAGTACCCGATAATTTTAGAAGAACACGGCGAAGCTCCAGAACAGTATCCGTTAGCTGAATAATTTTGAGAAAAATTTTATGGCCTACATATTTTTAGATGAAAGCGGAGATTTGGGATTCAATCCGCAATCAAGCAAATGGTTTCTTTTTACAATTGTCTTGACCAATGATCATAAAAAAATAGAAAAAGTTATTAAAAATATCAGAAAAGGACTGAAGAAAAAATACAAACTGAAAGAATTACACGCATATCACGCGGATTCTATTACAAAACATCGGATGCTTAAAAAATTATCCGAACTGGATGATTTAAAAATATTCTGTATAGTTTTAAACAAGAAGAAAGTTTATGTGGATCTACAAAACCAGAAAAATTATTTGTATAATTATACCGCCAATATTTTATTGGATCGATTGCATAATAAAAATGTGATCAAAATTGATGAACCGATAAACCTGTACATAGATCAGAAAGATACCAATAAATTTATCAGGGAGAATTTTGAAAAATACTTAAAAGACAATTTAGTAAGGAGAGGAAATGGCGGGAAAATTGAAATAAAAATAAAACCATCGCCCACCGAAAAATGTTTGCAAGCAGTTGATTTTGCAAGCTGGGCAATTTTCAGAAAATACGAAAACGGCGACTATGAATACTATGAAGATATAAAAGAAAAAATTATAGAAGAAAGTCTACTTTTCCCATGAACACAAAAAAAGAAAACCCCCTGTTTTAACGAAACGCCTTACGGTATTTCAACACAGGAGGAATTACTTCTATGAAGAGTATACACCCTAGACAAGATTTTGTAAAGTGTCTTGACGAGCCGCTACTTTCCATTTAGCAAGCCAAAAAATGAAACTCCAATTTGATTCCAGCCAGCAATACCAGCTTGACGCCATAAATTCAGCCGTCAATCTGTTCAAAGGACAACCTCTCAATAAGGGTGATTTTGAAGTTAAATTTGAAAAACCTAATGGTCAGATGATTATTGAAGGCGGTTTTGTTGTGGGAAATAATTTGCTGGTGAAAGAAGAAGAAATAATAAAAAATCTTCATAGTGTCCAAGAGCAAAATGAACTGGAAAAATCGAAAACTGGAATGCCAAAACTTTTTATTGACTGAAAGTGGAGAAAAAATAGCATTAAGCGGCAAAGAAGAACTGAAAGACGGATTGAATTTTTCAGTGGAAATGGAAACTGGAACAGGAAAAACTTATGTTTATCTGCGAACCATTCACGAACTTAACAAAAAATACGGATTCAAGAAATTCATTATTGTAGTGCCAAGTGTGGCAATCAAAGAAGGAGTAATAAAAAACTTGGAAATTACCAAGGAGCATTTCGCAATGATTTATGACAAGCCGGAAATGGATTTTTATGTTTATGACCCCAAAAAAAGAGGAATGCTCAAAAATTTTGCGACCAATAATTCTCTTCAGATTTTGGTTATCAACATTGATTCTTTTGCCAAATTCAATCAGGAGAAGAAGGGCGGAAACATTATTTATCAAGACTCCGATTGGGGAGTTCCAATTAGATACATTCAGTCGACAAAGCCGATTGTCATTGTGGACGAGCCGCAGAGTATGGAAACGGACATTAGGAAAGAAGCCATTGCCAATCTTAATCCCCTTTGCACGCTTCGCTACAGCGCTACGCATAAATATCACTATAACTTAATATACAAACTTGACCCTGTAAAAGCCTACGATTTGAATTTGGTTAAAAGAATTGAAGTTGATTCAGTGCTGGAAGAAAGCAATCAAAACGAACCTTTTATTGAATTAGAATCCGTAAAATCACAAAAGAATACAATCTCCATAAAAATGAAAATTGACGCAATCAGTAATGAAGGAATAAGCAGAAAATCGGTGGTTATAAAAAAATCGCCAAGAAAATCCAGCGAATATGACTTATTCAAGCTTTCAGGCGAAAGAGAAATTTATCGTAATTATGTTGTTGACGCCGCTGATGTAATCGCTCAGTCAATAACATTTTCAAACGGGAAAACGTTTTTTGTTGGCGATTCTGTTGGTGGGTTAAGCGATGACATAATGAAATTTCAAATACGCCAGACTATTCAAAATCATTTTGAAAAAGAACAACGATTGAAAGACAAAGGAATAAAGGTTTTATCTCTTTTCTTTATTGACAGGGTCGCCAACTATCGCAAATATCAAGGCGGCATAACAATCAAAGGAAAGATTGCCGAGTGGTTTGAGGAAGTTTTTGAAGAAATAAAAAGCCAGCCAAAATATGCGGACTTGTTCCCCTATTCAGCGGAACAAGTGCATAATGGATATTTTTCCAAAGATAAGAAGGGGCAATTAAAAGATACAAAGGGAGACAGCCAGGCTGATGACGACACATATTTCCTGATTATGAAAGACAAGGAAAAACTGTTATCCTTAGATGAGCCGTTGCGTTTTATTTTTTCACATTCAGCTCTCCGCGAAGGCTGGGATAGTCCTAATGTGTTTCAGATTTGCACGCTTAACGAAACAAAGAGCGAACTCAAAAAAAGGCAGGAAATTGGACGGGGCTTGAGATTGCCAGTTAATCAAGAGGGACAAAGAATTTTTGACACCAATATAAATGTCTTGACGGTTATCGCTAATGAAAGCTACGAGGATTTTGCCAGGAAATTACAGACGGAAATTGAAGATGAATGCGGGGTTAATTTCAGCGGAAGAATTAAAAACAAGAGAAAAAGAAAAAAACTAAAATTAAGAAAAGAATATTATTTGGACGAAAACTTCAAATCTCTTTGGGACAAAATAAAACAAAGGACTAGATATCAAGTGGAGTACAGCACAGAAGAACTAATAGAAAAATCCGGTAAAGCTCTTTCCTCTGTCCAGATAAACAAACCAAAAATCGTAAGCTTGAAGGCCAGGCTGGACATTACCAAGGAGGGGATCACGACAGGGCTTTCCAGCGTCAGCGAGGAAAGAAATAATCACAACACAACACTTGATTTTATTCCTGATATTTTGTGCTATATTCAAAACAAAACAAAACTTACTAAAGACACGATTTTAAAAACAATCCAAGCGTCTAAAAAAGACGATGATATTTCAAACAATCCGCAACAATTTATGGATTTTGCCGTTTCAGCTATCAAAAACACTTTGCAGAAAATGATGGTTAATGGCATTAAATACGAAAAAATTGCCAATGAATTTTGGGAGATGAAAAAATTTGAAGATGAAGAATTGGAAGGATATCTTGAAAATCTGGTAAAAGTACAAAATAAAAACAAGACGCTTTATGATTATACTACTGTTGACTCCAATGTGGAAAGCGAGTTTGCTAAAGACTTGGATTCAATGGAAAATGTAAAATTTTATTTCAAGTTGCCTTATTGGTTCAAAATTGATACGCCTGTTGGTTCATATAATCCAGACTGGGCGATTGTTTTTGAAAATGATAAGAAAATTTACTTTGTGGCGGAAACTAAAGCCGAAGGTGAAATCAGAGAAAGCGAACAGCAAAAAATATTTTGCAGAGAAAAACACTTTGCCCAATTAGATGAAGTGGTATTCAAGAGAGTAACAAAAGTAAAACAAATTTTTGAATAGTTTTTAATCGGGCATGTTTGTATTGCTGTCTGATGTATGATAATTTAACACTATGGACGTTACCCAAAAACAATCAGAAAGAATCTCTGATATTGCCGGCATCTACGGTCTGGAGCTGGTGTTGCTTTTTGGTTCGCGAGTGCGCGGGAAAGTCCATAAAGAAAGCGATTTTGATGTTGCATATGTATCGAAAAAGAAACTGGACTTTGAGCAGGAGTACCATTTAAATTATGAATTTACCAGAGTATTCGGACATGACGAGGTGGATACGGTTGACATAAGAAAAGCCGCGCCTCTTCTGATGAATCAAATCTTCAAGGATCATCAGATTCTTTTTTGTTCGGATATGACAAAATATCATAAGTACAAAATATATGCCGTGAAGCGCTATATGGAAGCGGCCCCTCTGTTTAAATTGAGAAGTGAATTGGTAAATAAATACTTTGCCCGCAAGCATAAGATAACGCGGTAAAAAATATTTTATCGAAACATTCAAAAAAGATTACGCGGATTTTGAGGAGTATATAAGATTGATGAAGGAATATGTGGAAAAAGAGGATAAGTAATAATTAAAACAAATAAATGAATAGTTTTTTTTCTGTGTATGCCCTTGTGGGGTTGTTAGTCTTTATGGGATTACTATTAGTAAGTTTAATTAGCGGATTAATTTTATCGCGGTTATTTAACAGAAAATGGATTATTTTATTGGTAGTACTTGTAATGAGTTTGGTCTTTTATTTTGGAGAGATAGTTGTGTCTATATGGATTAATTTATTATTGCTTTTAGTAAGCTTTGTTTTATGGATTGTAGCAAGAAAGACAAAAAATTCAGAGAGTAAATAAAGCATTCAAGACCAGAAATTTCTGGTTTTATCTTATGAAAAAAATAAAAACAAAAATTATTGCGTGTACTCTCGGCGTAATTCTTTTTTTCATTCCACTGTCTCCCTTTGATAAAACGGCTTTTTCTCAGCAAGTAGATATAACCGAAATAAATGATTATCAGGAGTGGGATGGGGACAGGATCATTTCCGGGAATATCCAAATAAATCCCGAAGGCACATTAGTGATACATAGCGGAGTTACTATAACGTTCGAAGGAGAATGGCCGGGAATAGAAGTATCAGGAAAACTTATAATCAAGGGCACGGTAGTTGATCCGGTAAAAATACGAAAATCAGAGAGTGCGGAAGGATATTCTATTGTTGCCTTTGAGGATGGAAAAGTAGCTGTCAGAAATGTAGACGTAAGTGGCGGAGGATTGGCATCGGGCATACTTCTCAAGAAGGATACGAATTATTGGAACAAGGCTTATGCCTTTAATGAATATCAAGGTGCGTTCCATGCTATGGGCGGAGTGGTGGATATCGAAGGAGGAAATTTTCATGACAATTTTGTGGCGGTAGGGGGAGATTATGGAAGTATTAAAGTAAACCGGTCAAAATTCTCTCAAAATGAAATGCCGGTATTTGAGTTTCATCAGACAGTCGGACCGTCATTATCAAAAGCTGATTTTCAATACAATTGGTGGGGAGACGCGGCTGGACCAAAAAAATGCAACCCTCGAGTTGGATGTCACGAGAATGAAATACGGGGAAGTATAAATTTTTCCAACTGGGCGGCAGAGGAAAATTTTCATGATCCGGTGATTATTATTCCAGGTATATTAGGATCACAGAAGGTGTTCGGAGAATGGAAGGTGGATCCAATTTTTCGAACTTATGATGGTCTTTATAAAAATTTTAAGGAAAACGGATATACCGCGGATAAAGATCTATTTGAATTCCCATATGAATGGAGAGACAGTAATACTGAAAACGCAAAACTTTTAAAAGATAGAGTTAGCGAAATAAAACAGAAAATTCATTGGTCTCGAGTGGACTTGGTTGTTCACTCTATGGGTGGACTTCTGGCAAGAGAGTATATTGAATCAGATTTCTATCAGGATGATATAGATCAACTGATAACTTTAGGAACACCTCATAATGGAGCGCCAAATGATTACCTTGCGTGGGAGGGAGGAAAAGTTGCTGAATCTCAATTTGATATTTTTGGAAAACTTTCTGAAAAAATATTTCAATTAGAAGCCAAAGAAAAAGGCTACTCAAGTGTTTTTGATTACATTCGCCAAAGACCCATTAAATCAGTCCAGGAATTGCTTCCGGTATATGATTATTTATACAGCGTCTCCGATGATGAAATGAGAAAGTATCCTTCTTTCTATCCCGCTAACCCGTTCCTGGAAAATTTAAATAAAGGAGAAAATATTTCGAAACTTGACGCGGTGGAGTTTCATAATATTGTAGGAGAATTAGGAGGGGGTTCTACTATAACTAAAATAAGAGTAGAAAAACCGTCCTTGAAACCTGATTCGCTATGGGGTCATGGACGTCCTGAAAATTATGATTCTTTGTTTGGCGACCATGGTCTTGAAAAAGGCAAAGGAGATGGCACGGTGCCTCTCGTTTCCGCGACGGGTATTCTTTATGACGGCCAGATAAACATGGAAGCCGCTCACAGGGAACTTCCCTCGAAGGCTTCGGATTATGTGTATGAAATTCTCACAGGAAAAAAACCGGAACATAAAGTTGACTATGAAAAAATAAAGAAAATATTAATATTTCTGGTTTTCTCTCCCATTGACATTCAAATCACTTCTCCCGACGGAAAACGAGCAGGGAAAAATTTTCAAACTGGAGAAATTTTTAATGAGATAAAAGATGCTTACTATACCGGGTATGACACCGATACTGAATTTCTAACTATTCCCAATCCGGAAAACGGAGACTATAAAGTCCTCACGCAGGGAACAGGAAGCGGAGAATACAAGATTGAGGCGGTAAAAATATCCGAAGATCCCGAAAATCCCGAAGAAGCTACGGAAATAATTGGAACGCTTCGGGGAATTTCTGAAATTGGACGCGAACAGGAGAGCATTATTGAAGTAAGAGACACGGAAATTATTACCGAAGAGCGGGATACTGTTAAACCGAACATTGAGATTATTTCCCCGGAGGAAAAAGAATATCTCAACGACCAGAATATAGATATCAAATATCGCGTAGAGGATAACATGACTGCTCCGGAAAAAATAAAAACCGTTCTTTTTCTTGATGAAAAGGAAATTCAGTCCGGGAATATCGACTTATCGCTCGAAAGTCCCGGGACGCGTGTACTCAAAATTTCCGCGACTGATGAAGCGGGAAATGAGAATCAAGAAGAAGTATTTTTCACAAACATTGCTTCTCTTGATTCGATAAAAAATAATGTAGCCCGTTACTTCGACCTGAAACTTATTTCCAAAAAACACGAGGAACGATATTTACAAGCGTATCTGCGGGCTATCCAGCGCGTGGCGCAAATAGAAGAAAAAATAAACAAAAACACCCACTTAACTATTGATGCCCGGGAAAGAATAATCAAGAAAATACACCAAACAGTCGATCGGAATATTGCTATGCTTATTGCTAAACTTAAAAAGCCGGGGGAGTTTAAATCTATGGACGCGAAGGCGAAAACATTACTTATTGAAAGCCTGGAGTATATCAGACAGTTGTTGGCGTAACAGATAACGCGGTACGCGCGTCCGCCATTGACACAACCCAATCCGTGCGCTAATATCTCAATAACAGACATATCATTTAACCCCTTCTCAATCCTCCCCTTGGCAGGGAAGGAAGAATAAGACGGAACTATTTGTATGCTTGATCATAAACTCAGAGAAGCGCTGGAACTTTTTCGGGGAGCAGCCGTGCTGGGAGATGGAGATCAGTACTATGTCGTGATGACACTGCGGGAATTTAAGCGGATGAGAAAGGAAGGAGTGGAAGGCTTGACAAAGCAGGAGTTAGTTGATAAAATCAACAACGATATCGCGATATGGAAAGTTTCCCAGGAAGAGGAGCGATTGGAAGATATGAATATAGAAGAGATGGCGGGGAACGCTCCGGAAACAGAAGAAGTGCGGTATGAAGTCCAGCCTGTCTGACGAAAGGGAAGTTATCCACAGCCAGCGCCGGTAAACACTTGTCAAAAAGATAATTTCTTAGTAAAATTCGGCTTGTAATAAAATAATTAAATAATTTATAAAAAACGTAAATTATTTGCGAACAGTCTTTTGTTTTAGAGCTAATGTCGTGAATATTGCGGTTACATAAACATATGGCAGCAGAAAAATTCGTAAGATCCAAGCCTCATGTAAATATCGGGACTATTGGGCACGTTGACCACGGAAAAACTACTTTGACCGCGGCCATTCTTCACGTGCTTAGCTTTTCAGGAAAAGCTAAGGAAAAAGGCATTGATGAAATAGACAAGGCTCCCGAAGAGAAGGAACGGGGAATCACGATCGCGACTGCTCATTGTGAATATGAATCAGAAGCCAGACATTACGCTCATGTAGATTGTCCCGGACACGCGGATTATATCAAAAACATGATCACCGGAGCCGCTCAGATGGACGGTGCTATTTTGGTAGTTGCCGCCACTGACGGTCCTATGCCCCAAACTCGGGAACACATTCTTTTAGCCAAGCAGGTAGGCGTGCCGGAAATCGTAGTATTTTTGAATAAAGTAGACATGGTGGATGATCCTGAACTAATTGATTTAGTAGAAGCGGAAGTAAGAGAACTTCTGACCAAATATGAATTCGACGGTGACAATGCCGCCGTGATTCGAGGTTCGGCGTTGAAGGCGTATGAAGCTAAATCAGCGGACGACGAAGCGGTGAAACCCGTGTTGGAATTGATCAGCGCGCTTGATACGAAAGTGCCGGAACCGGTGCGGGAAACTGAAAAGCCGTTTTTGATGCCTATCGAAGATATCTTTTCTATCGAAGGAAGAGGAACGGTGGTGACCGGAAGAATTGAACGAGGAGTGGTAAATGTCAATGAAGAAGTGGAAATCGTCGGGCTGAAACCTACCCAGAAAACCACAGTAACCGGTATTGAAATGTTTAATAAAACACTGGATCGGGGGCAAGCTGGAGACAACTCCGGTGTGCTGTTGCGAGGAACTAAAAAAGAAGACGTTGAAAGAGGACAGGTTCTGGCAAAACCAGGCTCCATTACTCCTCATTCTGAATTTGAAGGAGAAGTATACATATTAACCAAGGAGGAAGGCGGAAGACACACCCCTTTCTTTAAAGGATACAAGCCTCAGTTCTACATCCGAACTACCGATGTAACGGGAGAAGTAACCCTGCCGGAAGGAACTGAAATGGTGATGCCGGGTGACACCGTGAGCTTGGTAGTAAAGCTTATGGCTCCAGTAGCGATGGAAGAAGGAATGAGATTCGCGATTCGAGAAGGAGGAAGAACGGTTGGTGCCGGTGTAGTAACTAAGATTTTAAAATAACCGTCATACATCAATGGTAAAAAGAGAAGAAGAAGCAAAATCAAGAATCAGGATTAAGATTAAAGCGTATGATCATAAGATTATTGATCAGACCGCGAAGCAGATCGTGGAAACGGCGGAAAGAACGGGAGCGGCTATTGCTGGACCGGTGCCATTACCGACGGAGATACGCAAGTTTACCGTAAATAAATCAACGTTTGTGTTTAAGGATTCCCGTGACCAGTATGAAATGAGAATGCACAAGCGCCTGATTGATATCTGGAATCCTACTCCAAAAACTATAGACAGTTTGACCAGCTTGGATTTGCCGGCGGGAGTGGATATTGAAATAAAAATGTAACAATAATCAGTAAGTATAATACTAGTTAAAGTCCCGATTAATCGGGATACTCAACTAGCCAGGGAAACTTTGGATGTAGGATCAATTTTAACTGGCGCGCGGACCAGTTTTTTGTTCGCCTGAATAGTGACTATGAAATACATACTCGGTAAAAAAATAGGCATGACTACTTTGTACGGCGGCGATGAAGCGCTCCATGTTACTTTAGTTGAATGTTTTGGAAAAGTTTCTCTTATCAGGACTAAAGAAAAGAACGGATATGACGCGGTTCAATTAACAATGCCCTTTACAAAGAATAAAGCTGTCCGAAGAGAGTTCAGAATTGAAAATCCCGGAGCATTACAGATTAAAGAGAACGATGAAGTGAAAGTGGAGATATTTGAAATTGGAAATAAGGTAAGCGTGCGGGGAAAAACGAAAGCTAAAGGATTTCAGGGAGTAGTAAAAAGGCATGGTTTTTCCGGTTCGCCAAAATCTCACGGGCATAAACATGACTTAAGAGCGCCCGGGTCTATCGGATCAGGGTTTCCGGAACACGTGGTGAAGGGAAAAAGAATGGCCGGAAGAATGGGCGGCACGAACTCTGTGAGTAAAAATGTGAAAGTGGTTTTTATAGATAAAGAAAAAAGTATTCTTGGGCTCAAGGGAGCGGTTCCTGGCGTGCCCGGGTCGGTAATTGAAATTTATGGTAAAGATTAAAGTATACAATCTGGAAGGAAATGAGGCCGGGGAGTTGGAATTATCGGACGAGGTGTTTAATCTTCCCAAAAACGACGAGCTGGTACATCAGGTTTATGTGGCGCATATGGCTAATAAAAGGAAGTCAATCGCCCATACAAAGACAAGAGGAGAAAGGGCTGGATCAGGTATTAAGCCGTGGAGACAGAAAGGAACAGGAAGAGCGAGAGTAGGTTCAGTTCGAACTCCCGTGTGGAAAAAAGGA
Organism: uncultured Bdellovibrionales bacterium; assembly: GCA_964387895.1. Taxonomy (GTDB): domain Bacteria; phylum Patescibacteriota; class Minisyncoccia; order Moranbacterales; family UBA2206; genus CAYLWX01. The sequence continues at coordinate 81,019 of CAYLWX010000002.1, read as the reverse complement.
GGCGTGGTGTTTGGTCCGAGAAGTGAAAGAAACTACAAGCAGAAGATTAATAAAAAAATGAACCAAAAGGCCATTTTGACCGTACTGAGTGGAAAAGCGCGGGAGGGGGAAATACGGGTGATTGAGCATATGGAACTTCTGGAGAATAAGACGAAGCAAATGGCAAAAGTATTGAGAAATTTGAAAATTGCCAGCAGTATTTTAATAGGATTTTCTGATAAGGAAAAGCAATGGATGCGCTCCAGCCGGAACCTGCCAAAAGTAAAAAGTTTAACGGCGAACCAGCTGAATGTGGTAGATATGCTGCACAGCAGGCATATGCTTCTTTCAAAGGACTCGATAGTCTATCTGGAAAAGAAGTACGCCGCCAATTCTCGAAAATAATTTTCAACCTATGACCGCTCAAGATACCCAAAAGGATAAAAAAAATTCAGAAAACAACCTGGGATATAAGGTGTTGCGCGAGCCTTGGATTACTGAAGCTTCGACTGCCGCTATGGAGATGAATAAATATGTATTCAAAATTAGCCCGGACGCGACAAAAAAACAGGTGAAGAGCTCCGTGGAAAGTCTCTATAAGGTGCACGTATTATCAGTACACACTATTTCCCTCCCTGGAAAAGCCAGAAATTATGGAAAAACATCAGGATGGAAATCCGGGTTAAGAAAAGCGATAGTCACGTTAAAAAAGGGTGAAAAAATAGGGTTATTTGATAGTTAGTTAATTAGTTACGTAGTTGATTAGTTAAATAGATACATATAAAAATTTACTATTCCTACGTAACTAAGCAACCAATCAGCTAGTTAACTAGAAGATTATGGCAATTAAAGTATACAAAAGAAATAACGCGGGACGCAGGAACATGTCTATTGTGAGGTCCGAGATAGTATCCGACAAGAAACCGGAAAAAGCGTTGCTGGCCATGAAACACAGTCGGGCTGGAAGATCGGGAGGAAAAATATCTGTTCGGCACCAGGGCGGAGGACATAAGCAAAGATACCGCGCGGTTGATTTTAAACAGGACAAATTTAATATTCCCGGAATAATTATCGCGATTGAGAAGGATCCGAACCGCAGTTCTTATATCGCGCTCGTTTCCTATAAAGATGGAGAAAAAAGATATATACTGGCGACTGAAGGAGTGCTGACTGGAAGGGAAATTATAAGCGCGGAACAAGCTCCTATTACACAGGGAAACAGAGTGAAGATAAAAAATATACCTGTAGGAACCATTGTTTCTAACCTGGAATTATTTCCTGGACGGGGAGGTCAGGCAGTAAGAAGCGCCGGTTCAGGCGCGGCAGTCATGGCTATTGACGAGCGGAACGCCCAGATAAAATTATCTTCCGGAGAAGTGAGATTAGTCAGTAATGAATGTTATGCTACAATAGGACAAGTAAGTAATTTTGAACATAACGCGATAATGATCGGGAAAGCGGGAAGAAGCAGATGGATGGGTATACGCCCCGCGGTACGCGGATCCGCCATGAATCCAGTTGATCATCCTCATGGAGGAGGGGAAGGACGGCAGGGAATCGGTCTTAAACATCCTAAGACTCCCTGGGGGAAACCCGCGTTGGGATATAGAACGAGAAAAAAGAAGAAATATAGCAATAAGTTTATAATAAAAAGAAGAAAGAAGTAACCGTATTTTATATGACTCGAAGCCTGAAAAAAGGTCCTTACGTGGATCAAAGATTACTCAAGAAAATAGTGGACAAAAAACCGGGAGACCGATCGGTTATTAAGACATGGTCTCGTGCCTCGGTTATTTCTCCTGAAATGATCGGTTTCACCTTTGGCGTGCATAATGGAAAAGATTTTATTTCCGTGTTCGTAACGGAAGAAATGGTAGGGCACCGGTTAGGCGAGTTTTCTCTAACCAGAAAGTTCACGAGGCATGGAGGAAAAATGCAAAAAGAAATAGAGACAGCCGCGAAGCAGAAAGAGCTGGACGCGGCAAAATCAGCCAAGGCTTCTTCGGACACTAAGAAGAAATAATAAGATTTGAATACTATGAAAGTATCCGCTCATATACACAACATAAGAATTTCTCCCCGCAAAGTAAGGCTGGTTGCCAATCTTATTAAAGGAATGGACGCGCATGAAGCGCTGCACCAGCTTGAACAACAGGTGAAACGGGGAAATGTCTCCATGAAAAAACTTCTCCTGAGCGCGATAAGCAACGGAGAAAATAATTTTGGAGTGGATAAGAACAATCTCTATGTGCATACTGTGCTGGTAGGAGCGGGACCGACATTAAAACGCTGGATGCCGAAAGCGCATGGAAGGGCCGGGCAGATTCGCAAAAGAACGTCTACGGTACAATTAATTCTGGAAGAAAAAATAGAAGGAAAAAATAGAAAAAGCAAGGAACAACTGGAACAAGAGCGCCAGAAAAAGCTGGAAGAAAAAAGAAAGGCGCAAAAAGAAGAAGAGAAAAAGAACAAGGAAAAAACGCCAACAGGAATAATGGAAAAATCAAAAGAGGATGGAGGGGCGAGAACGAAAAGAGAGCTGGGAAAAGGAAATTGGGTTAACAAAATATTCCGAAGAAAATCAATGTAGTGGTTAAGCGGGCTGGTTGCGCAGTTTCTGATTTACCAGACCGCCAAACAACCAATAACCAGTATGGGACATAAAATCAATCCAGTGGGACTTAGAATCGGTATTACCAATACCTGGAAGTCCAAATGGTTTAATGATAAAAAAGAATATAAGAGCATTCTTCAGGAGGATATTTTATTGCGGGACGCGGTAAAGAAAAAATGGAAGAACGCCGCTATTGCTGAAGTGGAAATTGAGCGATCTTCTTCCATGGTAAAGGTGATAGTAAAAACAGCCAGACCGGGAGTATTAATCGGAAGAGGCGGAAGCGGAATTGAGGATATGTCCCGATATATTAGAACTTGTTTTTTTCGGGGAAAAAGACTGGAACTAAGAGTAGAAGCACAGGAAGTGAAAAATTTTGAAGAGAACGCGTCACTTATTGCCCAAAATATCGCGGAACAATTAGAAAAAAGAATTCCTTTCAGAAGGGCGATAAAATCAATGCTGGACCAGGTGGGAAAGAACAACATGGTAAAGGGAGTTAAAATAGAAGTGGCCGGAAGATTGAATGGATCAGAAATGGCGCGCAGAGAATGGGTAGTAAGAGGAAGGCTGCCTCTGCATACGCTTAGAGCCAACGTGGATTTTTCCAGGGCTACCGCGTTTACTACCTTTGGAACAATAGGAGTAAAAGTATGGCTATACAAAGGAGAAGTATTCGCGTAAAAGAAATATATGTTGATGCCCAAAAAAGTAAAACACAGGAAGACGCAGCGCGGGGGAGCAATTCGCGGAAATGCCACGCGAGGCACTTTGCTGAGCTTCGGGAGTTATGGATTAAAATCGACAGAAGCGAATCTGGTTTCTTCACGTCAAATTGAATCCGCGCGCAGGGCTATGACGCGTTATATCCAAAGAGGAGGAAAAATTTGGATACGAATTTTTCCTGACAAGCCTATGACCCAAAAAGGAGCGGAAACTCCCATGGGAAAGGGAAAAGGAACCGTAGATCATTTTGTGTGCGTGGTAAAGCCCGGAAGAGTCTTATTTGAAATGGACGGAGTGAAAGAAAAGGTAGCCAGGGAAGCAATGCGGCTCGCCGCGTATAAGTTGAATGTCAAGACAAAATTCATAACTAAAGAATTGCAATTATGAAGATTAAGGAATTAAGAGAAAAAAATGTTGAAGAGCTGAAAAAGCTTTTGCGGGAAAAAAGAGAGCAGGTGAGAACGCTAAGGTTTGATATTGCTTCCAGGCAGATTAAGAATGTAAGGGACATCAGGAATAACAAGAGAGATATAGCAAGAATGTTAACCTTAATCAATGAATCAAAATAATGAAAGAACAAGCGGAAAAAAATAAGGTAATCGCAAGCAGGAAAGGAAGAGTGGTAAGCGATGCGATGCATAAGACAGTCGTGGTAGCGGTGGATAGTTTTAAGACTCATTCGAAATACAAGAAGAAGTATAGAGTAACCAGGAGATACAAGGCTCACGACGAGGAGAATACGCGGAAAATCGGAGACGTGGTGAAGATCGTGCCATGCCGTCCCATGAGCAAGGGAAAAAGATTTAAAGTAGTATAATACTAGTATGATACAAGCAGAGACAAGATTGAAAGTAGCGGATAATACTGGAGCTAAAATAATAGAATGCTTCAAAGTATTAGGCGGTACCAGAAAGCGATACGCGAAGATCGGTGATATTGTCGTGGCTTCCGTCAAATCGGCGGAACCGCGCGGATTGGTAAAAAAAGGAGATAAAGTGAAGGCGGTAATTGTGCGGCAAAAAAAAGAACTGAAGAGAAGAGACGGTTCTTATATTCGTTTTGATGAAAATGCCGCGGTTATTGTGGATGGCAAGGATCCGAAGGGAACAAGAATTTTTGGACCTGTCGCGAGAGAACTAAGAGACAGGGGTTTTAATAAAATTGTATCCCTCGCTCCGGAGGTGCTCTAACTTGGTAAATGGCGGAACACATTGTTATGAAGATTAAAAAAGGCGATCAAGTAAGAATAATAGCGGGAAAAGACAAGGGCAAAGCGGGAAAAGTCCTGCGAACTTTTCAGGGCGAGAAAAAGATGACCGTGGAAGGACTGCATTTGGTAACCAAGCATATACGCCCCAGGAGAGAAGGAGAGAAAGGACAACGAGTGAAAATTCCGGCAAAGTTAGATGTTTCCAATGCCGTGTTGATATGTCCTAAGTGCGGAAAACCAGCCAGAGTATACTATAAACAGGCTGAAGGCGGCAGTAAGTTGCGAATATGCAAGAAATGCCAGGCGGAAATTTAGAAGAATTATATGAATATGAAAGAACAATATCATAAGGAAGCGATGAAGGAGATAAAGCGTCAATTTGGATTGAAGAATGATTTAGAAGTTCCCAGAATTGAGAAAGTAGTAGTGAACATAGGCGTGGGAAAATATCTCAAAGATTCCGGAATAGTTCAGGATATCGCGCATTCACTCGCGCTTATAACTGGACAGAAGCCTCTTATGACTAAATCCAAAAAATCTATCGCTGGATTTAAAGTGAGAGAAGGACAGGAAGTAGGAATGAAAGTCACTTTGAGGGGGAAAAGAAAGTGGGATTTTTTAGAAAAATTGGTAGGAGCTACTATTCCCAGAATTCGTGACTTCCAGGGCATCAAGGAATCGGCAGTAGACGCGAATGGCAATTTGAATGTAGGATTGAAAGAGCATGTCGTGTTTCCGGAAATAGTGCCTGAGAGCGTAAAGAATATCACGAGCCTGCAGGTGACCGTCACAACTACCGCGGGAGAAAGAGAAAGAGGATTGGCCTTGTTTAAGGCATTAAAATTCCCCATATCACATAAAGAATAATATATGGCAAAAAAATCAGTAGAAGCAAGAGCAAGAAAGAAACCTAAATTTTCCACGCGTGAAGTAAAGCGGTGTTGGAAATGCGGGAGAAAGCACGGCTATATGCGTCAGTTTAATATGTGCCGAATTTGTTTTAGGGAGCTTGCCAGTACAGGCCAGATCCCCGGAGTAAAGAAATCAAGCTGGTAAATAAACCTTGTAACTTGAAACGCGCGACTCATAACTCCTTTTAATCCGTGTTTTAAGTTTTAAGTTTTAAGAATATGCTAGATCCAATTGCGGAAATGTTAACACGAATAAGAAATGCCCAGGGAGCGGGCAAACGAGAGGTGCTGGTCGAGGCGTCTAAGTTGAAACTGTCTATCGCGAAGGTTTTGGAAAAAGAAGGATTCGTGGAATCTGTAGCGAGAGAAAAAGATGAAAGTTTTGAAAAAATTAAAATCAATTTGAAGTATTATCCTCTAAGCCTTACCCAAAAAATTCCCGCCATCAGGCAAATCAGGCGTGTGAGTCGCGAAGGGCAAAGGATTTATGTGAAGCATAACGCTATCAGGAGGGTAAAAAACAATTTTGGAATCTCTATTATTTCCACTTCCAGGGGAATTATGACCGGAGAAGAAGCAACAAAGCTTGGATTGGGTGGAGAATATATTTGTGAAGTATGGTAATGACAGAGACACACTTAATTTTTGAATCGATATTATAATGAGCAGGATAGGAAAAAAACCAGTGGCGGTAAAAGATGGAGTAGAAGTGAATCTCCAGGGTCGCCGTCTTGAAATAAAAGGTCCCAAGGGAACCCTCGCGTTGGATATTGAAATCAGGGATGTGGCATTGGAAATGGCAGATAAGGAAATACAGGTAAAAAAAATCAGTAATTCAAAAAAGTCTTCCGCCATCTGGGGATTAACCCGATCATTGATAAATAATATGATAACGGGAGTTACCCAGGGGTATGCAAAAAAGTTGGAACTTCAGGGCGTGGGATACAGAATGTCTGTCCAGGGGGATAAACTGAATATGGCGCTGGGATTCTCCCATCCGGTAGTGGTTGATATTCCAGAAGGACTGGAAGTGAAGATAGAAGAAGGCAATGTGCTGGCTATTTCCGGAATCGATAAACAACGCGTGGGTCAGTTTGCCGCCGAAGTGCGGTCATTGAAAGAAGTAGAACCGTATAAAGGCAAGGGATTTCGATACGCAGGAGAACGAGTCAGGAGAAAAGCGGGTAAGAAATCAGCTGCGGGAAAGTAATATTTCATCATAAGTAGTATGAAGAAAATAATAAGCCGGAATAAGGCAAGATTGCAAAGAAAAAGGAGAATTCAGGCAAGAATTCGCGGCACTGAAAAAAGGCCCAGGTTAGTCGTGTTCAGGAGTTTAAAAAATATATATTCCCAGGTTATTAATGATGAGAAGGGAGTTACCCTGGTTTTTTCCTCTCAAAAAGAAGTGAAATCCGGGAATACGGTGGAGGGAGCAAGAGAAGCGGGCAAGTATATCGCCAGGAAATGTCTGGAAAAGAATATTACCCAGGTAGTGTTTGATAGAGGGGGGTACAAGTATCACGGAAAAGTAAAAGCGCTTGCCGAAGGAGCAAGAGAAGGAGGATTAAAGTTCTAATAAAGCATTTTTATATTAACTATTTGACGGTGTGAGATTATGTCTAGAGAAAAGCGTTCTAATTCCAGAGTAAAAAAAGAGAAGCCTGAATTTGATCAGAAACTTTTGGATTTAGCAAGAGTAACCCGCGTAGTAAAAGGAGGGAGACGTTTTCGATTTAGAGCTACGCTGGTTATAGGGAATAGAAAAGGAAGAGTGGGCGTGGGAGTAGGCAAGGGTCCGGATGTATCCGAGGCTATTCGAAAGGCGTTTGATGATGCGAAGAAAAATATGATTATAGTTCCGATGCGAAAAGATACCATTCCTCATGAGGTATATCATAAGCTTGGGAGCGCGAAAGTGCTATTAAAGCCTGCCACTCCAGGAAAGGGAATCATCGCGGGAGGAGCAATCCGGGCGGTGGTGGATTTCGCCGGTGTCAAGGATATTGTTTCTAAGTCATTGGGAAGCTCTAATAAGCTTAACGTGGCTCGCGCGACGGTTGCGGCATTTGCGTCGCTAAGCCATATTAAAACGAGAAAAGAGAGAGTACGGGAAGTTAACTCTTAATTTGTTCTATAGGGATGCAGATACATACGTTACAATTGAAAAATCCAAGAAAGAAAAAGAAAGATGTGGGACGCGGAGGTCGAAAAGGAAGTTATTCCGGAAGAGGAATGAAAGGACAAAAAGCAAGAAGCGGCGCTTCAGTGGATCCTCTTTTTGAAGGAGGAAAATCCACTTTGATTGACCATATGAAAAAGAAGAAGGGATTTATTTCTCAAAAAACCAAAGCGATAACGGTAAGTCTTGCGGTATTGGAAAAGAAGTTTGACAATGACACGGTAGTGAATAAGGAAGCTTTGGTGGAAAAAGGGATTATTAGTAGAAAAGATTCCAGTTATAGAATAAAGATCCTGGGGTCAGGAGGGATAAAGAAAAAGCTTACCATTGAAGAAGGTATTCTGGTAAGTGGTTCTTCAAGAAGCGCTATAGAAAACGCTGGCGGGAAATTTCTTGCCCGTGAGAAGAAAAAATAAAAGATGAAGGAAAAAATTGTACAAATATTCAAAGTAAAAGAATTACGAAACAAGATACTTTTTATTTTGGCTCTTTTAATAGTATTTCGTCTTGTGGCTAATATACCTATACCGGGCGTGAATCAGGAACAATTGCGGAATTTTTTCCAAAGTAATGAATTGTTCGGACTTCTGAATTTATTCTCAGGAGGAGGCTTGAGCAGTATATCCATAGTCATGCTGGGAGTGGGCCCCTATATCACCGCATCGATTATTATGCAGCTTCTGACTATGATTGTTCCACGATTGGAGCAGATCTATAAGGAAGAAGGAGAAACAGGCAGGCAAAAATTTAATCAATGGACGCGGTTTCTCACAGTTCCTTTGGCGGCGCTGCAGACATTCGGAATGATTTCCCTGCTGCGCTCGCAGAATATTCTGGGTGAAATGAACGCGTTCTCTACCGTGTCAGTAATAGTGGTGGCAGTGGCGGGAACAGTGTTTCTTATGTGGCTGGGAGAATTAATTACGGAAAAGAACATTGGAAACGGAGTATCCCTGATCATCTTCGCGGGAATAGTCGCGGGATTGCCATCCAGTTTTTCGAGAGTTTTTGCCACGTGGGATTCGTCTCAGTTTTTCACCTATATTTTTTTATTGGTGTTGGTAGTAATCGCGATAGCCGGAGTAGTCGCGGTAACTGAAGGACAAAGGAATATTCCCGTATCGTACGCGAAGAGAATCAGGGGAAACAGGATGTATGGAGGCGCTTCAACCCATCTTCCTCTGCGGGTGAACCAGGCTGGGGTTATTCCTATCATTTTCGCGATGTCTATTATGCTTTTTCCCGGTATGATTGCTAACTTCTTATCGACTGTTTCTAATCAGGCGGTAGCGAACGCGGCCAAAGCGGTAGGAGGTTTTCTGCAAAATCAATGGCTCTATGGAAGCGTTTACTTTATTCTCGTAGTAGCGTTCACGTATTTCTATACGGCAGTGATATTTGATCCTAATAAAATATCCGAAAGTCTCCAGAAGAACGGAGGATACATTCCAGGTATTCGGCCGGGAAAGACTACCGCGGATTATTTATACAAGATTATTAACAGGATTACTTTATCCGGCGCGATCTTCCTGGGAGTGATTGCCATACTTCCTTTTATCGTGCAGGGAGCGTTTAATCTTAAATCGGTAAGCATTGGCGGAACCGGACTCCTTATCGCCGTTTCCGTAGTAATTGAAATAGTAAAACAAATCCAAAGCCAGTTAATGATGAGGGATTATGAAGGGTTTTAAAATCAGAACCACTGATTATCACTGATTTTCCTGATTACACAGATTAGTCTGATGAAAAATAAAATCAGTGAAATCAGGATAATCACGTGCGAATCAGTGGTTCTGACACAAAAATGAATATAGTAATACTGGGTCCTCAGGGGTCGGGGAAAGGGACGCAGGCTGAGATGCTGGTGCGTAAATTTCAATGGGAGCATGTTGATATGGGGAAAGCCTTGCGGGGAATCGCGAAACAGGACACCCAGTTGGGGAAAGAGATATATGCTATTCAAAATGTAACGCATACTCTGGTGCCGAACATAATTTTGCAGAAAGCGTTGCGTTTGAAATTGGGATCCATTCCGCGGGAACAAGGATTAATTCTGGACGGATTACCGAGAACAATCGATCAAATTGAATGTGTGGTTTCCGTAGTACAGGAATATGGAAGAAAAATTAATAAAGTTTTTTTTGTAAATATTTCTCCGGAGGAGTCTGTAAGAAGAGTATCCAGGCGATGGAGTTGCGGCGCATGCGGGGAACCTCTTATTATGGGAAGGGACATTGAGAATTCAGCAGATCCTTGCCCTAAGTGCGGCGGAAATATCACGCAACGAGTCGATGACACGGAGGAAGGAATTAAAAAAAGACTCGAGGTATTTGCCCGGGAAACGCTTCCTGTAGTGCGGGATTTTCAAAAACAGGGATTAGCGGCAGAAATTAACGGAGAACAGCCGAAAGAAAAGGTGTTTCAGGATATTCTCAGTCATCTTAAAGATCCATATGATACGTAAAAAAACGATACTAATAAAAAGTGATAAAGAACTGGAAACGATGCGCGAAGGCGGAAACATTCTCGCCGGCATTATGAAAGAAATAGCCTCAAGAGTTGCTCCAGGAAAAACTACCTACGAATTAGACAAGCTCGCGGAAGAGCTTGTTTTTTCTCGCGGGGGCGTTCCCGCGTTTAAGGGATATCAGGGAGAAAAGGGTACAAAGCCTTTTCCGGCTACCATATGCGCTTCTTTGAATTTCGAAGTGGTGCATGGCATTCCCGCCAGGAACAAAGTGCTTCAGGAAGGAGATATTTTGAAAATTGATATTGGCATGCGCTACCAGGGAATGTATACTGACATGGCTCGAACCTTTTTCATTGGAAAAATAAGTTCTGGCGCGCGTAAACTTATTGACGTGACGGAACAATCTTTTTGGGAAGGCATCCGCCGGATGAAACCGGAAGATTATCTTAGTGCGTACTCAAAAGCCGTGCAAGAATATGTGGAGCACCATGGATTTTCAGTAGTACGCAATCTTGTCGGCCACGGAATCGGCAGAACGCTCCATGAAGAACCCAATGTGCTTAATTATTACGACAAAAAGTTTTCCGATGTGATTCTGAAACCAGGCATGACGTTCGCGTTGGAACCAATGGTAAACATGGGAGGAAAAGATACTGTTTTGGCAAAGGACGGCTGGACGTTTATTACCCGAGACAGGAGCTTGAGTGCCCATTATGAAAACACAGTGGTTATAGCAGAAAACGGAGTTGAGGTTTTGACGGTTTGGGAATAGTGTTAATTATAAAACATGAGTAAAAATTCAGACAATCCAATTCATATTCTCTCTATCGACTATGGCACATCCCAAATCGGTTTAGCCATCGCTGATTCACAATCTAAAATCGCCTTTACGTATAATACGTTAAATAATGATCGAAATTTTATGCGGCAGCTGGGGGAGATTATTAAGTTGGAAGACATAAAAATAGTGGTAATCGGGGAAGCCGAGGTGAAGGGTGCCTATAACAAATCTTTTGACGCGAACAAGATAGGAGAGGAGATTAAAGAAAGATTTCAGGTCACAGTGGAATATATCACTGAAATGTTCACCACCAAAATGGCGCAGGAGCGGCTGAAAGAGAAAGGAGCGAAACATATCAAACATTGGGACAACCAGGAAGCGGCCAGAATCATCTTGCAGGATTGGCTTGACGCGGAACTGGCGCGCGGTTGATTTGGTGCAACGTTTATTTTATGTTAGAATAAAAATAAATTAACTTAAAATAATGTATTAATACTCCTATGGAAAAGAGTCCCTATTTGTCGGTGATTATTCCCGCGTACAAAGAAAGTAAGCGAATAAAGAACAATCTTTCGGAAATTGAGCAATACTTGAATTCCAAAAATTATTCTTACGAGGTGATTGTTATTACTGACGGTTCTCCTGATGATACTGCCGAAGTGGCGAAAGCGCATGCCAGCAGGATGAAGAACTTGCGAGTGATTGCCAATCCTGAAAATCACGGGAAAGGATATGTCGTTCGTCAGGGGCTTCTGGAGGCCAAGGGAGAGTTGCGGGTGTTTCTTGACGCGGACGGATCGACATCTATCACTCATCTGGACTCGTTTCTTCCAGAGTTCGAAAAAGGGTACGACGTGGTAATCGGTTCCCGCGACGTGAAAGGCGCCTATATCCAGGTACATCAGCCGCGTTATAGAGAAGTGATGGGCGATATGGGGAATTGGCTTATTCGTATCGTTCTGGGTCTGTGGACGTATCCCGATACGCAATGCGGATTTAAGATGCTTACCGCTAAAGCGGCAGAGGATGTGGCCAGCCGGATGGTAGTGGACAGATTCGGATTTGATTTTGAGCTCATTATTCTTGCCAAAAAAGCCGGATTTAAAATCAAACAAATGCCGGTACGATGGATGAACGAAGAAGGTTCCACGGTGACCCTTACCGGACCCAATGGATTTATTCAGGTGATTATAGATCTCTTTAAAACCAGATTACGGCTTTGGGCGGGTAAATACCAACTTAAACTAATACAAAAATAACGCAGCGTTCAATGTCGCCTACACCCAAAATTCGCGCGGGGCAGCATCATTCTTTGACGCCTCCTGATGGGGAATATTCCCATAGTGAACAAAAAAAATTATCCGAATTACGCCAGGACCTGGTAACGGGAGACTGGGTCGTAATTGCCACGGGACGAGCAAAAAGGCCCGAGGAGTTTGCGTCCTTGCGAAGGGAAACCATCAAGGAGGAAAGTGGCAAGCTTTGCTTTTTTTGTTCTCCGGAAGAAACCGGACAGGAAAAAGACGTGTTGCTCTATAAAACTTCGGAAGGAGAATGGAGTTTGAGAGTGTTTCCTAATAAATATCCGGCATTCACGAGAGGAAAGGCGATGCGGCATTTCGAAGAGGGACCTTATTTCGGCATGGACGGGACGGGATACCATGAACTGGTAGTGTCGCGCGACCATGAAAAACATATAGCTTTAATGGATCCCCTGGCAGCGGCGGAAATAATTGACGCGTACCAGAGCCGCTATATTGATCTTATGAATAAAAAGAGCGTTAATTATATTGAAATTTTTCATAATCATGGAAAGGAAGCCGGCGCGTCCATCGCGCATCCTCATTCCCAATTGATGGCGGTACCGGTAATCTCTCCTTATATTAAGTCAGAACTTAACGGCGCGGAACTTTACTATAAAGCAAACAAACAGTGTGTTTACTGCGCGATAATCGATTGGGAAAGCGAGCATAAAAGAAGAATGGTGTTTGAAAATGATTCCTTTTTTGCGTTCTGCCCTTATTCCTCGCGTGCTTCATTTGAAATATGGATCCTGCCCAAAAAACATAAACCTTACTTCGAACGTATTTCCAATGAAGAAAAACTAGCATTAGGCGAAGCGCTCCGCGTCGCGCTCAATAAAGTATATACCTCGTTGAATGATCCGTCTTACAATTTTTATCTCCACACTTCTCCTTGCGACGGCAGGGATTACCCTCATTTTCACTACCACATAGAAATTCTTCCCCGCACTTCCGTCTGGGCCGGATTCGAACTTTCTACCGGAATAGAAATTTCGACAATACAGCCGGAAAAGGCGGCGGAATATTTAAGGGAACAAAAATAATCCTTCTTTGTTTTAGTTTCATTTAGTTATGTCTGAAATTATAATCAACTGGTTTTCCAGTTTTCCTAAAGAACTCGCGACTTTTCTCATTGCCCTTATTCCCGTCACTGAACTTCGGGCAGCGTTGCCGTTGGCGTATAAAGTGTACGGACTTTCAGCTTTTTCGGCGTGGCTATGGTCGGTGTCGGGAACATTTTTTGCCATGCTGCTGATTGTTATCGTGCTTGATCCGGTTGTAAAATTTTTGTCCCGATACATTACTCTCTTTGAAAAACTTTTCCAATGGATATTTGAGCACACCAGAAAAAGAGCGGATAAAAAAATGGAAAAATACGGCCAGTGGGCCATTTTCATACTCGCGGCTACTCCTATTCCGTTGGTAGGAGGCATGACCGGAGCTCTCGCCGCGTTTGTATTTGGAGTTCCGTTGAAACGATCGGTGCCGTTATTGTTGTCGGGGACGATGGCTTCAGGGGCGATAGTGCTGATTATTACTATATGGTTTTCCAAGACCTGATTTTCTTTAAAATCCTAAATCCGAATATCTAAATACTAAACAAATTCAAAATACAAATAGTTTAAATTCAAAACGTTTTGAGTTTCTGTATTTTGGTGATTTGAATTTGTTTAGGATTTAGGATTTCGTGCTTAGGATTTTACTAAAATAGAAACTACAAAAGTATGTCTCTCAAACTACTCATAGGCAATCTCAAAATGAACCTCGTCTCTCTCCTTGAGCGAGAGCGCTATTTGGCTGGGCTGAAAAAGGAGTTGAAAACAAAGAGGTTTGGAAACGTGACGTTGGTGCTTTGTCCTCCATTCGTGCATTTGGAAACATTTCGAAAATCGGCAGGAAAAAGAATAATGCTGGGAGCGCAGGATATGTTTCCGGAAATACACGGTCCGTACACAGGAGAAATTTCTCCTTTGATGCTTAAGAATCTTGGATGTGAATACGTGATTGTGGGACACAGCGAGAGGAGAAGGTATTTTTCCGAAAGCGATCATGAAATAAATTTGAAAGTGCTTTCCGCGCTTCGCAACGGTCTGAAACCAGTCATTTGCGTCGGAGAAACAAAAGAAGAAAAAAACGCTCATGGGACGTTGCAAATAATTACTCGCCAGGTGCGGGGAGCACTGGAAAACGTCTCGCGCGTGAAAGCCAAAGATTTCATCATTGCCTATGAACCGGTATGGGCTGTGGGAACAGATGCGATTCCTTCTTCAGATGAGGTGCTGGGCGCAAAGCTTTTAATTAAAAAAATTCTCGTCGGATTATTCGGCAATCAATACGCGGATGTTTCTCCCATTATCTACGGCGGATCCGTCAACGCAAAAACCCTGCCGCAAGTCTGTATTGATCCTGGAATGAGCGGAGTGTTGGTGGGAAGGGAATCATTAAACCCCGGAGAGTTTATAAAAATGGCAGAGTTATTAGAGTAGAGAAAATTTACTTAAATTTATAACTATGATAACCAGTGTCAAAGAAATTCTTACCAAAGCCAAAGAAGGCGGTTATGCTGTCGGAGCTTTCAATACGATGAATCTGGAGATGACCCGCGCCATCATTGAGGGCGCCTGTGAAATGCATTCTCCGGTAATTGTGCAAATCACGGAAAAAACAATGGAATACGGCGGCGGAAGAGGTATGTTTCATCTTGTAAAAAACGACGCGGAATTTTACGCGCCGGATATTCCGGTCGGTATTCATCTCGACCACGGACATAGTTTTGAAATCATTCAGCGGGCGGTAGATATTGGCTTTACTTCGATTATGTATGACGGTTCTGACAAGGAATTTCCGGATAATCTTTTGGTAACAAAAAAAGTAGCTGATTTTTGCCATGAGAGAGGAGTAGATGTGCAGGCGGAATTGGGAAGAGTGCCGTATCTGGGAGAAGGAGACATGAGTCAGTTTAAGTGGGATGATTTTATGACTGATCCTGTGCAAGCGAAGCGATTTATAAGTGAAACCAATGTAGATACGCTGGCGGTTGCTATTGGCAACGCGCACGGATTTTTTCAGGAAAGAAAAACACCGGATTATGAGCGTCTGGAAAAAATCAGGGAGGCCTTGAATATCCCCCTTATTCTTCACGGGGCTTCCGATTGGGAAGAAGGCAGAGTTGCTGAAGTAGTAAAACGCGGAATATCATGCTTCAATATTGACACGGCGATCCGTCTCGCTTTTTTGAATAATCTTATCCGTTCCGTGCGGGAAAAAAGAGATATAACATTCGATCTTCGTAAACTCTTAGGTTCTTCCCGCGAGGCGGTGAAGGAAGTGGTGAAAGAAAAGATAAGAGCGTTCGGGAGCGAGGGAAAAGCGTAAAAAATAACGGCTTTTTACAAATATAATTCCGCATGAAATTTTGACAGCAATTAGACAGCATGCTAATCTTTGTGTGCGGATGCTCGCGTTATAGCTGTTTAACAATAAAACATTTAGAGAGGAGGGAAAATAAATACGCATGACAATGGTGGTGGGAAGACATGTGGTTGTTAATTTTTGCGTGTACCACAAACTTCAATTCAGAAGGAGAAGTGAAGATGAAAAATGTTTTTTTGAAGCTGGTAACCTTGTTTATTAGCTCGTTGCTAGTGTTTGGATTTGTTAAAAATGTTGCATCATCGGAAAAAAGCAGGGCTATTAAAAAGCCCTGCTAATTTATTTTATGAATAAACTGCATATACCGATCGAAATATTACAATCCAATTATATTTCCTCCAGTTGCGATGAAGTAAATGTCAACGTATAAAGCGATTGCTATTATAGCAATGTCTATTGCTATAATTATGTTCCTTGTGGATTTATTTTTTATAACGAATTTACTGAGAGGAATGGAAAAAGCAGGAATAAGAAAAATAAAGCTTAACGGAAAGATCATGATAGCAAATCCTCCAAATGGAGTGAGAAGCAGGAGACTTGTGAATAGTCCAAAATATTTTATGACTTTTTCTTCTCTTGTTATTTGATAACTATGGAGTTGGAATGATTTCATTTTTTATTACAAATATAGTCTTGATAACTAAATCTAATTTTATCTCACTCGTTTTTTATGTCAAATTTATTAGGCTCTATACTAAAAAGTGACCATTGCTTTGCTTTTGACAACATTGTATTATTTGCATGAACCTAGAAAAACAAATTTAGCGATCATTCATCTGTTATTATCGAGTTAAAGTTTTTATCATGTGTCTCACCATCCCCGCCAAAGTAACTAAACTGGAAGGCAATTTTGCCATTATTAACGACTCGAATTCAAGTCGAAAAGTTCTGGCTTCTTATATTCCCGATCTTAAAGTCGGGGACTGGTTGCTGTATACTTCCAATACCGCGGTCCGGAAAATTTCAGAAATTGACGCGAAGGAAATTATCAGTTTGTTGGAGAATTTTCATCCTTTGGCGGACAAGGAAAAGCTATCGCAAGAATTTAAAGATATAATCACCGCGTCAAAAGAAAGAGATTTAACCAAAGAAGAAATTATATATCTTCTCAGGGCGGAAGGGGATGAAAGAGAAGCGCTTTTTGCCGAGGCGGATGTTTTGCGTAAAACCTATCTTAAAGATTTTATTTGTATTCACGGCATTATAGAGTTTTCCAATTATTGCAAAAATGATTGTGCTTATTGCGGACTGCGGGCGCAAAATGCTGCCATAGAACGTTACCGTATGAGTGTTGCGGAAATTATAGAGACGGCCGTACAGGCAGTAGATGAAAAAGGATATAAGCTTTTCGTGCTCCAGTCGGGGGAAGACTTGTTTTATACTGACGAGATGTTGCTTCAAATTATCACAGGCATCAAAAATCGCGCCAAAGCGTTTATTTTTATGAGTGTCGGAGAGCGAAGCAAAGAGGCGTACAAAAAAATGAAAGAAGCGGGCGCGTCGGGAGTACTGTTTCGTTTTGAAACTTCCAACCTGGAACTTTTCAAAAAATTTCATACGCATGGAAAAAATTTGAAAAACCGGTTGGAAACTTTGGGATATTTAAAAAGTATCGGCTACTTTATTGCGACCGGATCCATTGTAGGATTTCCCGGACAGACGATCGAAGATATTGCCGATGATGTACTGCTGATTAAAAAACTGGCCCATATGGCCAGCTTTGGTCCGTTTGTGCCGGGGAATAATACTCCTATGGAAGGTCAGCCGGTCGGAGACGTACAATTAATTCTCAATATGATCGCGGTGTTGCGTCTCATGATGAAAACCGGCCGCATTCCGGTGGTAACGGCGTTGGAAACATTAGCAGGAAAAGACATTAGAAAACAAGCGCTTACGGCCGGCGCGAATTCTTTGATGTTTAATCTCACCCCGCCGAAATATCGTCCGCTGTATAAAATATATGCTAATAAATTTCACGAAGAAGGAAATATTTGGGAAAAATACGGCTTATTTAAAGCCGAAGAAAGTTATCAGATGCTGGAGGAGAGAATGAGGGAGGAAATTGAAAGATGAAATCTGAAAAGTAATTTTAAAGCTTACCGCACTACCGCGTCTAATTTTTTTCTCCCCGATCTTACTGCAGGTTTGCTGGCATATCCCACGCGGAAAATCGCGATGGGAGTAGCGGTTTGAAGTTCTGGAATTTGGCTATAGAAAAAATTTGAAATAGTATCTCTTATTTTCTTGTGTTTTTCTGACAATCCTTCCGTGCCAAGTTTACTGTTCAGTATTAACGCTACTGATCCGAAAAGAGGCTGGAAGGATATTTTATTCATTGTCAGATTAATCCAGAGAGATTGCATTATTCTTCCGCCTTCCAGGTAGGTAAGTGGGCTATGTTCTTTAGGCATAGTAAGAATACCCAGGGCGGCGGATTTTTTTGTATTTTTTCTGGTGTGGTCTATTGAGCTGTACTTCAGCACTTTCCAAAAAAGAGGGAGATGTCCGGCTATTTTTATGGAAGGATAAAAAAGATGTCTCTTTATTCCCAAGCCGAGGCTTTTTATAGGCAATCCATCTTCGCACTTCTTATTATCCAATCGGATCATTCGGAGAAGATTTATTCTTACCGCTTCGTCTTCCCATAAAATGGCGTCATGCAGAGCTATTGTGTCAGCGAACGAGGAAAGCAAGGAATCGTTTTCTATCCAATGAAGAGTAGCTCCCCGCGTTGAGGTGATAGCACATAACTCCCTGCTAATACGCCCGGGAATTTTCTTCTGGAGATAGGCGTTGCGATCAGTCTTTCTTTCTTTGATAGCTTCATACAAAGGGAGAGTTGACGGAGCGTGTGTTTTATCTAGTTTAATTCGAATAGAAAATCGGCCGTTGCTATGATCGGTTGATACAATGCCGGCGGTATATCCGTATCGTTTTGCGCTAATAAAAATATTTTCCACTACACATCCTAAGCTTATGTAATCCGCGAAATAATCAAGATTGTAGAGATGGTTGGCGTGAGTGGCTTCAACGTCATGGGTAACCACTATAGAGTCGCCTTCAATATTAAAAAACCACGGCTGGGCATTATCCGCTGAAGGGGCCAGATGTCCGTCCTGGAGTATTTCTACGATATAATCTCTAATGGTTTCCATAAATAAGGATGCTGCAGCTTTTTGGGATTATAGCACCGATACCGCGCGCGAGCAATCCAGAAAATTGACTCCGGCATTTTGCATTATCATTACGAGTTTGGTATGATTGCTTCAAACACCATTATTTACTATTAGGCGAGTTGAGAAATGAGCAAAAAGCTGGTTGCTGGTTGATTTTCGATTATGTATCTCATGGGGGTTATCTAAAAATCATGCAAAGCAACATATTTTCGCGAAAAGCAGTTGACTACGCTATAACCCTTACTCAGATCATGGCGTATGTTGTGTTTTCTCGTTTCCTGCGTTATTTTTTCAGATCAGTTAACAGCATTTCTGATAATATCGGACAATTGAAAAAAGGATCTCTGATTATCTCCAATCATCAATCAGTGTTGGACCCATTTTTAATTCTTGCTCGTCTTCCTTTTTGCACCTTCATAAAAGTACTGCCTGTGCGATTCCCCACTTCACATGAATATTATACTAAGTTAAGATTTTTTTCGATTCTAGGCTGTTATGATATTGGAAATACTAAAAAGGATAAAATGGCTAATCTTTTTCGGACTCGCCAATATTTAATAGACAGAAAAACTATTATGCTGTTTCCGGAAGGGAAAATATGCGCTAGTAACGATTTGTCTGATTTTCATCTGGGGGTAACCTTTTTTGTTGACGTGGCAGAGAATATCGTGTTTGTTAAAATGGTCGGATTTCAAAGAAGTAATTGGCTGGCTGTCTGGAATCCTCAGCGCCAGTTGATTTTCAGTCCGGTATATGAATATAGTGAAGAATTTAAAAATATCGATGTTGTAAAAAATGCCATTGATAATCTGGCTTTGGAAAACAGTTATTCTAATTAAGATGATCGCGATTGCAGACCAAAAAATGCTACAAAGCCTGCCGCTAAGAGAGTATCTTACTGATAGAGAGTGGGAAGAATACCAGGGGAAGCACCGGGTGAAAAGAGATGATTGGATAGCGGGAAGAGTTGCAGCCAAGATCGCACTCAGTAATTTTTTTTACAACAGTTGTTTTGTCTTCATCCCTCTTCATGAGATTGAAATTGAGAGTGGAAAATTTCGAAAACCTTCATACCGCACAAGAAGAAGACTTAGTAAAAGGATTAATTCTATAAACAGGAAAATTGATCTTAGTATAGCTCATACAGACGGAATAGGAATCGCGTCGGTGTCGTGGAAAGAAAGAAGCGGATACGTGGGCGTGGATATTGAGAAGATACAGACGTTTACCCAAAAATTATTGGAAGATTTTCTTACGAATGAAGAATTGGGGTACTTGTCTGATAATTCGAAAGATGAAAAAAATATTATGGCTACTCTTTTTTGGAGCATCAAGGAATCATATCTTAAGGCTTGTGGACAGGGGCTCCTCATTCACCCGGGATCGTTAGTTATAAGTAAGGATAACAAGGGAAAATTTGCTTTAAAACAAGAAGGTACTTACATGGCGTCAAAAATACAATGGTTGATATTCAATAATAACTATGTAGTTTCCCAGGTTTTTATAACATAACAGTATGGAAAGTCAGGAAAAAATAACCAATGCGGTGTATGATATACTCCGCGAACAATTAAAAATAAACCGAGCAGAGATAACCATGGATTCAAAAATTGAGGACTTATGCAAAGACTCTATACAGGTATTTTCTCTTATTATGGCATTTGAGAAAAAATTTAATCGAAGACTTCAGTACGATGAATTGATAAGAATAGAAACGGTCGGGGACATTGTAAAATATGCCACCGAAGTGTTGCATACGTAAATTCTAAAAATTATTATCATAATCCAATGTTTAAAATAGCGGGTATCATCGTAGTAGTATTGACAGTGCTTTTGGTTATTGCGTGGTTGAACTCATCTAATTATTTTAATAATTTCAGCAGCAAGCTGTATTATAGTCTGATTTCTCTCTCGGGAACCAGGGAAAAAATGGACACATTCAATGAGGAAAGCATAGAGAATGCGAAAAAAAATCAAACTTCGCTAACTATTCTTGTGCATGGAGCGGGGGCTGAGTACTACAAGGATGTATACGGAACGGCACTCTGGTTCAAGGAGAATGGATTGCGCGTAGTTTCATTTGAATATGATTATAAAGACTCTCCGGATATGTCAGCGAAGAAACTTAGTCAATACGTGGACGAGGTGCTTAAAGAAACTAAGACTAAAAAATTAAATATTATCGGTATTTGTCTGGGGGGAGTCACGGCAAGATACTACGTAGAAAAGTTGCATGGATCTGAAAAAGTAGACAAGCTGGTTACCATCATATCTCCCGCAATCCCTATTCCCAGCACAGAATTAGCGTATAAGTATAATAAGAATTTTTCCTTTAATCCAGAACCGTGGAATGGAGTATTAGAATATATACAGGATAAAAATTCAGTCGAAAAGCATTTGTATATTTCCTGCAGGAAAGACATTCTCGTTCCCCTGAAATACCAAATTTCCCGGAAGGGAAATTTCAAAGAACTTACGTGCGGGCATTCTTTTATAAACGTGAATCCGGATATCCTTAATGAGGCATTGAATTTTATTAACAAAAAATAACGGCCTCTTACCACATGGTTAATGACACACATTTTGAGAAAAAGAAAAGTGATTTTTACCAGGAAGCTTATGCTAGAAATATTGGCGTTTTATCACTCTCAGAACAGAATAAGTTAAAGATGGCCAAAGTTGCTATCGCGGGAATGGGCGGAGTAGGCGGGAATTATCTCTTAAGTCTTTCCAGGGTCGGCATTGGAAACTTTTCAATTGCTGATTTTGATTCCTTCGAAGTTGCTAACATTAATCGCCAGGCGGGCGCCAATACGAACACGTTAGGAGAAAAAAAATGCGAGGTAATGAGAAAAATGGCTAAAGCCATAAATCCGTTCTTACATATAACTGCTTTTGAGGATGGAATACATAAAGACAATGTAGATATATTTTTAGAAGGGGCAAATGTGGCAGTAGACGGGTTGGATTTTTTCTGTATAAAGGATCGCTTGATGCTTTTTCGAGAAGCCAGAAGAAAAGGGATCCCTGTGATAACTTCCGGACCGATAGGATTTGGTGCTTCCCTTTTGGTGTTTGATCCATCAGGTATGACATTTGAAGAGTATTTTAATATAGATGATGCCATGGATTATTCTGAAATGATGGTACGGTTTTCTCTCGGGGTAAGTCCTTTTCTTATTCACTCTTCTTATTTCCGTCCGCAATCGATTGATTTTCACGACCAAAAAGCGCCTTCGCTTGGAATTGGACCACTAATGTGCGCCGTCCTGGTTGGTTCTGAGATTGTTAAAATTATTCTTGGTAAAAAAGTAGACACGGTTCCCTTTGTGTCTCAGTTTGATCCCTTTGTGAAAAAATACAAAAAAAAGTATATTTATGGCGGTAATAAAAATATCACGCAAAGACTAAAAATCTGGTACGCGAAAAAATTTTTATTGAAGTCGCGTAGAACCTGATTCATACAATATATCCCATGCTAAACAGAATACTCATCCTCATATCGTTTGCCTTAAGAGATGTTTCCAAAAGCAGGACCGTGTTAGTGCTTACGATTATAAGCCTAAGTTCGGCGTTTACCGCGGTGTTTATTTCTTCTGGCGTGCTGGAAGGGTTTAAGGCAACTTTAATAAACGGGGAAGTTGATACTAATGCTCATCTGCGTGTAAAGCCGGAGAAAAAAAAGAAGAAGATAGAAAATGTATCCGAAGTAGCGGAGTACCTTTCCCGGATAAAAGAAGTGGAATCTTACAGCATAAGAAACCATGGGCAGGCAGATTTCGAATACGATAACCGGATAAGTCGTCCCTATGCGATTCTGGGAGTCGATGTATTCAACGAGATTAGAACTTCGAAGGTTTCCGAGCGAATTATTCACGGCAGGTTTATTGACCCGCATGACACTAAAAGCGTTGCTCTGGGAATTACGTTTGCCGACGCGTTGGAAGGATTGGCGTATGATGGAAAGATGATTCGCGTAGGAGAACAAGTAAAAATCAGATCGGTTGAAGGGGAATGGGAAAACTATACGGTGGTAGGAATTTTTGACGCTAAAAACTTTCTTTCCAACTGGTGGGCTGTCTTGCCTAAAAAAGAAACAGAACGCATAGATGGACGAGGAAAGGATAGTGAGATAGTCGTGAGACTGAAAGACTCCTCCAGGATGGAGGATGTCCGCAGGTTAATTCAGAATCAATTGCAGGGGATAGCGGTGTTTACGTGGGAAGACGAAGCAGGATACATTAAGGACATTATCGCGGCGGTAGTGTTTATCACGGGAAGTATTACTAATTTGTTAATTGAAACTACGTTTGTTATAATGAGTGTGATAATATTTATTAACGTATTTCAGCGCCGAAGACAGATTGGAATTCTTAAGTCAATGGGAGCGAGCAACAGATTTGTGGTCGCAATTTATATTTTCGAGACCTTTGTGTATGCCAGCTTGTCCTATTTTATCGGTTTTCTGTTGTTTATGCTGCTGAATATTTACTCGACTAACCATCCTATAAATCTTTTGATTGGAGATTTTCACACTGTCTTTGTGGAAAGAGAAGCAATAAAATTATTTTTTATTCTAGTGGGAGCTTCACTTGCGGGAAGCATTATTCCTTCCTACATTGCCGCTAAAACAAGAATCGCAGACGTAATTCGTAATGCTATCTAAATGGATGAAACTGCGGATACGTTAATAAGCGTCCAGGACCTTTATAAAGAATATAAAGTGAGCAAATATGTTACAGTGCCGGCTCTTAACGGAGTAAGTTTTGAAGTCTCGCGGGGTGAATTTCTGGCTATTAACGGTTCATCCGGATCGGGCAAGACAACCTTGCTTAACCTTCTCGGCCTTCTGGACGATCCTACCGGCGGAAAAATAATTATAAATGGCAATGATACTCAAAAGCTTTCTGAAAAGGAAAAAAATAAATTTCGGTTGCAATCCGTAGGATTTATTTTTCAGTTTTTTAACCTGATAGAAAATTACACGGCGGTTGAAAATATTATTTTTCAGTTAAAGTTGCAGCGATTAAGCGGCAGTGAGGCTAAAAGCAGGGCGCAGCGCATTATTGATTTTCTGGGTCTTAAGGACAGAGCTTCTTTCTTTCCGCGGGAGCTTTCAGGGGGAGAACAGCAGAGAGTGGCTATTGGCAGGGCGTTGGCGAAAGATTCTCTCATTATCCTCGTAGATGAACCTACTGCTCATCTTGATTTAGAAAATGGACGGATGGTTATTGATTTTTTGAAAAAAGCAAATAAGGTGTTTCATAGAACCATGATATTGGTGACTCATGAAAGAGAAGAAGCCCAATCGGCTGACAGGATTATCACTCTCCGGGATGGAAAGCTTGTTGGAAATGAAAAAAATCGTTTTTACTCCCGTGCCCAACATGTATAGATTTTAACGCTATGGTAAAAATAAAAAAAATATTAATCATATTATTTTTCATCGCTAATTCGGTTATGCTTGTATTCTTGGGCGCGAGCATTTTGGCCGCTGAAAAAGATGATAATAAATCAAGCAATAATAAAGGGCAGTCAGGAGAATCAGTACAGGCGGAAAGGGGCATAGTGGTAAAATACGTGGATATAGATGACGCGGTGGTTGTTTCGGAAGAAAATCTTAATCTGGCCTATTCTTTTTCCGGAAAAGTCGAGAAAATTTTTGCTCCCGCGGGCGCTACGGTGAAGAAGGGGGATCCGCTTATGAAACTTGAGACCAATGATCTGGATCTGGAAATGAAGGGACTTAACGCGTCTTTAATTAAATCCCAGGCGAATCTGGACAAAATACTGGCAGGAGCTACCGAAGAAAGCATCCAAGTCTATAAGGAAAAAGTAAAAGCCTATAACAGTTCCATTAAGGACGCGAAGAAGGCCCTGGTAGATGTAGTCAGGAGCGCTTACACGGCGGGAGAAGACTCGGTTCGCGGAAAAACCAACCAGATGTTTTCTAATCCTGATAGCGCTAATCCCCGGTTAAACTTTACCATTGGAGATTCCAGTCTTGAGAGTGACATCGAATCTAAAAGAAGCTCATTGGAAGAAAAGCTTGATGACTGGGAAGATTCAGTGGACGCGCTGGAGTATTCAGATGATTTGGACGATGCATTAGATAAAGGGTACAGCCGGATGGATAGCATCCAGTCTTATCTGGACAAAATTGCCCAGGCGGTGAACCAGCTTACTACGGATAACGGCGTGTCCCAGGCTACTATAGATTCATGGAAATCTTCCGTTTCTTTGGCCAGAACTAATATGGACGCGGCGAAGGTCGCGGTGAGAGAGTCAGTAATAGATTTGGGTGAGGCGAAGGGCGATCGTGATGTAGCCCAGAAAAATCTTGTGTTCGCGGACGCGAAGGTGAGAAGCGAGGACGTGCGAATGGCTCAAAGTGAAGTTGATTTTATACATAGTAATATAGATATTTTGAATAATAAACTTGATAAATCAACTCTGAAAGCGCCAATGGACGGAATGGTAATGAAAACTTTATTCAAAGAGTCTGAAGTTATTCCCGCGTTTCCCGGAGGACAAACGGCGGTGATTTTTTCCGCCTTTAACCAAAAGTTGCACGCGGATGTTCCGGAAGAGGATATCGTGAACGTGAGTATAGGGAATAATGTGAATGTGAAGTTGAAGGCTTTCCCTGACGAAAAAGTAACCGGAAAAGTGACTTCCATCGATCCCCAGCCGATGAATAAAAATGGAGATGTATATTATAGAGCTAACATATCTTTGGAGGGATTCGTTTTTGGCGCCAGGGAAGGGATGACGGCGGATGCCAGGATTGAATTTGGAAGAAAAGATACCGCGATAAGAGTGCCTGGCCGTTATATAGAAAAAGCGGGAGGAAAAAGCTTTGTGAACATGGTAAGAAATGGAAAAAATATAAAAGCGGAAATAGAAACAGGAATTTCTGATGATAACTTCACCGAGATACTGAGCGGAGTGCATGAAAGGGAAGTAATTTTAATGCCTCAATATTAAAAAGGATATGTCTGAAATTGTCTTTTCTCTTATCGTCTCCAAAGACAAGTTTGAAAAATCTTCCCAATTAGTGCGTAAAGAATACCTGAAAGAAGGGTATATTGATAAAGCGGAGCGCTCAAAAAAAAATCCAGTATCCCATGGTAATCTTCTCCCGGTATCTGTTACATTTCAGGCTGGGATAGGGGAAACTTTACTTGCGACTATTTCTATTGTAACAGACGGAGCGCGTGGCATGCCCATGGAAGCTATTTATAAAGAAGAGGTAAACGCGCTAAGAAATAAAAACAGAAAAATCGCGGAAATTTCCCAACTGGCGATCAATAGGGAGCATATGGAGGGTATAGGGAAAAATAAAATAAAAGCGCAGTCATTAGTATTGCTTTCGCTGTTTCGTGTGGTTTTTTACTACGCGCATTTTCACGATATTGACACACTGTGTATTGCCATTAATCCTAAACATGAAGGATTTTATGATTCGCTGGGATTTCAAAGTATTGGAACGCTGAAATATTACTCCAGTGTGAATAATGCTCCCGCCCTGGCAAAAGCGTTTTTTATGGATGAAGGAGCTTTGCAAAATACTCCGGATAATCTTGTTCTTCGGGAAATTTTGAAAAATCCACTGGAAAAGGAAGCGTTCGAAGGAAGCGGGGATAGGATACTTTTTACTATTGATATATAATTTCCGCACGCATAGCTCAGTTGGTTAGAGCGCTTCATTCACACTGAAGAGGTCTCTGGTTCGAGTCCGGATGCGTGCACCAGATGAGCGAATTTTACAGATACGCAAAAAATGCTACAATAGAAAAAGTGTATTCTTAATATTTAAAATAAAACTATGTGTATGTGTGGAAACAAGCGCCAATGGATACGCCGTCCTAATGTGGGCATATTGCTTATCCGGTTAGGAGTGGGAGTGGTGTTTTTAGTTCATGGAATCCAAAAACTTACCACGCTCGACAGTACGGTAGGATTTTTTGGCGTTTTGGGAGTTCCTGCTTTTCTTGCCTATCTTGTGATAGCAATTGAAACATTAGGAGGGGCCGCTATGATTTTAGGATTGTGCGTGCGGATGGCAGGAATAGGAATCGCGGCAGTAATGGTGGGAGCGATCTTCCTGGTCAAGTTTAGCAAGGGTTTTGTAGGAGGATATGAATATGATTTAGTATTGCTTCTTGCCGCGCTGAGCATCACGCTTTTAGGAGTGGGGAAATATTCTTTGGCAAGAGTATTGGGGGTATGCGAATACTCTAATAAAACAGAAGAGACGAAATAGTTATATTTACAAAGTCAATAAAGCAAGTAAAATAGAGGAGCGGGTTTGCAAACCCGCTCCTGCCATATTTTAGTTATGTCCTTGTCCTCCCTCGCCCCTTCGTAAAGTATGAGGTATTATTTTTTTATGTCTGACATTAAAACAATAATCAACGAGAAAAAAATAGTTGCTATATTACGTGCTACGCAAAACCCTTCACAGGAAGTGGTGCGCTCTGTGCTTGAAAAGGCTAAAAAAAAGAAGGGGCTGAATCTTAGGGAAGCCGGATATTTATTGCAGGTCGAAGACAAGGCGCTTTGGAAAGAAATATTCCAGGTCGCGGGCAGGATCAAGGATGAAATATACGGCGAACGGCTGGTGCTGTTTGCCCCGTTATACATTTCCAGTTTTTGCGTGAACGATTGCGAATATTGCGGGTTTCACGCGCGTAACAAGGCGCTGAGAAAAAAACTTACCTTAAAAGAGATACAAGAACAGGTAAAAATACTGGAGGATATGGGACATAAGCGGTTACTGCTCGAATTTGGAGAGCATCCCGGAGAAAATACTATTGATTATGTAGTGAAAGTGATCAGAACTATTTATGGAACTAAATCAAAAAACGGCGCTATCAGAAGAGTGAACGTGAATATTGCCGCGACTTCGGTGGAAAATTACCGCAAACTCAAAAAGGCCGGCATCGGAACGTATCAGTTATTTCAGGAGACGTATCACCTGGAAACTTACGAGAAGCTTCACTATGGGCCCAAGGCTGATTTTCGGCGGCAGCTTTTTGCCCATGATAACGCTTTTCGGGCTGACATTGATGATGTGGGATTGGGAGTATTATTTGGATTATACGATTATCGTTTTGAAGTATTAGGGCTGCTTTCCCACGCGAAATATCTCGAGAAAAAATTCGGCGTGGGTCCGCATACCATTTCCGTACCGCGATTGCAACCGGCCGATACGGTAACCTTCAAATCGAAGTATCATGTAAGCGAGCAGGACTTGCTTCGTATCATTGCGATACTTCGCCTCGCCGTACCTTATACCGGCATGATTATTTCCACTCGCGAGCGGCCGCAAATTCGCTCGCGGGCTTTCAAGATCGGCATTTCCCAAACCAGCGCGGCCTCCCGTACTTCTCCGGGAGGATATGGAAAGGAACAAAGATTAGAACAGTTTCATACCAGCGATCATCGAAGCGTGGCGGAATTTATTCAGGGCATCTTAAAACAAAAATTGCTTCCCAGTTTTTGCACCGCCTGTTATCGAACCGGAAGAACCGGAGAGACTTTTATGGATCTGGCCAAACCTGGAAACATTCACAATTTCTGCCGCCCCAACGCGATTCTCACGTTTAAAGAATATCTTGAAGATTACGCCACTCCCAAAGAGCGCGAATCAGGCGAACACATTATGAAAAAATACCTGCGGGAAATACCGAGTAAGAAAGTAAGAAAAGAGACAGAAAAGAGACTGGGGAGAATTGAGAAGGGAGAGAGAGATTTGTATTTCTAAAGTGTGATATAATTTATATGTTGATCCGCCTGTTTGGATTATAATTTTTTTAATTTATTTCCTGTAATTTCCAATTCCCAATATCTAATTTCCAATTCCGGGTACTCGGGACCCCAAATCCCAATGTGCAAAATTTTTGGAATTTGGTCATTGGACATTTATTGGAAATTGGGATTTGGGAATTGGAAATTTAAGTATTGTGTCTACCCTCGCTTCAATAATCGATAACTCTATTATGCCCGGATCTATTCATCCGCGGGAGATTTCGAATCTGGCGGTACAAATAAAAACCAAAGATCGATCAAAACCGAAAATTGCGATTGTGAGTCTTACTTCCTGTGAGGGATGCCAGTTTGCCATTCTGGATTTAGGAGAGCGGTTTTTACAATTTTTGCAGCAGGTGGAACTAGTGGATTTTCGTTTACTGGAAGATGATGAAGATAAAGGTGAAAATATCGATGTGGGGATTATAGAAGGCAATCCGGTGACGGAAGAGAATATAAAAACTCTTCTCCAACTTAGACAGCGAAGTAAATTGCTGGTAGTACTGGGAAATTGCGCGGCGATGGGAGGAATACCGGAAATCAAAAATTACCAGGAAGGGCAGAATACGATCAAGCATGTCTATAAATATATTCAGGGAGTTTCTAATCCGGAAATTAAAGAAGTGGATAATTTTGTGAAAGTGGACTTTACGCTTCCGGGATGTCCTATAGACGGTGAAGAATTTTTGCGCTATATGACGGATATTATCGAAGGAAAGATTCCTGAAATTCCTGATCAGCCAGTGTGTGTGGAATGTAGAAAGTTGGGCAATCGCTGTCTTCTTCTGGATAAAAAACCTTGTTTTGGTCCCATGATCCAGGGAGGTTGCCAGGCAGTCTGTCCAAGTTCCAAAATGATGTGCCAGGGCTGCCGCGGTCTTCGTCCAAAAGGCAATGTAAAAGCTATGCGCGCGACGCTTAAAAATATGATGACGGACGAAGAGTTTGAAAATACGACGGAGATTTATGGATTACGGGATGCTATTGAGGAAAGAACCCAGGAATAATATTATGGATATTCTCATACAACATGTAGCAAAAATGGAAGGGCACGCGGGGTTTATGGCCAGCGTGTTGAAAGGTGACGTGCGCAAAGCAAAAATTGAAGTGCAGGAGGGAATTCGCCTGATTGAAGGAATTTTAGTCGGACGCCACTACAAAGATGTGCCGGTTATCGCGCAACGGATTTGCGGGATTTGTCCTGTAGTGCACAATCTAACTTCCATAAAATCCCTTGAAAACGCAATGGGGGTAATGGTAACCCGCGAGACGGAGCAACTTCGCGCGGTTCTGGAGCTGGGACAAATTATTCACTCTCACGGGCTGCATCTTTTCTTTTTATCGCTGGCTGATTTTCTGGATATCAGCAACGATTTGCAATTGGTCAAAGAACATCCTGAAGAAGCCAAAAAAGCGATCAAGATCAGGGAATATGGCATGGATATCGTGCGGGTGATCGGAGGACGAGTCGTGCATCCCCTCACTAATGAGGTAGGAGGATTCAAAAAAGTGCCGGACGCGGAGGCAGTGAAAAAGATTATAGAGCATAGCGAAGAAACACTGCGGCACGCGTTGGAGCTGGGAGAATTTTTCAAGAAGATCACCTTGCCGTATTTTTCCCGGAATACGGAATATGTATGTCTCCAGAAAAAAAACGAGTACGCGGTATATGACGGGGACATTGTGTCTTCCGACGGGTTGCATATACCGGTGGACAAATTCGAATCCAATTTTTCCGAACTGCAAAAACAACATGAGGTAGTAAAAAGAGTGGAACACAACGGAAAGAGTTATATGACAGGAGCAATCGCGAGAGTGAATATAAACCATATGGCGCTTTCTCCCGCGGCGGAAAAATATTTGTCTTCTTTGCAGTGGAAGTTTCCGGACTATAATCCTTTCCATAATGTGCTGGCGCAAATGGTAGAAGTAATTCACGCGGTGGAGGAATCAGGAAGAATGTTGCGGCTTTTGTTAAATGCCGATTTGAATCAAGTGGTAACTAAAGAGTATATCCCGCGGGAAGGGGTTGGTGTGGCAGCGGTGGAAGCGCCCAGAGGCACGCTCTATTATCATACAGAGGTAGACGCGAAGGGATACGTAAAGAATGTGAATATTATTACTCCTACCGCTCAATTTTTATCCAATCTTGAGGATGACATAAAAGCCTATATCCCTGAAGTGGTGGACTTACCTGAGAAAGAAAGAGAAAAGAAATTAAGAGCGTTTATCAGAGCATATGATCCGTGTATAAGTTGCGCGGTACACTAAAAAACATGAAACATGGAACACATAACATGGAACAAATTATTTTAAATTTTTTTCCATGTTCCATGTTTTATGTTCCATAAACAGTATGCATGATTTTTTTCTGGCCAAAGAAATAATTGGAAAAGTTATGGAAGTGGCGCAAGAGAAGAAATTAAAAAAAATTTCCGCGGTGCGTTTAGAGATAGGAAGCATCGCGTTCTCGCATGACGGGATGCCTGATCACGCGGAAGAGATAAACATGGAAAATTTACAGTTTGGATTAGAAAGTCTGGCGAAGAATACCGTGTTGGAAGGGGCGAGATTTGAAATAAAGAGAGCAGGGGGAGATGTATGGAGAATAGAAAGTATAGAAGCTGAATAAATCTGATAATAATTTTAAAATAATAGTATGATAAAAATCGCTATTAACGGGTTTGGCCGGATCGGCCGGTTGGCGTGCAAAATCGCCTTCGAGAAAGATGAATTGGAAGTCGTGGCGGTAAATGATTTGTGTGATCTCGCGACTGCGACACATTTGCTGAAATTTGATTCTTCTTACGGACGATACGGGCGTGAGGTTACGGTAGATGAGGAAAAATCCGAGTTGATTATAGACGGGACAAGAATCAAGTACTTCCGCAGTAAAGATCCCGGAGAGCTTCCCTGGAGAGAATTGGGCGTGGATATTGTGCTTGAATGTACGGGAGTATTTGATACCAAAGAAGCGGCGGGAAAACATCTCGCGGCGGGAGCAAAAAAAGTAATTTTGTCCGCCCCTCCCAAGGATGACATTCCCGTATATCTTCTGGGAGTAAACGCGGAGGAGTATGAAGGAGAAGAAATTATTTCCAATGGCTCCTGCACGACTAATTGTCTCGCGCCGATGATCAAAGTTTTGGATGAAAATTTTGGCGTGGAAAGGGGATTTATGACTACCACGCATTCTTACACTAATGATCAGCGAATTCAGGATCTTCCCCACAAAGATTTACGCCGAGCCAGAGCGGCCGCGTTGAATATTATTCCCACTACGACTGGCGCTGCCAGGACGGTGGGCAAAGCGTTGAAAAATCTGGAAGGAAAGCTGGACGGCATCGCGCTTCGCGTACCGACTCCCGTGGTGTCCATCGTTGATTTTATTTGCACCTTGAAACGCGAAGCCAGCGCGGAAGAAATTAACCAGGCGTTCAAAGAATCGTCTCAAAATGGATTAAAAGGTATTCTAAGTGTTACGGAAGAACCTTTGGTTTCCATGGATTTTAAAGGTGACACGCATTCAGCCGTGGTGGATTTGCCGCTTACTATGGTAAACGGACCTATGGCTAAAGTGGTAGGCTGGTATGACAATGAATGGGGGTATTCGCACCGTTTAGTCGAGATGGCGGAGCATATATCAAGATAATCCGCCAATATATGGAAAGAAGGCTTGCTTGACTTTGTTTTAATCTTGTGCTACACTCTTAGCAAGGTGAATATTTCAATTAGTTATCTAGTTTCTATTTAGATGGGCTATTAGAGTAAGTCACCGAAATTAATTTCCCCCAGGGGAAGAATTTTAGAAAGCGAGGTGACTATATTTTAATGGCTTATCAAGATAATGCGACTCGTCCACAAAGAGAAATGGTGGATGTGTCTTCGTTAGGTATCACTTGCGCGGAATGTGGAACAGCTATCGAAAAGCTTCCATTTGAACCGACCAAGAAAGAAGATGATACTTATGGAAAACTCTATTGTTACGAATGTAACAAGAAAAGAATCCAAAACAGGCCTCGAAGACCCTTTGGAAACGGAGGAGGATTCGGAGGAGGAAGGAGAGACAGATTCTAATTGAGTTTGTACGATATAAAAAATAATCCCGAGCAATCGGGATTATTTTTTTAATTACCGTTCCTTAAGAAATAATCATCTATATTTTTAATATTCTCTCGAAAGTGTCTACAAGGCTTGGCTCCTGTTTTATTTCAGGAATATATTCCAAGAGAAAATTACGAACTTCAAGGGGATTTTCCTGGTGAATCGGAATATGCACAAAGGGAAGCAGCCTGTTTTTTGTATGCAGGCTTATCACTTTTATGTCATGCGGTTCGTAAAAAATCCAGAAAGACTGGATATTTTCGAACTCATATATTTCTCTTCCCGCAATGATGCCCTGATGGGTGATAGCAAAGTCCATTAGTCGCGGATCGCGGTTTAAAAATATATAACCTACTACGCCTATAAGGATAAAAGTGATAGCCATGATCGGGCTGTCAGTATATATGGCGTATCCGATAACACTAACAAGCAGTAAAGATATAATCGCGTACCATGTTCTGTCTTTTTCAAATGTTTCATATTCCGGAGCTTGCCAATGCATGACTACTCCGCTGGGCAGTTTCTTGAGTACCGTGCCGGGGGGCAATCTTCTCTCGGTGGGAATAAGCTTGTTGTCTGAAGGTTCTTTATTATTTCTAAATTCTTCTACGTACATAGAACATATTTTTTTATTCTTGCTTTATGGTAGCATATTTACAATCTCATTTCCAATTGGTATGATTTCTTTATTACGGAGAGGTGGCAGAGCGGTCGAATGCGGCGGTCTTGAAAACCGTTGTCCGCCCTAAGCGGACCGTGGGTTCGAATCCCACCCTCTCCGCTGGTTTTTCCGAGTGCCCGCAGAGCATCAGCTTTGCGGGCACTTATTGTCTTTTGGAACTATTTGGTTTTTAAGAGGTATAATTCAGGAGTACGCTAAATAAGGTGCAATGAGAGATTCCAGGAGGAAAAATTCCAGTCTGCTCTTTTCTTTTTTTCCAGGATACGCTTTAATGGAAGCATTGTAAGAAGGAGGGCGATTCAATTTTTAACGCAGTACCTTGAAAAAGGAGAAAGTGGAGATGGGTGAGAACGTTTTAGTTATTGGTTACGGAGGAAGAGAGCACGCGTTGGCATGGAAGTTAAAGCAATCGCCAAAAGTGGAAACTATCTATGTCGCGCCGGGCAACGGGGGAACCTGGGAGATGTTAGGAAATATCCCGCTTCACGGAAGAGATGTTGTGGAGCTGGCCGACTTTGCGGAGAAGCATCAAGTAGGCCTTACCATTGTGGGAGGAGAAGATGCCCTTGCGTTGGGAATAGTTGATTTATTTCAATCGCGAGAACTTCCTATTTTCGGTCCCACAAAATTCTCAATGACAATAGAGGCGTCTAAGGCATTTGCCAAAAGGCTTATGAGCTTAGCCGGGATTCCCACCGCTCCGTTTGAGATATTTTCTGGCGACCAGGAAGGTTACGAAGCCGCTTTAGCCTATATTCGCGGGCACGGTTGCTTGAGTGTTATAAAAGCCAGCGGACTGGCAGCTGGAAAAGGTGTGCGCGTATGCAATATTCTGGAAGAGGAGGAGCAGGCGCTTAGGGAAATGATGCTTGATCGCGTATACGGAACCGCGTGCAACGAAGTAGTGATTGAGGATTTTATTCCCGGTCCGGAAGTTTCCATTCACGCGCTTTGTGATGGAAATGACTTTCAATTATTTCCTCCCTCGCAGGACCATAAATCTGTAGGAGATGGAGACCGGGGAGAAAATACCGGCGGAATGGGCGCTGTTTCTCCATTGTCCCAAATCAATAATGCGGACATGGCAGCGTTCAATGAAATCGTGCGAAATATTCTTGTTGCTATGGAGAAATACAGGTTTCCATTCACGGGTTGCTTGTACCCGGGATTCAAAATGACACCTGCGGGACCCCAGGTGCTTGAGGTTAATGGACGCTTTGGGGATCCGGAAACCCAGGTATATATGCCCTTACTAAAGAATGACTTGTTCGATGTCTTAAAAGCCTGCGTGGAAGGAAAGCTTTCGGAAATCAGTCTTAAATGGCGGCAAGGTTTTGCCGTGTGTGTGGTCATGGCTTCTGGAGGATACCCCGGTAAATATGAAACGGGATTTCCTATTTACGGTATTGATGAGGCAGAAAAAATTCCCGGCGTGACAGTGTTTCATGCCGGGACCAGATATGTCGGTGGCCAGATGGTTACTTCCGGAGGACGCGTAGTAGGAGTAACGGCGGTTGGGGATATGCTGAAAGAAGCGATTGATCTTGCGTATTTGGGAGTGCGTTGCATAAAGTTTGAAGGCATGCATTATCGCACCGATATTGGAAAGAAGGCTATGGAGGGAGGGGAGTAACATGCAGGATAAGAAGAAAGTTACAATAAGAGCGTTTGCTATGTCCATGGTATTAATGTTAGCAGGAGCTGGATGTCTTCTTTTGAAATATGTTTACGCAAGCATGGTGTTTGCTTTGGGAGGCATAGCAATGTGTTTCTTGGCGTATAAGATTATTTTTAGATATATTGGTAAAACATAGTTTTTCTCCTGACATATTTTGAGGCTCGCGAGCATCTGTCTTGCGGGCCTCTTCCATTTTTTATGCAGTTGAGGTACTGTAAAAAAGAACCATACGGTTCAGGTCATAGGATGCTGAGCCGGCAATTTGGGGTACGATAATTAAGAAAAAAACTAATTCAATACTTATGCCCAGGAAAAAAATCAACGTGGTGATCCTTTTTGGAGGAAAGTCCGCCGAACATGAAGTGTCGTTGCGGTCGGCGAAGAATATTGTGGAGGCAATGGATAAGAAAAAATATAACCCCGTGCTTATCGGGATTGACAAGGGCGGGAAGTGGATATGGGGAGGGAAATCGCGCGCGCTTTTGGGCGCGAAGGCGATTGAGCGTTCAAGGGAAGACATAGTCAGTGAACGTGTGGCACTGGTGCCGGAGAGCGAGGGGAAAGTATCCCGCTTGTCTCATCCCGAGACGCAGGAATCCATAGATGTAGTGTTTCCCGTATTGCACGGTCCCTTCGGTGAAGACGGCACAGTGCAGGGACTTTTGAAGCTGGCCAATATTCCGTTCGTGGGAGCAGGAGTGCTGGGTTCGGCGGTAGGGATGGACAAAGACGTCATGAAACGATTGTTGCGGGACGCGGGAATTCCGATAGCCAATTTTCTGGTCTTTCGAGATTCGGAAAAAACCGACTATGCATATATGGTAAAAAAATTAGGACTGCCCTTTTTTCTGAAACCTGCCAACCTGGGTTCTTCAGTAGGAGTACATAAGGTGCATAATGAAAAAGAATTTCAACAGGCGCTGAAAGACGCGTTCCGATATGATACTAAGATAATTATCGAAGAACACATTTCAGGAAGAGAAATTGAATGTTCAGTGTTGGGAAATGAACATCCAGTCGCCTCGGTGCCGGGTGAAGTAGTGGTAAAGCACGAATTTTATTCCTATGAAGCCAAATATATTGATGAAAACGGCGCGGCACTCGAAATTCCGGCGAAACTTCCCGGAAAAATAACCGAGCGGGTGAAGAAACTGGCAGTCGAAACATTTAAAGTGCTTGGATGCGAAGGAATGGGAAGAGTGGATTTTTTCGTGAAAAAGAACGGCGCCGTACTGGTAAATGAAATTAATACCATTCCGGGATTCACTTCTATCAGTATGTATCCCCAGCTTTGGAAGGCTGGCGGCGTTTCTTATTCGGAGCTGATTGACCGGCTTATTATGCTGGCAATGGAAAGATTTGAGAAAGAACAGAAATTGAGGACTTCTTTTGGTAAAAATTAAAAATAGGAGAGGAAATGATGAAAATAATGGAACAGTAAACCGCGTATGTTTAAAGAATCAAAATACAAAACAGTCCTTGTGGTTACCGCTCATCCTGACGACGCCGAAATTATGTGCGGAGGGGCGATGATTGAATTTGCCTCCCGAGGAAATCGGGTGGTGCTTGCGGTTATGACTGACGGGGAAAAAGGATCGCAAAGCAAGAATGAAAACCTGAAAAAGTTAGTGCAAACGAGAAAAAAAGAAACGCTGGCATCCGCTCATTTCATGGGAATTAAAGAAGTAGTCTTTCTGGATCATCGGGATGGAGAGATTGAAGACAATCATGCCGCCAGAGCGCAAATAGTGAAACTGGTGCGCCAGTGGAAACCGGACACGGTGATTGCTCCGGATCCTACGAATGTGTTTATGGAAAATTATGTAAACCATGTTGACCACAGGACCGTAGGGTGGATTGTGCTGAACAGCCTCATACCTGCCGGTAATTGGCATTTCTATAAAGATTACATAAGCGAAGATACAGAACCGCATGAAGTGCGGGAATTGTATCTCGCGGTAGCTAAAGAACCGAATTTCGCGGTTGACATTTCCAAAAGTTTTAATAAAAAAATAAAAGCCCTCGCTTTTCATGAGAGCCAATTAGGTCCTGTGTGTGATTCTCTTGTCTTTTTTCGAAAAATGTTTACTCGTCTCGCCAAAGAAGCAGGAAAAAAGTATGGCGTGCGCTACGCGGAAGAATATCGAAGAGTCAATCTTTAATTCTTCGCGCGTGATTTTAAGCATCGGGTGCAGACCTTTTTTCGTATTCCGTCAATTGTTTTTACTTGAAGATTGATGCCAAATTTTCTTTTCGTCGCGATATTAGAATGGCTTCTTTTGTTTCCAAATTGCGTGCCGCGACCGCAGAGTTCACATACTTTGCTCATACCGGTAAAATAAAAATTATAACTTTATATAACCAGTTATAATTCTGAATTCTTATTTGATTTATTACAAGATTTACCTTATCATAAGGATTGAGATTTGGCAAGTAAATACATAGATGTTTTCTTATTATGTTAAGCGGGATAGTGCTCATAATGTTCTATTTTATCATCTTTGCCTATTCAGTCATACTGCATGAGGTATTTCACGGTTTGGCGGCATTATGGCTGGGCGATAAAACGGCTAAGTACGCGGGGCGCCTTACGCTAAATCCGGTTAGCCACATTGATCCATGGATGACGATCGCGGTGCCAGTTTTGATGCTTATTATGACGGGGGGGCGTTTCGCGTTTGGCGGAGCAAAGCCGGTTCCCTATAATCCGTATAATCTAAAAAGCCAGAAGTGGGGACCGGCGGCAGTTGCCTTTGCGGGTCCGGGTATCAATATCGCCCTTGCCGTGATATTTGCGATTCTCGCGAAGTTTATTGATATACCTCTGGCAGTAAAAGTAGACATCATTACTAATTTTTCCAATTGGAGCCAGATTCCTTCTGTTATTTCCGGTTCGTTGGGATCAATTTTTTTCGAACTTTCTGTAATGGTGATATTTTGGAATGTACTATTGGCTTTTTTTAATCTTATCCCTATTCCTCCCCTGGATGGATCAAAATTGCTTTTCGCGCTGTTTCCTCTTAAAATCGAAACACTGGCACTTCTGGAACAATTCGGATTTGTGCTGCTTCTTATGTTCATTCTTCTTTTTTCCGGTCCTCTCGGTTTTTTTCTTAATGTAGTACTTAACTTTTTTATGAGCATCGCGCTTTAACGGCATAGATATTAATAATTATACCAACACAAAAACATGTACGACATCATTATAAAAAATGGCCTGATACTTGACGGGACCGGCCGCCCTATGTATAAAGCGGATATAGGAATTAAGGAAGATAAAATCGCGAAAATAGGGGAATTGCATAATGAGAAATGGGAAGTCGAGATTGATGCCGCGGACCGTTTTGTATGTCCTGGATTTATTGATGTAAATAATCACAGCGATACCTATTGGCAGATTTTTCTCAATCCTGCCCTGGAAAGTTTAATATATCAGGGCATTACCACTGTAGTAGGGGGTAATTGCGGGTCTTCTCTCGCGCCTCTGGCGGTGCCTAATGCCATTCAGTCGATTCAAAAATGGGCTAATATAAAACAGATTAATGTGAACTGGCTGCGTATGGAGGAATTCCTTGAAGTGGTCGCGAAAAGGAAACTGTCAGTTAATTTTGCCACGCTTGCCGGACATGGGACATTGCGGAGAGGGGTGTTGAAGGATCAGATGCGGCCACTGGAAGCAAAAGAGATGGCATACGTGGAAAAGATGCTGATCCGGTCTATGGAGGAAGGCGCGCTGGGAATGTCATCCGGGTTGGTATATACGCACGCGCGATCTGCTTCTGCTGAAGAATTGGTGCGGCTTGCGAAAATTATCCGCGAGTATAATGGCGTCTACGTGACACACGTGCGTGACGAAGTGGAAAATTTTACTGAAGCAGTATCAGAAGCGATTAATATCGCGAAACAATCAAAAGTAAAACTGCATATTTCTCATTTGAAAGTAATGGGAGAAAAGAACTGGAAGTTGATGGATGATGCCTTTTTCCAGATTAACCAGGCCAGAGAAAGCGGAATTGATATTACTTTTGATGTGTATCCCTACACGAATACGGGGTCTGTGCTCTACGCGCTTTTGCCTCAGTGGGTATCGGATGGAGGAAAAAAAATAATGCTGGGCCGGCTGAAAGATCCGTCTATTCGAGCTAGAGTGGTGGAAGAAATGAGAGAATCAGGATTCGATTATTCCAAGATAGTGATTGCCATATCACTTTTAAATAAAACATTAACCCGTAAAAAGATCTTGGATATCGCGGAGTCGCAGGGGAAATCGGTGGAGGATGCCGTGATTGATGTATTGCTGGCTTCCGAAGGCAGGGTAATCACCTCTATGGAGGTACTCAATAAAGAGAATATGGAAAAAGCTCTCGTCCATCCTCTGGGTATTGTAGCGACCAATGGGTCGGGATATAATCTGGAACACGCAAAATCAGGAGAGCTTGTGCATCCGAGGAGTTTTGGTACGTTTCCAAAAATATTTTCCCGGTACGTGCTGGGCAAGAGAATTATGGGATGGGAAGAAGCGGTGAAAAAAATGACTTCCTTTCCGGCGGAAAAGTTTAATATCGCGCAAAGAGGAAAAATAGAAGAAAAATATTTCGCGGATATTGCGGTTATTGATCGGGACAAAATAGAGGATTTAGCATCAGTAGATAATCCGTATCAATACAGCAAGGGAGTTGATTTTTTGCTGGTAAATGGAAAACTCGCGGTAAGCGAAGGAAAGTATACAGGAATGCGGGAGGGGAAGGTGATAAGGAAGTAAAAAATAGGGAGTAAGCATATGACTCTGCAGGACTTTAAGTGTAAAAAAATAACCGTGATGGGTCTGGGCCTTCATGGAGGCGCCGTCGGTGCGGTTCGATTTTTGCATTCACTGGGAGCAAAAATTGTTGTGACTGATATAAATTCTGCCTCGTATCTTGCTCCTTCGCTCGAGAAGTTGAAGGGATTGAAAAATATTGAGTATGTTCTGGGACAACATCGTCCGGAGGACTTTACTAAGACGGAACTTGTGGTCAAAAACCCCGCGGTGCCATGGAACAATAAGTATATCGCGCTCGCGCTAGAGAGAAAAATTCCGGTAGAAATGGACTCCAGTCTTTTCTTTAAATTATGCGGGAGCCGTATTATAGGAATAACAGGAACCAAGGGAAAGACAACAGTATCGTCTTTGGTGTATGGCATTTTAAAAACTGCCGGTAAAAACCCGCTGAAAGTAGGCGTAGGGCAGGTGTCAGTGTTAGATAAGCTTGGTGATCTGAAAAAAGATAATATAGTGGTCTTTGAGCTTTCAAGTTGGAGGCTAAGCGCGTTGGGAAAGTATTCTCTTAGTCCAGAGGGCGCGGCCATTACGAATATTTTTCCTGATCATCTGAATCATTATTCTTCCGTGGAGGCGTATGTGAAAGACAAAAAACATATTTTTCTTTATCAAAAACCGGAAGAATATTGCGTAGTGAATTGGAATAGCGAGAGAGCGCGAAATATGGAGGGAGAAATTCCTTCTCAAATCGTAAGATGTTCCACGGAAAAAACAGGTTCCGGGAAAGAAGTGTATACTCGTGAAGGAAGCGTGTATGTGAGTGACGGAACAGAGGAAAAAAAAGTTATGGAAGTGTCAGAAATTACTCTTGCGGGATCGCATAACCTTGAAAATGTGCTGATAGCTACAGGAGTAGCATGGATGGAGAAAATTTCTTTGAAAGACATACGCAAATCCATTATGAATTTTTCAGGTATTCCATACCGGCTTGAGCTTGTCCGGGAGTTCGGGGGAGTAAAATTTTACAATGACACCGCGGCTACCAACCCTGAAAGCGCGGCAGCCGGAATTCATTCTTTTAAGGATCCATTGGTGCTTGTGTGCGGAGGGTCGAGCAAAAATCTGGATATGTCAATTTTAGCTCGCGCGATAAAAGAAAGAGTAAAAAAAGCAGTATTTTTAAAGGGGGAAGCGGCCGATAAGCTTATAGGGGAATTGCGAAAGCTGGGTTGGAAAAATTCTATCTCAGATTTGGAAGAGTTTCCTGTAGTTGATTCGATGGAAGAGGCGGTTACACGCGCGAACAGTATGGCGGAAGAAGGAGACGTAGTGCTTCTTTCTCCCGGAGCTGCCAGTTTCGGACTTTTTGTAAATGAATTCGACCGAGGAGACAAGTTCAACAAAGCGGTGATGGAATTGAAATAATAATAAAGAAAAGTGAATGTATGTGGCTGGAAGATATTTACTATGATCTAAATTTACAATTCCCAAATCCCAATATCCAATAAAACCCAAAATCAGAATGTCCAAAAGTTTTGAAATTGGGATTTGGGATTTTATTTGGCATTGGGATTTGGATATTAGGATTTTTGAAATCTATTTATTTTACAATAATCTGGTTGGTATGGACAGTATTATTATTTTTTGTTAGAATAACGGTCAGTCTACAGGGCCGTTAGCTCATCTGGTAGAGTGCCTCGTTTGCACCGAGGAGGTGGCCGGTTCGAGTCCGGCACGGTCCACAAGGGCGTATAGCTCAGTTGGTTAGAGCGCGTCACTGATAATGACGAGGTCTCTGGTTCGAATCCAGATACGCCCACCATTTGACAAGAAATTAATCCTGGTGTATATTTAGTTTAGAATCAATAAAAGCCCGAAGGGCTTTTTAAAAGTCCTTTTTTGGGGTAAAATTGGAGCGGGTGAATATTTTTTAAAAAACTCAGGATGAGTAAGCTGGTCATATTTTTCAAAGAAGCCAAAACGGAGCTGTTAAAAGTAAACTGGCCTTCAAAGCAGGAAGTAGTACGGTATACTTTGATAGTAATCGGTATCAGCGTAGTGCTGGCAATATTTTTGGGAGGGCTGGATTATTTGTTCGCGTATTTATTAAAGACATTTGTACTCTAACATAGAACATGGAACATAGAGCATGAAACAAATCATCTTGGATTTTTTGTTCCGTGTTATGTGTTCCATGTTTCATGAAATCTATGGCGAAGCAAACACAACATCATGGGCGGGCGTGGTATGTAATCCATACCTACAGCGGGTATGAAGACAATGTCGCCCGGAATTTACGGCAAAGAATTGAATCCATGGATATGCAGGACTTGATCTTTGACGTAATGGTTCCCATGGAAAAAAAGATTAAAATTAAGGGCGGAAAAAGAACGGTGATTGAAGAGAAGATTTATCCAGGGTATGTATTGGTGGAAATGATTGTGACTGATGCCTCGTGGTATGTAGTGAGAAACACTCCCAATGTGACCGGATTCATAGGGCTGGGAACCACTCCTACTCCAGTTGATCCCGCGGAAATAGAAATGCTCAAGAAAAGAATGGGAATGACCGAACCTAAATACAAGATCGACGTGAAGCAGGGGGATGCGGTAAAAATTGTTGACGGACCGTTTAAAGATTTTGACGGTAAAGTGGATACGGTCGATGAAGGAAAAGGAAAAATAAAAGTGCTGGTGTCAATATTCGGAAGAGAAACTCCGGTAGAACTGGACTTTTTGCAAATTAATAAAATATAATCGATATTTAAATTCTAAATTTTAATATCTAAATCCTAAACAAATTCAAATTACCAAAATCTAAAACATTTTTAATTTGGGTAATTTTAATTTAGATATTGTTTAGGATTTAGTCCCGAGTACTCGGGATCGTGCTTAGGATTTAATAAATTTATGGCTAAGAAAATTAAGACTATTATCAAGCTTCAGATTTCGGCTGGAAAAGCTAATCCGGCTCCTCCTGTCGGTCCGGCGTTGGGACAACATGGATTAAATATTCAGGAATTTTGCACCAAATTTAACGAGGCGACCAAAGATAAAATCGGAGATATTATTCCGGCGGAAATTACGGTCTATGATGACCGAACGTTTGAATTTGTGCTAAAAACTCCTCCCGCGTCGGATTTGCTTCAAAAAGCGGCAGGCGTGGAAAAAGGAGCGGGTAATCCTCTTAAAGACAAAGTGGGTAAAATCAGCCAGGATAAACTTCGAGAAATTGCGGAAAAGAAATTGCCGGATCTCAATGCGAATGACGTGGAAGCAGCCATGAAAATTATCGCGGGTACCGCGAGATCGATGGGAATCAAGGTTGAATAATTTTTAATTGCGGGAGACCTGGCCAGATAACCAAGTCGTTATAACCGCGATAATATTATGAAACGAGGTAAAAAATATAGAGCCGCGGCTGAGAAATTAGAAAAAAATAAAGTGTACACTATTGAAGAAGCGGTGCGGTTTATAAAAGAGAATAAAACTGCAAAGTTTGACGAATCAGTGGAAGTGCATATAAGAACTAACATTGATCCTAAAAAAGGCGACCAGCAAGTGCGGGGAACTTTAGTGCTTCCGCACGGCACAGGAAAAGAGAAAAAAGTAGCAGTAATCACCTCTCTGGGTGAAACAGAGGCAAAGGAGGCTGGCGCTGACCTGGTGGGCGGAGAAGAATTGATTGAAGGAATAAAAAACGGAAAAATTATTCCTAATGTGCAGTTTGATGTGCTGGTAGCTACTCCGGAAATCATGATGAAACTGGCGGCTGTCGCGAAGATTTTGGGGCCCAAAGGACTTATGCCTAATCCTAAATCTGAAACAGTGACCGCCAAAGTGAAAGAAACAGTCGCGGCGCTCAAAAAGGGGAAAATCGCGTTCAAAAATGATGATTCAGGGAACGTGCATCAAGTGGCGGGAAAAGTTTCTTTTGAAGCGGAGCAACTAGTGGAAAATATCCGAACTTTTATTGAATATATTGAAAAATCAAAACCATCAGCGTTTAAAGGAAAACTTATCGTTGGTGTAAGTATTTGCTCTACGATGGGTCCTGTGGTGAAAATTCAAAGGTAAAATTATCAAAAATAAGAAAGTTTTCCATGTCATTCCCGCATAGGCGGGAAT
Source organism: uncultured Bdellovibrionales bacterium (assembly GCA_964387895.1). Classification (GTDB taxonomy): domain Bacteria; phylum Patescibacteriota; class Minisyncoccia; order Moranbacterales; family UBA2206; genus CAYLWX01. The sequence goes on along the minus strand of CAYLWX010000002.1, from coordinate 37,068 downwards.
CTAGGAGTATACAACATACCTATCCAATAATAATCCAGTTATAAAGCAAAGAGAATCAAAATTAGTTTCCTTATATAGTTCGCCTTACCTATCAAATTCTGGATCCCCGCCTTCGCGGGGATGACAAGAAAGAAAGCCAAACGCAGAATTGACATATACAAAACTTTAACTTAATAGATTTGACCTCATGGAATATAAAAAAAGAATTTTAATTGGTCTCGTCGGCGAAAGCGGATCAGGAAAGGATACTGTCGCGGAATATCTTACGCGACATTACGGCGCAAAAGTAATGAGATTTATTGATCCTTTAAAAGACGCGCTGCATATCTATTTTGATCAAATTTCCAAAGAAGACCAGCAATGGCTGGCAATTGAATTTAAAAAAAGATTCGGCGCGAATATTCTTTGCAAGGGATTGAAAAGAAGAATTGATAAAGAAGAGGGATTAGTGGTGGTGAATGGTATACGGTATTGGGAAGATTATGAGATGGTAAAGAATTTTCCAGAGAGTCACGTTATCTACACGACCGCGGATCGAAAGCTGCGCTGGGAACGCTCCATAAAAAGAGGGGAAAAATCAGACGACAATATGAGTTTTGAAAAATTCCAGGAAATCGAACGGGGCGCCACGGAAGTACTTATTCCGGAAATCGGCGCCACGGCGGATTTTAAAATAGTAAATGAAAAAGATCTGGATTATCTGTATACTTCAGTGGATGAAATAATGAAAAAAGTATTGAATAAATAAAGCCCGGAGAGGGCTTTTTGTTTCTTTCAACTGTTTTTGCATGACATGTTTTGCATAAACAGGTATACTAAAATTGCAATTATTGCATAAATGGTAAGGTTGGGAATTATGAAACATCTCAAATTCCAGGACAAAGAAGTGTATCGCGCCACGCTGGGCGAGATTAAACGCCAGCAGGAAGGAATGGAGCTTATTGCTTCGGAAAATTATGTTTCTTCTGCGGTGCTGGAAGCATTGGGGTCAGTCTTTACTAATAAATATTCCGAAGGATATCCCGGGAGAAGATATTATGGCGGGCAGAAGTATACTGATGCAGTGGAAGAATTGGCGATAGCGCGGGCGAAAAAACTTTTTGGATCCGAACATGTCAATGTCCAGCCGCTCTCCGGAGCGCCGGCCAATATGATTGCCTATAGCGCGGTGTTGAAACCGGGCGACAAAGTATTGGGCATGGATCTTTCCCATGGCGGACATTTGACACATGGCCATCCGGTAACGCTTGCGGCAAAAGTGTATAATTTTATTCGATATAAAACAGACGCGTCAGGGCTTATTGATTACAGAGCGCTGGAAGAAATGGCGATCAAAGAAAACCCCCAACTTATTTTAGCCGGATTTTCCGCGTACACTCGCCAATTGGATTACGCGAAATTTCAGGCGATTGCCAAAAAAGTCGGGGCCGTGTCCATGATTGACATCGCGCACATTGCGGGGCTCATCGCGGGACGCGCGCTACCGAATCCCGTGCCTTATTTTGACATTGTAACCACCACTACGCACAAAACATTACGCGGTCCGAGAGGGGGAATGATTTTGTGCAAAGCAGAATTTGCCAAAGCGATCGATAAAGCGGCCTTCCCGGGATTTCAGGGCGGACCGCATATGAACAATATCGCGGCCAAAGCGGTCGCGTTTGGAGAAGCCTTGAGACCGGATTTCCGCCGCTACGCGAAACAAGTGATCAAAAACGCGAAGGTATTGGAAAAAGAACTGGTACAATACGGCTTTAAAATTATGTTTGGCGGGACGGATAACCATATGGTGCTGGCGGATGTATTCGGCAGTAAGGGCGTGACAGGAAAAGAAGCCGAAGTCGCGCTGGATGAAGTCGGCATCACGCTGAACAAAAACATGATTCCGGATGACCCGAGAAGCCCCATGGATCCAAGCGGCATACGCATCGGCGTGCCGGCAGTCACCACGCGCGGAATGAAGGAGAAGGAAATAAAAATGATCGCGAAGTGGATTTATGAAGTGGTGGAAAATCATACGGATAAGAAAGTGTTGAGTCGGGTGAGAAAGGAAGTGAAAGGGTTGTGTAAGAAGTTTCCGTTGTATAAAAATTTGAAGTAATATAACCCAATGGATAATCAAAAAATTATCGCAGTGTTAGGATTACCTGGTTCAGGGAAAACAGAGACAGTAAAATATTTAGTAGAAAACTACACGCTTAAAAAGGTATATTTCGGGGATGTTGTTTTTGATGAGATGAAAAGAAGAGGTCTGGAGGTCACTGAAAAAAACGAGCGGTTGGCGCGCGAAGATTTGCGGGAAAAGAGAGGGTTACTTTGCCTCGCGGAAGAAGTAGTGAAGAAGATTAAATCTTTAAAAGAAGAAAAAATTATTTTAGTAGAGAGTTTATATAGCTGGGAGGAGTATTTGTATTTTAAAAAATTTTTTGGAAGCCAGTTTGAAACTATCGCAGTGCATGCTTGTCCAAAAGTGAGGTATGGAAGATTGAGCCAAAGACCAGTGCGGCCGCTTTCCCCTGAAGAGTCAGAGAGCAGGGATTACGCTCAAATAGAAAATCTGCACCAGGCCGGTCCTATTGCTATGGCGGACTACGTGGTAATTAATGAGAAAACGGTGGATGAATTATGCCGTCAGGCGGATAGCATTATTAAAAGAATAAAAAGTTAATTTTTGATTTAACCCTATGTCCTCACCTAAAAAAGTGATCAAGCACACCCGCCCTGACTGGGATGAAACATTTATGATGCTGGCTAAAATTTTAGCTAAGCGCGCGGCATGCCGGTACCATGAAATCGCGTCGGTGTTTGTGGATGAGGATCATCGAATTGTCGCGACAGGATATAATGGACCGAGCCGTGGAGACAGTCATTGTCTTGAGGTGGGATGTGCCAAGGTAGATGGCGATCCTGTTACCAAAGAACTGAAACGTTGTCGGGGCGCGCACAGCGAGATTAACGCCATCATGAATGCCGGTAATCCCACACGACTTAAAAATTCCACGTTATACGTTACTTCTTCTCCCTGCTACGACTGCATGAAAGCGCTTAATAATTTAGGCGTAAAACGAATTGTATATTTTGAAGAATATGAAAGAGTTAAGGCAGGAAACACTGGAACGGAAAAAGAAAACGAAGTAAAAGAATTGGCAAACAAGCGTGGAATAATATTGGAGAAATTTTCCGGAAATTTAGAGAATTTTAAAAATACTTTTGAAGGAAAAGAAGAAATTATTTTCACAGGCGCATGTGGCAGTTGTGTCGCGGAAACTAAGGATACTTATCCGGAGTATCAATATCTCAATCTCTTACAAGATATTTTGGATAACGGATCAGACAAACAATTATTCTTTACTCCTGAAGTATTGCAACAATACAAAGATAAGGGGGAAGAACCTCCTTTCATTCGATCGGTATTCGGACGGAGCATGCGGTTTGAATTAAGCAAGGGCTTTCCGCTTCTCACAACCAAAAAAGTATTCTCCCGCGGAATTTTTGTTGAATTGCTTTGGTTTTTAAGCGGAGATTCGAATATTAAGTATCTGGTGGACAGGGACGTCCATATTTGGGATGAATGGGCGTATAAGCGATATCATAAACACTGCTCGCAGAATAATCTGGCGGAGCAGGATATATCCCAGGAAGAATTTATTGCCAAACTTAAATCAGAGGATAAAGACAGCGAGTTTGTGAAAACCTGGGGAGATCTCATTACGATTTACGGACGAATGTGGCGGAGATGGCCAGCCAGTGACGGGAGGGAAATTGATCAGCTTTCGTGGATAATTGACGGGCTGAAAAATGATCCATACCGCAAGTCGTATGTAATCTCAGCCTGGAATCCGGATTTTATTTACGCGATGGCGTCCGAGAAAAATAAAAATGAGGTGCCGCCTTTTTGCCACACGACCTTCCAATTCGCGGTGGTAGATGGAAAATTAAATTGCGGACTTTACCAGAGAAGCGCGGATTCATTTCTGGGAGTTCCCTTTAATATTGCCAGCTACGCGTTGCTGCTCATGATGGTGGCACAGGCAACCGGACTTCCAGTAGGAGATTTTGTGCATTTTTTTGGAGATGTTCATATATATTCTAATCACTTTGATCAAGTAAAAGAACAGCTTGAAAGAACTCCCCGTCCGTTTCCAACGTTAAAACTGAATCCTGAAATAAAAAATATTGATGAATTCAAACTAGAAGATATTATTCTCGAAAATTACGATCCGCATGGCGTTCTTAGGGCGCCTATAGCCAATATCGGAGGATTCAGGGAAACTACCAAAAACTATGCCAGAAAAAGTTAATAAAAAACCAATCATTAGCATCATCTGCGCCATTGCCAGAGATCGGGCAATTGGCAAGGATAACCGGCTTTTGTGGAATATTCCGGAAGACCTTCAGCATTTCAGATCTATCACCGCGGGACACCCTGTAATTATGGGAGAAAATACTTTCTACTCTATAGGCAGGCCGTTACCAAGGAGAGTGAATATTGTGCTTACGAGAAAAGCTGATTTAATACTGGAAGGATGTGTTGTATGCCATTCAATGGAAGAGGCGCTTGAAAAAGCAGGAGAAGTAGAAAGAGAAGAAATATTTGTTATCGGCGGCGGGCAGGTATACCAGCAGGCGATGAGTTTCGCGGATAAACTTTACCTTACTGTGGTTGAAGGAGAATATGAAGCGGATACATACTTTCCGGATTATTCAGAGTTTAAAAATATAATAAGTGAAGAGGCGCGTGATAACGGAGAGCATAAATTTACTTTTTTAGAATTAACTCGTTAACATTATTTTATGATCTTGGGAATTAAAAAACTTCATCAGCTTGTTGATGAAATAAAGTTAGTGGAGAATCTTTGCGAACGGGAGATGAATAATCCCGAAGGAGCGGGATTTGATTTGCGGATGGGGGAAATATACGAATTAGAAGGCGATGGATTTTTAGGAGTGGAAGAAAGAAATACTCCTGAAGCAAAACTGGTTGCTGGTTTTGATCCGGAAAAGGAAACTCATTTTGTGTTTGAGCCGGGAAAGTATTATTTGATAAAAACCATGGAAAAGGTGAATTTGCCGGTAGATATTTCCGGAATTATTTTCCCCCGTACCACACTGTTCCGTTCCGGACTGGGACTTTTTAACGGAGTGGTCCAACCAGGATACTCCGGCGAACTTACCTTTGGCATTTGCAATCTTGGAAAAAGCGCTATAAAAGTTTCTTTCGGCGCGCGAGTGGTACACATTACTTTTCATCAAGTGGACGGCGAGGGAAACCAATACCGAGGCCAGTGGCAGGGAGGAAGAGTGAGCACGGAAGGGAAAGAGGTGCAGGTGTGAAAATTAAAAGGAAAGAGGATTGAAAATAAAAAGAATGGCTACAAATCTACCACGCGTATTACTACAAGGAATCTACTACCCTGACGATATTTCTATCACGGTAAATGAAGCTTCTCATCGAAAAATAGATCCGGAACTGGAAAGTAAGATTATAAATCTCTGGGATCAACGGGTGCGGGAAGCAAAGGATAAAGGCGTAAAGGTATGGGATTCTTCAACCTATCGTCTGAACGCGTATGCGTTTTCTAAAAAGAAATTATCCCTGGAACTTTCAACCATTGATTTTAGTGTGAGAAACACTATGCGTTTTGTTCCTGAGGTGGCGGAAATGGATGAGGAATACTACAGCAAAGGACTTTTTGTAGCCAGTATTATTAAAACTTCTGATGAAAAGTATATTTTCGGAGAATTATCCGGCAATACCATGAATCATAAGAAGGTTGATTTTATTGGAGGAGTAGCTTCGCACGATGAATTAGTAATTGCTGGGAGTAAGGATTTATTTAGCGTACTTTATAAAGAGTTGGAAGAAGAGACAGGAATACGTACGACATTAATAAAAGATTGTTACATAAGAGGATTGGTGCTTACTGACGGCTACACAGTTGGCGCGTTATTTTTTGTAACATTAAATATATCTTGCGGAGAATTATTGCAATTATTTTCACAGTATAATGACCAGGAAATGAAATCACTTGTGTGCGTGGATGGAAAAGATTTAAAAAGTTTTGTAGGGAATATTGGCGGATATGGCAGCGCGGTAGCGGAAATACTGAAATAAAAAATAATCAGAGGCGGTTTCACTGGAACCGCCTCTTTTGTGGTCTAAACGACCGTCATTAGTGTGATCAGGTACTCTCTCTCATATTTTTCAGGGCTGTCTGTCGCGTGAAGAGCGTTGTATGGTCCTCCTTCTTCGGGTTTTCCGTATCTTTTTCTCAGGTGTCCCTCTCTCCAGTCATCTGGATTAGTGGGACCGTGGATGTAGCGAACCGCTTTGATCGCATCCTCTCCTTCTAATATTATCACTGTGCATGGTCCTTCCAATTGAGCTTGGATAAGTTTCTCGTAAAATGTTTTTCCAAAGTGTTCTGAATAGAAAGCTTCAGCTTGTCTTTGGGTAAAGAGTACGTTTCTAACAGCTAGTATTTTTAATTTCAGACCCATTGTGTAAACGTCTAGTATATCCTCCAGAACTCTTCCATAATCTGGAAAGTGTCTGCGGACATGAGGTTTAACCACTACAACAGTTTTCTCTACTGCCATTGCCAAGTCTCCTTTACTGGTGCACTTGTTTGTTGATAGTTAAAAAATGTGACGAACACATTTTTTTCCGGAAAACATTCTATTGTCAAAGAAAGCTATATAATTCCTACACGAAAATACAAATTTTAGCAAGGGTTCTTATTATTTTATAGCTCAACAAAGCCTTTTACATTTGTTATTTTTATGCTAGACTGGTAGCGTAATTGTCTGAACCACTGATTCGCACTGATTTTCCTGATTACACAGATTGGCTTAGTGAAAAATAAAAATCACATGACTTACGCGTTTGGCTTTCTTTTATGTCATTCCCGCGTAGGCGGGAATCCAGGAGTATACCATACGGCTATCTAATAATAATCCAGATATAGAGTAAAAAGAATCGAAATTAGTATATTTTTATATTTCACCTCGCCCATTGAATCCTGGATCCCCGCCTTCGCGGGGATGACAAATGCGTAAGTCATGAATCAGTGAAATCATGTGTAATCACGTGATAATCAGTGGTTCAGACAAATAAACTTTATGCCAACTTATCTTTCCACTATCGGTCTCGAAATCCATGTTGAACTTAAAACAAAGTCCAAGATGTTTTGCGCAAGCAAAAACGGCATGGGCGGGGAAACAGAACCGAATGTGAATATTTGCCCTGTGTGCACCGGCCAGCCCGGGACGTTACCAGTGCCGAATCGGCAGGCGATTGAATTTGTTCAGATGGCCGGATTGGCTTTGAATTGCGAGTTAAGAAAAGAATCTAAATTTGACCGGAAAAATTATTTTTATCCCGATCTTCCCAAGGGGTATCAGATTTCTCAATATGACCAGCCGCTTTGCGAGCGGGGGTATTTGGAAATAAATGATAAAAAAGTCGGCATTACCCGGATTCATCTGGAAGAAGATACCGGGAAATTAGTGCATCCTGCTGGCGCGAAGTATTCTTTAGTAGATTTCAATCGTGCCGGCGTGCCTCTTATGGAGCTGGTTACGGAACCGGATATTGAATCGGCGTTCGAAGCGCGGATGTTTTGCCAGAAATTGCAGCAGATTTTCCGCTATCTGGAAATTTCTGACGCGGATATGGAAAAAGGGCACATGCGCTGCGAGGTAAATATTTCTTTGCACAAAGAGGGAGAAGGCAAATTAAGCGGTACTAAAGTAGAGGTGAAGAACATTAACTCATTTCGATTTGTGGAAAAAGCGGTGGAGTATGAGATTAAACGGCAGACGGAAATTTTGGATAAGGGAGAAAAAGTAGTACAGGAAACGAGAGGATTTGACAGCGGTAAAAGTATAACTGTATCACAGCGTAAAAAGGAAGCGGCGCATGACTACCGCTATTTCCCAGAACCGGACATCCCGCCAATGGTATTTACGGATGAATATATCGAAAACTTACGGCGTAAACTCCCGGAACTTCCGGAGGCCAGGAGGCAAAGACTCATGGCAGAGTATGGCGTCTCCAGGGAAAACGCGGAAGTGCTGGTGAGCGACAAAGATTTGGCTCAGTATTTTGAAGAAGTGATTTCAGAGCTGAAAGCCATGAAGGATTCCGGCGAAGTATCAGCACTCGAGGAAAAGTTTATTAAGCTGGCGGCTAACTATATTGTAAGCGAATTGCAAAAGCATTTAATAAAAAATAACCAGACGGTAAAGGACATAAAAATTACCGCGGAAAATTATGCTGAACTGATCGGCTTTGTAGCGGGTGAGAAAATAAACTCGAGCGCGGCGCAGGCGGTGCTGGAGGAAATGTATCGAACTGGAGGCGATCCTTCCCAGATCATTGAATCTAGGGGACTTTCCCAGGTAAGTGATACGATTGAGCTGGAAAAAGCGGTAGACGAAGTACTCGCGCGCAATACGAAATCAGTGGAAGACTACAAAAGCGGAAAGCAAAACGCGTTGCAGTTTTTAATGGGGCAGGTTATGGCTACGACGAAAGGAAAGGCGAATCCGAAGGTGGTGATGGAGATATTAAGGGGAAGGTTGGGGTGATAAGGCCGTTCCATTTATGCTATACTTTTAGGGCGAATTTATTCACTACTATGAAGAAAAAAAAGTTTAAAAAAATGGATAAAAAAATAGAACGGATGTTTCGAGCGAGCGAAGTAGGCGCGCTTATTGAACATTTGGAAGGAAAATTTGACGCCGTGGCGGAAGGGCAAACCATACTGCAGGAAGAATTGCGAGAATTCAAAGATGAAACTGCGATTAATTTTAAGAAACTCTTTGAATTCAAAGATGAAACTGCGATTAATTTTAAGAAACTTTTTGAATTTAGAGATGAAACCAAAAGCAACTTCAAAACAGTTTTTGAATATTTTTCTAATCTTGACGAGGAAATAAAAGATATAAAAAAACGACTGGAGCATCTGGAAGAAGGAAACATGGATGAAGGAAATCGCATCTCTCTCATGGAAAGAGTGAGAAACTTGGAAAAAGAAGTGAAACAATTCAGAGCGGTGCTAAAACTGAAAAAAGCGTAATGAGATAAGAAATTGTACCAGAATTTATGTCAAAAGCTGACGCTAAAAAAATAGCCATAAAGTTTGGAGAAAAATTGAAAGCAGAAAACTATCCCTTTTCCGCGATTTATCTATTTGGTTCATACGCAGTTGGAAAATATCACGCAGGAAGTGATATTGATATCGCGGTCTTATCTGATAAATTAAAAAAAGACTGGAATAAGAATGAGGAGCTATTATGGAAAATTGGCGTGGACGTAGATTTAAGAATCGAACCAATTGGATTTGTTCCAGAAGATTTTGAAAGCGAGGTTGATCCGATGGTTAGGGAGATAAAAAAGACTGGAATCAGGGTGGCGTAAAATAGGTATTTATAATAATCTTTAACATAAAAAACATGAGAGCCGCATTTGAAAAAGTGGCGAAAGCCTATGAAGGAGCCAAAGAATCGGTGAAAAATAAGTGGGAAAATTTCAAGAAAAAATTTGAAGGAACCAAAAGCGAAATGTCTCAAGAAGTGATGAAGGCTGAATCACCGGAAGAATTAATTGCTTTGGGCAAAAAACTGCAACAGCAAGGGGAAGCGTTACAAGCGGAGGAAGGAGGCATAAGGCAAGAAGAGACGCAGAAGGGAAAAATGGAAGCGCAAAAAAGTGAAATGATTGAAAGCGCCCATGGCGAAGCCTTGGAAGAAAATGTAACGCGTGATAAAGAGAAAATGGATAAAGCTCATGGGGAAGCTCTCAAAGAAAATAAGGCTTTTGATGAAGCCAAAGCCGCTAAAGCCGCGGAAGAAGAAGCAAAAAGAAAAGCCGAACTTGCGGAACAAGACAGGCTCCAGGCGGAAGAAGACGCCAAAAAAGCGGCAGATATTTTGGAGAGGATAAAGGGAGCTGGCAGTGAAGATGTAGCGGGAAAAGATCAGGAAGAGCAAGCGGAAAATCAAGAAAATATTGTTTATGAACGGCTTAAAGTAGCGACTTTGTATGATAAAGACGGAACAATTAAGGGTATGTATCCTGCGCTTCGGAATAACGCTAAGTTCATGTTGGAGGCATTTAAGATAAACCCTGCAAACACTGGACAATGGGCATCTAGACAGCTCATGGGTGATCCAAAATTTCTGGATCAATTGAAAGTTGCCTATAAAGAGAAATATCCAAATAAAGATGCCGATAAATACATTAGTAGTATTAACGAATCTAGGTATGATGTCGTTGATCAAAAATCAGAAGATGTTTCTGATGATCTTGTTGAATGGGCGAAGAAAAAGGCTGTGGAATATAACAAAACATCGGGTTGGGAACAAGCTGACAGTGCTAAATAAAGTTTTAAAAATCTTGCAAACACTACTATGTCAGGAATGAGTTTATAACTAGTTATTTTAAGTTTACTGACTGTAAAAATATAAGTTTCTGGAAAATAAAAATGAGTTCATTTGAAGTTGGAAGAGAAAAATTAACGCGAACCATTTTAATTGCCGCGCTTGAAAGAGCTAAACAAAAAGCGCCACCTGTTTTAAGCTCGTGGTCAAGCGATGGAAGAGCAGGTTGCATTGATTACACCAGGCAATTAAGAGTGGCTCTGGAGCGAGAAGGAATAGTCATGGCGGAACAACAGGGTAGCGGACATATTTCTCTTACTGACGACATTGATCGTAGAGATGAAGAAAAGTTGATTGCAGATCCATCTTATTCACAATTTTTAAAAGTTTACGATCCATTGTCCGGAATGCCACCAATACTAACTGGAACGGTTAAAGAAGTAAGAGAGTTTTTCAGAATACAAAGAGAAAATTTAGCTTATGACCCCGATGAGCTGGTTGATGATTTATATATTAAAACTATAAAACCTAGATATACTGAAGAAGATGAGGAAAAACTAAAGAAAAAATACGTATAACAGTGTGTTTCAGGAAAATATTTTATAGTGTAATTTTATTTCAAAAACATCTCTACTAACTGTATAAAATATAAGCTTCTGAAAAATAAAGATTTCAACTATTAAGAGGAAGTTGATTTGACAATCCCGAACCATTTTCGCTATACTTCTGAAAGTATGCGGAAAACGAAATCACTATTTCCAAGGGAGGGACGTCTAAAGGGACGTCTTTTTTGTTTTTTAACAATAGAATAGAAAGGGCAGGATATGGACTGGAAGGAAGCGCTTTCTCCATTCAAGAGAAAACTTTTGGACAGGGCGGAAGAGTATGGCGGTTGGGTGAATGCGCATGCCCATCTGGATCGGGCGAATACGCTTGATCCAAAGTTTTGGGAACGTGCCAGCATTGACCCATTGGAGGCAGCCACGCTTCCATTAAGAGTAAAGCAAAATCTTACCGGAGAGCTTCACAAAAGTGACGCGTATAAATATAAAGAATTTAAAGACAGAGTAGCGTGCCAGCTGGAAAGAATGATTCACTTTGGAACAAAGAGAGTGGCTTCACTCATTGACGCGACTCCGGATATAGGACTAAAAGCAATTATTCCAGCACTGGAACTCAAGGAAGAATTTAAGGGCAGGATTAATTTTCAGGTGGGAACCCAGCCCATCTTTGGATTTAAAAAACCAGAAGTAAATCCAGACCGGTGGGAAGTGTTTGTAGAAGCATCAAGAATGTGCGATTTTATTGGTGCGTTGCCGGAAAAAGATGACGCGCCGGACAGAATTGGCTACGATGCTCATTTGAAGAGAGTACTGGAGTTAGGCATAGCGCTAAAGAAAGAAGTTCACGTGCATGTTGACCAGGGGAATGATCCTCGGGAAAATGGAACAGAAACCCTCATTGAAGCAGTGCGATGGATTGGCTCTCCTGAGATAGAGCGTCACTTTTATCCAACGGTATGGGCAGTCCACGCGCTTTCCCCTTCCTGCTACGATGAATACAGATTCAAGAAACTTCTGGAAGGGCTGAAAACATACCACATAGGCGTGATTTGCTGCCCCAGAGCCGCTCTTTCCATGCGTCAATTACGATCTCTCTCCGCGCCGATACATAATAGTGTCGCGCGAATTCTGGAAATGATTAAATGGGAAATTCCTATTCGGATAGGGACGGATAACATTGCTGACATTTTTATTCCCACCGGAGACGCGAATATATTGGAAGAATTGGTGTATCTTGCGGATTCCCTCCGATTTTATGTCCTGGATCTCTGGGCAAAAATCGGTTGCGGGGAAACTCCAAATGATATGGACAGGGAGCAGGTTTCCAGAGCTCTCTACCGGGACACTAAGGTTTTTCAGGGTATAAATGGAGATTTTCCTAAAATCTAAAAATAGAGCCGGCGCAATTTAGCGCCGGCTCTCAATATTTTTATTTCTCCAAAAACATCTTCACGTATTTTTCAATCTCCTCATAATTTCCCAGCCACACAATCCTCTCACCTTTCCGAAACCACGTCATCTGCCGTTTGGCGTAATTTTTACTGTCTTGAAAAAGTTTTTCTTTCAAATCTTTCCTGGAAATTTTTTTCTGCAAATATAACGCGATCCAATAGTATTCCAATCCAAACGATTCCATTCTCTTCCAGCTTACGTTATTTTGTCCGTGCAACTTTTCTACTTCACGGATCATCCCTTGCGTAAACCTTTTTTCCAAACGGGCCTTAATTCTTTCATGCAATTCTTCTTTTGGAACACTAACGCCGATTTGCAAAAACGCATACTGCTTACTGCTTGCTTCTTTCTTCTCTCGTGGTACTTTCCCGATAGATTTGCATATTTCAATAGCCCTGGTTAATCTCACTTTATTATGCCGATCAATGGTTTCAGCTCTGGATTTGTCCAGTTTTTTAATCATGCTGAATAACTTATCAGCAGAATATGCTTCCAGTTTCTTCCTTAGTTTCCAATCCGGTTTTACTTTAGGAAAAGTTATGTCATCCACCAAAGCTTTAATCCAAAATCCGGTTCCGCCACAGAGGATAGGCAATTTTTTTCTTTTCAAAATATCAACAATAACTTTTTCCACTTGCTTTTTGAATTTAGCCGCGTTGTAGTCCGTTTTGGGGCTGACGATATCCAACATATGATGCGGCGCCAGTTGCTGTTCTTTTTTGGAAACTTTTCCTGTTCCCAAATCCATACCGCGATACACCTGCCGGGAATCAGCCGAAATTATCTCGCCGTTAAATTTCCGGGCAAGTTTGATGGCAATATCGGACTTTCCGGAAGAAGTAGGACCAAGGATGACGATAATTTTTTTCATATTTTTTTTATAATAAAAATGAAAAATGTAAAAATCAAAAATCAAAATGACAAATCAAAATTAGGACTTACGCATTTGTCATCCCCGCGTAGGCGGGGATCCAGGATTCATCGAGGAAAACGATATACATAACAAAGCTGATTTAGTTTCTTTTTGCTCTATAACTGGATTATTATAGGATAAATATGTCGTATTCTCCTGGATTCCCGTCTACACGGGAATGACAAAAGACAGTCAAATGCGTAAGCCCTAAAAATATAAAATCATTTTTTACTTCTTACAAGTTCAGGCGAGACGCCTGAACTTTTAGTTTCTTGCGGACTATAGCCTGTCAGAAATCCAAGGTTCAAGTGAGACGCTTGAACCTGCTTGGAGGTGTAATCATGAAATCATTAAATCAAGCAAATCATGGTTCAGACAATCCTTCAAGGTTCCACACATTCGCCTTAACTATTTTCACTTTTGTAAATTTTCCCACAAGATTTTCTTTACTTACAGGAAACTTCACATGCTTGCTGGTTCTTGTTCTGCCAAAATAATAACCGCCTTCTTCTTTTTCTACCAGCACTTCAATTATTTTTTTCAAATATTTTTTGTTATTATTCGAAGAAGTTTTTTTGAGAATATTATTTAAATATTTCTCCCGACGGACTTTTTCTTTTTTGGAAACATTATCTTTCATTTTCCATGCGGCGGTGTTGGGGCGGGGGGAATATTGGCCGAAATAAACCATGTCGTAATTAGCTTTTTCCATGATTTTGGCTGACTCCATGAATCGCGCGCGAGTTTCTCCCGGGAAACCGACGATAATGTCTGAAGTGAGAGAATAAAGCATGTCTGGTTTATATTTTTTAAACGACTGTTTTATTTTTCTCACCAGTTGTAAGTAATGTTTAGCGGTGTACTTTCGATTCATGCGTTGCAATATTTCATCATCTCCGGATTGAACAGGAAGGTGAATATACTCGCAAACTTTCTTTAATTTGGTTATAGTTTTAATAAATTCATCAGTCGCGTCTTTGGGATGAGAAGAAATAAACTGAATCCAAAATTTTCCGGGGATAGCGTTTGCTTTTCGTAAAAGTCGGGGAAAATTTACAGTTCCATCGCGGTAGCTGTTCACATTTTGTCCTAAGAGAATAATTTCTTTGCATCCTCGCGCCGCTAAATTTTTTATTTCTTCCAGAATTTCCTTTGCCAGAAGCGAAGTTTCTCTTCCCCGCGCGTAGGGCACGACGCAATAGGCGCAGAAATTATCGCAGCCGGTCATGATGGGGATGTATGCCTGGAAATTGTTGGTATGTTTCGGCAGGAGAGATAAGTAATCGCGGGTGTATTCTTTTTGGTCGAGACCCAGTTGGGCAAGCGCGCTGCCGATGTTTTTTATCTCGACAAATAAATCTACTTTACTCGAAATTTTTTTCCGCACATCCTGGCGGTTGGCAAGGCAGCCAGTGAGCACAATCTTTATATCTGGGTTTGCCTTGCGTAAATTATGGATCTGTCCGTAGATCCGATCTTCCGCCATCTGTCGCACGCCGCAGGTATTGAACATAACTAAATCAGCTTCATGTACATCTGAAGCCGATTCGATATTATTCTCTTCAAAGTATCGGGCAATCCTTTCGGAGTCGGAGTGATTCATCTGGCAGCCGAAAGTTTTGATGTAATACTTCATAATAATTGTCTGAACCACTGATTATCACTGATTTTCATGATTGCACTGATTAATTGGTATAAATAAAATAATCAGTGGAATCAGGGTAATCATGTGCGAATCAGTGGTTCAGACAAAAAAAGCTGGTCCTTTAGGACTGCTCTTCTTGCTTTTTATTGTACGGATTTTCTATTTTCTCTCCCCAATCTTTGTTTTAATCTTCTCCGCAAACTCTTCCAGCAAAATCGTCTCCTGTTCTTTTTTTCCTCTCTCTCGCACGGTGACGTTTCCCGATGCGGATTCTTTTTCTCCGACTACGAGCATGTAAGGGATTTTTTGCATTTCGGCTTCGCGGATGCGCTTGCCAAGCGGCTCGTTTGCGTCGTGGAATTCTACTCGAATATTGGCTTCTTTTAATTTTTGTTCCACAGTAGAAGCATATTCGTTGAATTTTTCTGAAACAGGGATAATGGCAACCTGGACAGGGGAGAGCCAGACGGGAAACGCGCCGGCGTAGTGTTCGATGAGGAAGGCCATGGTTCTTTCAATGCATCCGATGGAAGACCGGTGAATAACCATGGGCCGCTGGTGCTTGCCATTTTCGTCAATGTAACTCATATCGAAACGTTCCGGCATGGCAAAATCAATTTGAATGGTAAAAGCCGTATCTTCTTTTCCATTTACGTTTCTCATTTGCACGTCCAGCTTCGGACCGTAAAAAGCGGCCTCGTTTTCGGCTTCGACATATTCAAGACGCAGGTGATCCAGTATTTTTTTCATGGACGCTTGCGTAGTTTCCCAGGCTCCTGGATTATTAATATACTTTTCTTTATTGTCGGGATCCCACTTGGAAAAGCGGTACCAAAAATCAGTTATGCCAAGCACTTTCATGCCATATTGAACTAAATCCACCACCTTCATAAATTCTTCTTCCACTTGATCGGGGCGGCAAATGATATGGGCATCCACCAAAGAAAAACTCATCACACGGATTAATCCGGATAATTCTCCTGATTGTTCCTTGCGATAGAGTTTGGCTATTTCGGCGTAGCGGATAGGAAGTTCCCTGTAACTTCTCGGGCGGGAATTATAGATCATAAACTGGTGCGGGCAAGTCATGGGCCGCAACACATATTGTTCCCCGTCTACTTCTATGGCAGGATACATGCTGTCCTGATAATGATCCCAATGGCCGGATTTTTTGTACAGCTCTACTTTAGCCAGTTCAGGGGTATAAGTCCTGGAATATCCTCTTTTAGTTTCTTCATCAACAATGAATCGTTCCAATTCCTGCCGGATAATCGACCCCTTAGGGGTAAGAAGCGGCAATCCCTTGCCCACCAGGTCAGAGAATACAAACAAATCCAACTCTTTTCCTATTTTCCGGTGATCTCTTTTCTCTGCCTCTTCCAACGCGTTCGGGTAATCCTGTAATTCTTTTTCCGTTTCAAATACCACGCCGTAAATCCTTTGCAGCTGTTTATTTTTTTCATTTCCTTTCCAATACGCGCCGGATATTTTGGTGAGCTTAAATGCGTTGGGGTTTATTTCTCCGGTGGAATCCACGTGCGGGCCGGCGCATAAATCCACGAAAGGACCGGATTTATACACGGAAACTTTTTCGTTCTTTTCTTTTTCTAGGTCGTTGACAATTTCTACTTTATAAGTTTGCCCCAGTTTTTCAAAATCTTCTCTGGCTTCTTTGGTGGAAACTTCCGCCCGTTCAAAAGAATGATTGAGCTTAATAATCTCTCTCATCTTTGATTCCAAAATTTCCAGATCTTCGGGAATCAACGTGCGAGGCAGATCAAAGTCATAATAAAATCCGTTCTCAATCGCGGGTCCCATGCCGAACTTAGTCTCCGGAAACATCTCCAATACTGCTGTCGCAAGCACATGGGCAGCGGAGTGGCGAAGGATCGACAATTTAGAATGTTGGTCTTCTGAATATTTCTTGTTCATAAGCCTTATTATAGAGGAAAAGAAAGAGAGTAGTCAATTGTCATGAAATAAATAAAACGGAGGCAAGGTCTATCCCTTGCCTCCCTCGGTCACTTTTTTGAGGAATGCTTTCCTATGGGCATTCCGTCATAGTTATACTTTTTAATTTCCTCATCCATTTTTTTTCTGGCCAGCTCTCCAGTATGATAACAACAAAAAGGACCGGGGTTAGTTGTGCTCAGGATGGTGATACATCCTGGATAATCGCATGTTCGTTTTCCGGTTGACTTATCTTTTCTTATGTTTTCCCTTTGGAATTTACTCCTCCTTCTTGTTCTAACTCGTTTCTTTTTTTCTGGGTAATCCATCTCGTTTGTGATGTGAATGCCAGGCATCTCCAGCCTCCTTGTTTTTTATAATAGTGTTAAAAAGAGGAGCGAAAACTGCTAAAGCTTTTTTATCATGAAAGTATAAAAAAGTCCAACAGGAATAATATTTTTTACGTCACTTCCACCTTACTCCCCGGCACAATCACTTTCAAATCATCCAGCAAATATTCCCGGTTATTAATCTGATAGGAAGTTTCCACTTTCGCGCTGTTTACCACCAGATATACCCTCATGGCTCCTTCCTTGCAATGGCTTAAAAACTGGGAAAGTTTTTGGAGAGTAGTCTGGTCGCAATTGGGCGGAAGGGTGATTATGAGTTTCTGGGATTTTTGAGAAAATTGATCCATGTAAGAAGACGCGGTAGCACCGTTTGATTTTTGAGTATTCATAATTCTTTTAAACTCTTTAATTTCCTGATCGTTTACTGCTTTTACATCGTCGCATAAAAGTTTAAATACTCCGTCTTTATCAGACAGTTTTCCGTGAACTAGCACAATTTTATCTTCTTCCCACGTGAGTTGGGTAGTTTCAAGAATTTTGGGAAACACCAGAATTTCGATTTTTCCTTCCATGTCTTCAATGGTCACAAAATACATGGTCTGCTGGCTTTTCAGAAAAATCTTTTGCACCTTGGAAACTACTCCTCCCACGTGAATATTTTCCCCTACCATCTGGGCGTTGATTTCTTTGATGGGTACCGCCATGCGTTGAAAATATTCTTTGTATTCTTTGGTGGGGTGGTCGCTTATATAGAGTCCCAGCAGTTCTTTTTCCCAGGAAAGCAATTGCTTTTTGGAGGATGGTTGGGTGGGGACGAGAGAAATTTCCGGAAGCTTCATCGCGTCAGCTCCGAAGAGGCTGCGCTGGCTGGAATTTTTTAGATTTTGAAAATTTTTCGCGTGAGCGAGAATAGTATCCATAGAAGAAAGGATTTGATTGCGTTCTCCAAATCCTTCCAGCGCGCCGACTTTCGCCAGCGCTTCCAGTGATTTTTTGTTTAAATCTTTCGTATGCACTCGCTCGATAAAATCAGTGAGGCTTTTAAATTTTCCGCCGCGTTTTCTTTCTTCCACAATTTCACGCGCGACGGTGTGGCCGACGTTTTTAATAGCGTTGAGACCAAAGCGGATCCGTTCTTTTTTATTTTCTCCCTCATCTACGATTACTGCGAATTCTTCAAAGCTCTCATTCACATGCGGCGGCAGTACTTCGATGCCCATATCGCGGCATTCAGAAACTTCGATGGCTACCCGGTCGGTATCATTTTGGTCTGACGTGAGTAGCGCGGCCATGAACGCGGCGGGAAAGCGGGCTTTGAGATATGCCGTTTGATAGCCGATTAGCGCGTAACAGGCCGCGTGGGAGCGGTTAAATCCGTAGCCGGCAAACGGTTCAATAAATTCAAACACTTTCTCGCCGATTTTTTTATCTACTCCCTGGCTTGCGCACCCTTCGACAAACTTCAATTTTTGTTCAGTAATCAACGCGAAAATCTTTTTCCCCATGGCTTTTCGCAACACGTCCGCTTCGCCCAGGGAAAATCCGGCCAGGTCCCTCGCGATTTGCATGACCTGTTCCTGGTATACCGCCACGCCGTAGGTTTTTTCCAGGATGGGTTTTAATTTTGGATGAAGGTAAGTCATTTCCTTTTTGCCGTGTTTTCGGGCGATAAAATCCGGAATCCAATCCATCGGACCCGGGCGGTAGAGCGCGACCATGGCGATAATGTCTTCAAAAACGGTGGGGGAAAGCTGTTTGAGATACCGCTTCATACCCGAACTTTCCAATTGGAATACTCCCGTAGTTTCCGCGCGCTGGAGAAGCGCGAAGGTTTCTTTATCATCGGAAGGGATGTCATCAATATTAATATCTATTCCACTTGTTTTCCTGACGATGCGCAACGTATTTTGGATGATGGTGAGATTTTTCAGACCTAAAAAATCCATCTTTAGCAGGCCGATCTTTTCCACAAAGCTGCTTTTAGTGGAAGCGGAATACTGGGTAACCGTTCCCTCGCTTTTTTCTTTCCCTTTTTTAGTAATATTCTGTAACGGGGTATATTCCGTAACCGGATCTTTGGTGATCACTACTCCGCAAGCATGCATGGAGGCGTGGCGGGCGACTCCTTCCAATCGTTTCGCGCTGTCTATGAGACGTTTGGCGTCCTCTCCGCTCGCGTATAAATCCTTAAATTCCTTCACTTCTTCCAGCGCTTTTTCAATAGAAGAAAACATGGGAATAAGCTTCGCGGTTTTATCGCAAAAATCATACGGCAGTCCCAGCGCTCTTCCCGCGTCGCGGATCGCGGCGCGGGCGGCCATAGTTCCAAAAGTAATAATTTGCGCCACGTGGTCATTGCCGTATTTTTTTCGGACATACTCCAGTACTTCATCGCGCCTGTCGTCCGCGAAATCCATGTCAACATCAGGCATGGAAATTCTTTCCGGATTCAAAAATCGTTCAAAAAGCAAATCATATTTAATAGGATCAATATTAGTAATTCCGATGAGGTAGGACACAAAGCTTCCGGCGGCGCTGCCTCGTCCGGGACCGACTACAATTCCCTGGTTTTTAGCCCAGTTTACAAAGTCCTGCACGATCAGAAAGTACGAAGCAAATCCGGTTTTTTCGATTACTTCCAGCTCATATTCCATTCTCTCTTGTCGCTGGGAAGTGATTTGTTGGTTGAATCTTTTTTGCAGCCCTTCTTCGGTAAGTGCGCGAAGGTAACTTTCAGGCGTAAATCCTTCCGGCACCTCATAGATAGGGAGTTGGGTTTCGCCCAAAGTAATCTCCATCTGGCATTTATCCACTATTTCCTGGGTGTTACTGATCGCCTCGGGAATGTCTCTAAAATGATTTTCCATTTCTTCCGGACTTTTGAGATGTAACTCAAAATCCATCAAATTCATCCGATCTTTCACATCTACTTTTTTGTTGGTCTGGATGCAGAGCAAAATATCCTGAATAGGCGCGTCTTCTTTTTTTACATAGTGAATGTCATTGGTCGCGACCAGCGGAATGGTATGTTTTTTTGAAATCTGAATCAATCCGTCGTTGGCGGTTTGCTGGGGAGTGAAATTGGGATGGCATTGAATTTCTAAATAGAAGTTGCCTTTCCCAAAAATATCCTGGTATTCCAGCGCCAGCTCTTCTGCCTTGCCTGTTTGTCCCATAATGACATTAGCCGGAACTTCTCCTTCCGCGCAGGCGGAAAGGCCGATGAGTCCTTCCGCGTATTCCCGGAGCGCACTCCGGTCAATGCGAGGTTTGTAATAAAATCCTTCCAGATGCGCGATGGAAATAAGTTTCATGAGATTTTTGTATCCCCTCTCGTTTTTTGCCAGAAGAATCAAATGATACCGCTTGCGGTCTTCACTGGTCGGGTTTTTGCTGTGAAGATCGTTGGGCGTTACGTACATCTCGCATCCAATAACCGGCTTGATCCCTTTTTCCTTTGCTTTCATAAAAAATTCTATCGCGCCATAGAGCACACCGTGATCAGTAAGCGCTAAAGAATCCATGCCAAGTTCTTTGGCGCGGTCAAGAAGATCATCTATCTTTGCCAGTCCATCCAATAAAGAATAATGAGAGTGAACGTGTAAATGAGTAAATTTTGACATAGGTATGGCTGTAATTTCCAATTCCCAATTTCCAATGTCCAAAATTTTGGAATTTAATCATTGGACATTTATTGGAAATTGGGAATTGGAAATTTAAAAAGCTTTCCACTTGTGGAAAAGCTTTGCATACAACAAATCTAAATTTATTTCTCTAAACTTTCTCATATTTTAACTTATCTCCATTTCCCTGATCGCTCAATGGGTGCTGCGAGATAAAATTATCCGATGCGGTACTTTTACTATATAATAAAACTATGCAGAAATCAACGTTTATTTTAGAGCAGGAACTTTATAGAAAGGGCTATCGGAACATTATAGGTATTGATGAGGCCGGTCGCGGTCCGCTGGCAGGGCCGGTAGTCGCGGTAGCAGTAATGTTGAAAGATATGAAATGCGGAATATCGAACATTGAACCGGAAAAAACACTCGATGCTATCAGGGACTCGAAAACTTTATCAAAAAAGCAGAGAGAAAAAGCGGAAGATATTATAAGAAAATACTTTTATGCAGGTGTGGGGATATGCGATCATACTGTAATAGACAGAATAAATATATTGCAGGCCAGTTTTTTGGCGATGAAAAAAGCGCTTACAGAATTAAGAAATGTAATTTTTTCGAAACATACCTTGCCTGGCGTCTGGAATCCGGTTCTTCTGGTGGACGGCAACAAAAAAATTCCGGCTATTTCCCTGGAGCAGCGCGCGATAGCGCGGGGAGATCAAATAGTAAAATCTATTTCTGCTGCCTCCATTATTGCAAAAGTTACCAGGGATGACATTATGGAGAAGTTAGCGGAAAAATATCCCGAATACCTTTTTAGCCGGCACAAAGGATATGGAACTATGTTACACATGGAAGCGCTGAAAAAATATGGGCCGTGCGAGATTCACAGGAAGAGCTTTAGGCCTGTACAGGAAGCAATTCTCGGAAGACTTTCCCGCTCTTGCTAAAAAATAGGAAGAGTGTTATGATAAGCCTTGTTGAAAAAGCCTAATCAATAATATCATGCTGTCATGCTGAACTCGTGCTTGCGGGTGCGGGTAGCGGGGTGAAGTTCAGGGTGGCACGAGGGATCAGTCTCATGTCAACGCAAAAACAAAGGCATACGAAGGCACGACGCGACAGGGCAAGAGTATATCACAAGCTTGTTCCTAAAGTATTGGTTGCGTGCTCGAATTGCGGCGCAAAGATAGAGTCTCATAGAATCTGTTCGGAGTGCGGATATTATAAAGGAAGAGAAGTAATGGACACCACGAAGAAGGTCCATAAAAAGTCAAAAAAGTAACATGGCAAACAGGCACCTTTCAAGATCAATCGCGATGCAAGCTCTTTACGAGTGGGATTTTCGCGGACGGGATGAGAAAAAGATTGATGAAATAATAAAGAGAAACATAGAAGAGTTTGGTCCAGGATTGGAGCAAAGCGCTTTTGTGTATGATCTGGTAAAAAATACCATCGCTAATCAGGATAAGATTGATCCGTTGATTGAAAAGTGCGCTCCTGAATGGCCGCTGGATCAGGTGACCATTGTAGACAGGAATATTCTGCGTTTAGGCATCTACGAACTCTTATTTGAAAGCTACGAAGAAGTTCCTCCCAAAGTGGCGATCAATGAGGCGATTGAGCTGGCAAAATCTTTCGGGGGAGAATCTTCAAGCCGTTTTGTAAACGGTGTACTTGGCACTATTTATCGGGAATTAGGAGAACCCTTAAAAGATGATAGTTCGGATAAGAGGAAATAATCAGAACCACTGATTATCACTGATTCTCCTGATTTCACTGATTATTAAATTGTATAAAATAAAAAATCTGTGAAATCATGTGTAATCAGTGTGAATCAGTGGTTCAGACAATTATGGTTGAAAAACTTTCAAAAAAAATTGGTGTGGTATTTAATGATATCGCATTGCTTCAACAGGCATTGACGCACAGGTCGTATCTGAATGAGCACAGGAGTTATAAGCTGGAGCATAATGAGCGGCTGGAATTTTTGGGTGACGCGGTGCTTGAATTAGTGGTAACGGAATATTTATATAAAAATTATCCCAATCCGGAGGGGGAATTAACCAACTGGAGGGCGGCGTTGGTGAACGGTGAGATGCTGGCTAAAATTTCTAAAAAGCTCGGAGTGGAAGAATTTCTTTTGATGAGCAAGGGAGAAGCGAAAGATTTAGGAAAGGCAAGAATGTATCTTCTGGCGAACGCGTTTGAGGCTATTATAGGCTCGATTTATTTGGATCAAAAAGAACGCGGCTATGACGCGGCAAAAGATTTTATTTTAAAGAATGTAGTATCAGAACTGCCGGAAATTATAGAAAAAAGATTATACATGGATCCGAAAAGCTGGTTTCAGGAGAAAGCCCAGGAGGAAACGGGTATAACACCTTCTTATCGAGTGGTTGAAGAAAGCGGTCCCGATCATGACAAGAGATTTATCGTGGGGGTATATTTAAACGATAAATTGATCGCGACTGGCGAAGGGCTTTCTAAACAGGAAGCGCAGAGAAACGCGGCGGCAGCGGGGTTGGAAACGAAAGGATGGTAGTTGGGAAAGTAAGAATTAAGAAGGAAAAACAAAGCAATATTTTTTGACATAAAACAGGCGAAGAGCCTGTTTTTTTGTCTTGTTTGCTTTCATGGGTAGAAGTATTGTATAATGCTACTTGAAAAGAAACATAAAAAATTATTTCCATGGCGGAAAATTTTATTTTCTGGAAGTCGAAGAAAACTATAAATACTTTGTATACCATCTTGATTGTCACGGTGGTTTTTATATTGCTTGGAGTAGGGCTATGGTGGTTTTTTATTACCATGTTTCGAGAAACCGTGTTCGAGCATGAGACGAAATTATCCATCGAACACGCTCGCATTCATGCCAGAAACCATCTTCTCTTTGAAGATCAGTTGGTGAACTGGCAGGATTTAGAAAGTAAGCGGCATTTTAACGATTTTCTAGCCGATGTTACTTACACCAGGGAAGTGGAATCATTGAATATCTTCGATGCCCATGGAGTACTGATTTTCTCTTCTGAAAACGGAGACTACGTTGGCAAGCGCATTGAGGAACGGGGAGTTGACGCGGCTCTTAAAGGAGAACTTGTGCGGAACTTTATTTCCATGGAAGATAAATATCGCCAAGTGGGTCGTGAAATTAATCAGAGCGAACATTCTTCCGGAGGAACCCGACTTTTGGAAGTATATACCCCCCTTCTTGATACTCAGGGAAAAGTAATGGGAGTAGTAGAGCTGTATCTTTACCAGGATCACTTTGAGCAACTGGCGAAAAACATTCAGACATGGACAGCATTATTTATAAGCATTTCGGCGATTGTCATTGGATTTATTCTTTATATAATTTTCAGGCGGCAGAACGCGCGGACAGTCCGGCACGCGAAAGAATTTGAGAGCATTGTAGAAAATGCTCCTATTGGTATATGCGCGGTGAATCTGAAGGGGATTATCGAATCTTTTAATCCAAAGATGGCTGAACTTTTAGGAAACAGGAATCACAAAGATCTGACGGGAGCCAGTATTTTTGACCTGCTTTCCTGCGAGGAAAACGACATTGACGAGCTGATCCGCAAGGGCTTGCAGGGGCAATTTTTCGAAACGGAAATCAGGGATACTTGCCAGGTGCATAGTGAATCCTACTGTCATTATTATGGTGTTCCTCTTCAGGAAGATAGTGGTAAGGTGAAAAGATTGTTGCTTTTAGTAGAAGATGTAACAGAAAGAAAACGTCTGGAATTAGAACTGGAAAAACATTCGAAAAATATGGAATCAAAAGTGGCGGAACGCACCAGGGAATTGGAAGAGAAACTCTCGGAACTTTCTCGGCTTAACAATCTTATGGTGGAACGAGAGTTGAAAATGATCGAGCTGAAGAATAAGATAAAAAGTTCACAAAAAAATAATTAATTCTGACGGGTTGACTCTTTTTATTATGTCAAAGAGGCAATCTGGTCAGCAATCACTACGCGTATGAAATTAAAACCAGGAATTACCTTTAAATTCCTTATTCCGTTGATGGTGGCGTTTATAGTTATTACGGTGTTTTTAGCCGTAAAAACCAGCAGCATAGTAAAAGATATAGTTATCCAGCAATCCAGCTCTGTGATAGTTGATTTCGTGCAAAACCAGGCCAGGCGGCACGTTGAATCTCCTGCTGCTTTTTCTGTGGCTGATCCCGTAAAAACAGAAGAAATTTTCTCAGAAGTGAAGGAAGAAGTAAAGGCGCGGGACGTGGTCCGTATTAAGGTGTGGGATTCCAAGGGTACGGTTATATTTTCCGATGATAAATCAATCGTGGGAAAAAGCTTCGCGGATAATCATGAATTCCAGGAAGCAATCAACGGAAAAGTGGAAGTAGAAATTAAAGAGCCGTTGAAGCAGGAAAACGCGATGGAGAAGGGGTATAAGCAGCTTATGGAAGTGTATGTGCCGATTACTTTATCCGGCAGCACGACTCCCGTGGGAGTTATTGAGACGTATTACAAAATGGACGCATTAAATGAAAGTATCCAAAAAGCTCAGATAAAGATTATTTCTTTCATAGGTACCGCCTTTTTGATATTAGCAATCAGTATATGGCTGGGGTTCAGGTTTTTTATTCTTAAACCGCTTGCCCAGCTTGAATCAGGAATATTGGAAATTAAACAGGAGGAAGCTTAAACTATAAAAAATCATGGCTTTTTTTTCAGATGAGCTTCAAAGGCTCATGAAAGAATTTAAGGAAACAAAGCGGTCTTTAGAGGAAGCTCGCGGTGAATTGAACCAAAAAATTACTGAATTGGAAGGAACCAACGCTCGTTTAACTACTTCAGAAAAGGAACTGGAACGCAGAATAATTGAGTTGCGTCGAAGCCAAAAAGCGATGCTGAATGTGTTGGAAGACTCAAGGGAGCTGGAAAAGAACTTAACCAAAGAACGTGATTTGACCAAGGCGGTTATCTCTTCTATGGGAGAAGGGTTATTGGTGGTGAATAAAGAGCATAAAATTATTCTCATTAATCAGGCCGCGAGTATATTGTTGCGCTGGGCGGCAGGGGACGCGTTGGGAAGGAACATTCACGAAGTGTTCAATATTTGCAAAGGAGGAGCAAAAGAAGAAACATGTCTTTTGCCTATTGAGCAACTTACGAAAGAACCGAATATTCTTAATATCAATCTGGAGGATAATTTTTATTGTCATGACAAGGAAGAGAATAAATTTCCCGTCACAGTGATTATGGCCTCTCTTCTGCAAACTTCGCTACGTGGGAATGTTACTGGCGCGGTGGTAGTATTCCGGAATGTTACCGCGGAAAAGAGCCTGGATGAAGCTAAGACGAGTTTTATTTCTATTGCCTCCCATCAGTTGCGCACCCCGCTTACTTCCATGCGCTGGTTTTCAGAAATGCTTCTGGACGGCGACGCGGGAGATTTAAGTGAAGATCAAAAACATTTTGTGGACAGGATTTATCAGGGAGTAGACAGGATGATAAATCTGGTGAATTTACTCCTGCAAATCGCGAGAGTGGAAATGGGAAGAGTAAAAATCGAACCGGTGCCGTTGGATTTAAAGTTGGTAACGGAAGGAGTAGTAATGACGCTTCAAAGCCAGTTGAAGGAGAAGAAACAAAAAGTAGAAGTCAAATCCAGCATGAGCGAGATGCCGAAAATTCCCATGGATGAAGATGTGGCATGGCAAATTATTCAGAACTTGTTAACGAACGCGATTCGTTATTCTCCCCAAAAAGGTATTATTACAGTGGCTATTGATGTTGACTGGGAAAAGCAGGAATTGGTGTACTCTGTAAAGGATCGCGGGATTGGAATTCCCGCGGACCAGCAGAATAGAATTTTTGAAAAGTTTTATCGGGCGGATAACGCGGTAAAACATGTTCCGGAAGGATCCGGGTTGGGGCTTAATTTAGTAAAAAAACTGGTAAGCGACTGGCAAGGTCAAATTTGGTTTGATTCCGAGGAAGGAAAGGGAAGCACTTTTTTCTTTACAGTGCCTCTCAAGGGGGTAAGGGCGAGGGAAGGGGAAGTAAAGTTGAAGGTTTAGGTGTGGTATAATTATATTAATTCTTATAATACATATGGTGAAAGATAATATAAAAAAAGGAAACAAAGATGTAAAGACGGTTCTTGTGGTGGAGGACGAACAAGCTTTGCAGGAAGCGATTAAGTTAAAGTTGCAAAAAGAAGGAATCGACGCGGTAGCGGTGAGTAGCGGTGAAGACGCGCTGAGCTATCTCAAAAAAGGCAAACCAAGTCTGGTATGGCTTGATATATTGCTTCCGGGCATGAACGGGCTTGAGGTCTTGCGGGCGATTCGAGAAGAGTATAAAATGGAAAAGTTGCCGGTAATTATCATAAGTGTTTCCGCGGGGCAGGAAAAGATCAAGCAAGCCCTGTCGCTTGGCGCGGTTGATTATATAGTAAAAAGCGGATACAATTTGGTTGACATTATTAATAAGGTAAAGAAATATCTTTAATAGTATGGGCTCTGCAGAATCGAAAGAAAAAATAGTGTTTATCGTGGAGGACGACGCTTTTCTGGTAAAAGCGTACCAGGTAAAGCTTGGAAAAGAGGAGAAAGTAAAAGTCTGGCTCGCGACTGACGGAAAAGAAGCGCTTACGTTTTTAGAAAAGGATCCTCCCGATGTCGTAATGCTGGATGTAATGCTTCCGCATGTGAGTGGTTTTGAAATTCTTGAAGCGATCCGAAAGAACGAAAAATGGAAAAAAGTTCCCGTGCTGGTATTGACTAATCTCGGTCAGCCGCGGGACGCTCAAAAATGCCAGGAACTGGGAGTGGCGGAATATATCGTGAAGGCGAATACGAAGATAAATGATATTATCGAAAAAGTGAAAAATTTTTTATGAAATATAAAAGTTATCCACATTCCGAGTGTTGGTTAATTTTTAGAAATAATTTATAATACTGTACAGACGAATATAAACATTAAACATAAAAACCGTTATTTATTTTTTATCAAAAGTAAATGCGGAAACAAATCTTATTTATGCGTTTAGCCAAAGGAATCTTCGTCCGATTGAGAAGTTCAGAAGAGGTATCCTCCAGAGGGTTTACGCTCCTGGAGCTTCTGATTGTAATTTCTATTCTTGCGGTATTGGCAGTAGTATTGGTTATAGTGCTTAATCCGGCTGAGACGTTGAAAAAGTCACGAGACGTACAAAGGATGGCTGATTTATCAAGCTTGAAAACGGCTATTGGAATTTATACTACCAGTGTAAGCCCTGTATATCTGGCTGGCGCTTCCAGCAACGCGGCTTGTCAGGCTGATTCGGATGGATGGACAGGAGAAGAAGCTACGGGCCTTATTTATTACAGCGTAGACGCAACTACAAGCAATATTACCGATAGTACTATTGACGGGACTACTTTTACCAGCGCGGGAAATTCACAAGTGACCACCGCGGCCGAAGTGGGCGAGGTTGATGGGACTGGATGGTTGCCAGTGAATCTTGGCGCTATCACGGGCGGTTCGCCTCTCTCTAATTTTCCGACAGACCCTACTAATAATTATGGAGCCAGCGGGGGAAGCGCTTCCGGTCTTTCATCAAATGATTTGTTTTATCGCTATGCCTGCAATTCCACGAATTCAACTTTTGAAATTGACGCGACTCTGGAAAGTACTGCTTATACGTCAACAGATGACAAACGTTCTAAAGATGGCGGAAACAGCACTTTGATGTACGAAGTGGGAACAAATCTTTCTATTTTGGGAGCGAATAACGCGACTGCGGGTAATGCCGCCGCGTTTTAAGGAACGTATCTTGTAAATTATCCAGTGATTAAAATCAGCCATAGGGTCTCCTGTGGCTGATTTATTATATAGTATACATTTTGAAATGAAAATTTTTACCAGCTTATTTTTTACATGGTTTCCTAATGTATTTTTTGGTTCTGTTTTTGCGCTTTCTTTTATTTTTATTTATCTGAAAAAAGAGACATTTCCAAAGTATCCGTTTTTCAAAAAACTGCGTTTACTTATCGTGATAGTGATATTTTTTAGAGTAAGTTATTCATTGGCGCTTTCAATAGCGCAATATTATCTATGGTCGCAGGAAGAATTTTCCAGACTTCTCCTTCCTCCTAATCAGCCGATGTCTTATTTTATCGGTTACGCGTTTATTCATTTCTGGCTGGAACAACTTCTCGCGATCGCGGGGGCGCTGGTGTTTTACATATTTCTAACTCTACTTCGAAAATATAAAGAAAGCTGGATTAGCCGGGAAGAAATTTTGCTGGGGTTCTTGATGGCGTTGCTGGTTGGCTGGCCGAACCTTGTGATTTTCATTCCCCTGGTATTTTTAAGCGCGGTTGGGCTGGCCATTATTAATATGGTTGCGTTGCGCGTGAAACATACGGGGTTATATTTTTCTCTTATGCTTGCCGGGTTGATCACCTTTGTTTTCGGAAGTATAATAATAAAATTTTCAGGCTTAACAGTATTGCAAGTATGAGATATAATAAAAGTACTGAGGAGAAATATTGTCTTCTGTTGTTTTTATGTAATGCGATTTTTGGATTCCTTTTATAAAACAAAAAAACATGCATATTACGGAGGAAAAATTAAAAAATATTCTGGTTGATTCGGGAATTATTGCCGAAAAAACATTTGAAGAATCAAAAGCGGAAGCCGCTCGTCTGGGACAAACCACGGTAAATGTGCTCCTGGGAAATAGGAATATTACCCAGGATTATTTAGTAGAGCTGCTCGAATCCTATTTCGGCGTTCCCACGATTGATTTGAAGCAAGTGGTAATTTCACTGGATATACTGGAGTTGATCCCTGAATCTTACGCAAAATCAAAAGGACTGGCCGTGTTTGAGGTAGATGAAAAAAAAGGCGTAGCCAAGGTCGCTATGGTTGATCCTATGGATTATGAAGCGATTGAATTTTTGCGGGCGAAACTGGGCAGATGGATTGATCCATATTTCACTACTTCCAACAGTTTGCATTACGCGCTCAAACAATATAAAAAAAAGATCGGTCAGGAATTTGACCAGATTATCTCCGAAAATGTGCAAAAGTTTCTTTCCGGAGGTGAAGAAAATGATTTGGTAAAAATGGCGGAAGCCGTACCGATTATTAATATTCTCGACAGTATCATTGAACACGCAGTCGCGCTGAACGCGTCGGATATTCATTTTGAACCTTTGCCGAAGGGCGTGCTGGTGCGGTACAGAGTCGACGGAATTTTACAGGAAATTCTAAGTCTTCATAAAATGATCGAGACGATCCTCGTGGCCAGGGTCAAGATTTTAGCCAGTCTCAAGATTGATGAACATCGAGCTCCCCAGGACGGGCGTTTTCGATTTGGCGGCGATGAAAATTCAGTGGTTGATATTCGAGTCAACATCATGCCGGTTATGCACGGTGAAAAAGTGGAAATGCGACTTCTCAAGAGTTCGACGCAGCCATTGGCACTGGAAGAATTAGGTCTTTCTCCGGAATCGATACAAATAACACATGGTGAAATTCAAAAGCCTCACGGAATGATTTTAGTCACGGGCCCCACGGGGCACGGAAAGACTACTACGTTGTACGCTATTTTGCATATTTTAAACACTCCCAAAGTAAATATTACTACAATCGAAGATCCTATTGAATATGAAGTAGCGCGTATTAATCAGACTCAGGTCAACGTGAAATCCGGCATCACATTTGCCAACGGACTGCGGGCGCTGTTACGGCAGAATCCCGATATTATTATGGTCGGAGAAATTAGGGATAATGAAACAGTAGAAATCGCGGTTCATTCCGCGCTCACTGGTCATTTAGTGTTGTCTTCTCTGCATACCAATGACGCGCCATCGGCATTACCGCGTCTTTTGGATATGGGCGCGCCGGCATTTTTGCTGGCTTCGACAGTAAATTTAATTATCGCGCAACGTTTAGTGAGGAAAATTTGCAGCTCATGCATTGAATCTTATAAGATTCCTCCTGATTTGAAAAAAATGATTACCGCGCAGATAGCGCTCGCGGGCGATTCGCATATCAAAAGCATTCCGGAGACAATGTATCGAGGTCGCGGCTGCAAAATATGCGGCAATTCCGGATTCCAGGGTCAGATAGGCATATTTGAAATGCTTCAGGTTTCCGATCCTGTTCGTTCACTGCTTATGAGTTCAACATCCGGAAGTGAGATACGGAGACAGGCGATTAAGGAAGGAATGACTACCATGTTTGAAGACGGCCTGCAAAAAGTAGAACGAGGAGTCACCACTATTGAAGAAGTGCTTAGAGTGGTAAGAGAGTAGTTTGTTAGTTACGTAGTGGACTAGTTGATTAGGTGCCATTACGAACTATTTAACTATGCAACTACGTAACTAATAAACTATGATCTATATTTACGAAGCTACTGATCGTACAGGCGTGGTGATTCGCGGCGAATTTGAAGCCTCTGGAAAAGAAGGAGTAATGGAGTATCTCTTGAGAAAAGACTTTATCCCAGTACGGGTAGAAGAAAAGGAGTCTGTTAAAGGAATGAAGGGACTTTCCACTCACTTGTTCCAAGGCATTACTCCGCTTGATCGTATTTTACTGGTAAGAAATCTTGCAATCACCATTAAAGCAGGCGTGAGCATTGTGGAAGCGCTGGATATTTTAAGCGCTGACGCGACAAAGGCTTCCATAAAAGAATTTCTTATTAGCGCGAAGCTCAACCTTCAAAATGGACAGCCATTATCCGCTACATTCAACACGCAAAAGAAAGTGTTTCCTTCCATTTTTAACGGAATGTTGAAAGCAGGAGAAGCTTCGGGGAAACTGGATGATACGCTTGTTGAATTGAGCCGCTATCTTACCAGGGAATACAATTTAAAAAAGAAAGTGAAATCGGCGCTTGCGTATCCAGCGATATTGCTTGCGGCTTCAGCCGGAGTGATTACTCTTCTTTTAGTATTTGTATTGCCTCGTCTCACAAAAACATTCAAGCAAAGCGGCGCGGACTTGCCGTTTCTTACCCGAATATTAGTAAAAATCAGCGAAGCGGTTACCTATAGTTATCTTCTGGATATCATTTTGATCGGAATTTTGGCGGCAGTAACTATTTATATGAAACGGACTGCCTGGGGGAGGAGTCTGGTGATAAGACTCCTTTTCCGCGTTCCAGTCACCCGGGAGGTAGTGAGGAAGATTGCTCTGGTACGATTCACAAGAACGCTGGGAAGTTTGATCGGCAGCGGGTTGTCTATCATGGAGTCTTTGGAACTGGCGGCAGAATCGGTGGGAAATGAACTGTATATATCAGCTATCAGGAAAGTCATTGAGCAAATAAAAAGCGGTGTGCCGCTTTCCAGGGCGTTGGGAAATTATCCGGAACTTTTCCCTCATTTTCTTACCAGTCTCATTATGGTAGGCGAAAGAACTGGATCGGTTGAATATATTCTGAAAACATTCTCTGATTTCTATGATAGCGAAATAAATTACACATTGAAAAGCCTCACTACGTTTCTGGAGCCGGTGCTTCTTCTGTGCATGGGGGCAATTATTGGCACAATCGCTCTTTCTATTCTCATGCCTATTTATCAACTTGTAAGTAAATTCCGATAATATGCGCACTAAGAATCTCCAAAACATTGCTGGTTTTACTCTCTTGGAATTGCTTATGGTGATAAGCATCCTGGCCGTCATCACTGCTATCGGCAGCGGGTATTACAGGAATTACGCTAGAAATATAGAGTTTGACGCGGCGGCGAAAACTATGATGTTTGCTTTGAAAAAGGCCCAGGCAAAGGCTATGGCGGGAGAAGGTACGATGAAATGGGGTATTCACGCAGTGAATGGAGCGGAAGATTATTATGAAATTTTTTCTACGCCTACTAATTATGCTGATTCGTCTAAAACGATAAGCGAGACTACTTACGTGTCTTCCTTATTAGCCTTTTCCGATCCGTCGGAAGGAAACAGTACGGATATTATTTTTGACAAAATCAACGGGGCCGCTTCCGCCGCGTCAGTGGTCTTTTCTTTTGAAGGGAGTACAAAGACGATAACGGTAACCGCGGCGGGAAATATATATTCACTATGAGACAAGGAAGTTTGAAAGGCCAATTAATGCTGGAAGTTCTGATCGCGCTTTCTGTCGCTGCTATTGTGACAGTCATAGGAGGGCAAATAATTTTTGTAAGTATGCAGGGAAATAAATATGCCGGCGACCGGGACGTGGCGATGGGATTGGCGAATGAAACTTTTGAAGCGGTGGAAAGCCTGGCAGTAGAGGATTGGTCGACTAATATCTACAGCCTTACCAATGGAAGTACGCCGTACTATACTCAAAATGTTTCCGGCGCCTGGGACGTGGTATCCGGCCAGGAAAACACGCAGGTAAGCGCGGAGGGGGTCACGTATACTCGCTCGTTTAGCATGCGGAATGTGTGCCGAGACAATACGAGCAGTGATATTACGGGCATTACTGATAATAGTGGCGCGACTGAAACGGATGGATCGACTACTTCATGTACTCTCAGCACGGGAACACATGATCCTTCTACCCAGCAAGTCACGGTTACCGTAAGCTGGCCCAACGCGGAATCGGTAGTTCTGCGCGAATATATTACTCGCTGGATGAATCAGGCATGCGTACAGACAGAATGGAGTTCCGGCGTGCCGGTTCCCTCCGGTTGTCCCGGGTCGGCGACTACTTATGAAAGTACTTCCAATATAACTTCCGGCACAAGTCTGGAACTTTGTAGCGGGGGATGTTAGCGGTTTTTACGAACATGAAAATAACACATGCGTACAAATCAGAAAAAAAACAGGCGGGTTTTTTGCTCGCGCTTATTATAGTGCTTGTAGCAGTGGCGGTTCTCGCGGCAACGGGGATAATTTCAATGCCAGGTTTTAAAAAATTTTTAGATAAGGATAAAAGTATAGAAGCAGAAAACTTAAGCAGTATTTCGGAAAATAATAAAAAGCCGAAGCCGCTTAATTTGGAATTCTATAAAGTTGCGCGTGCTCGGGCAATCGAATGGAAAGAGGACGCCGTACTGGCATCGCTTGATACTGATTATTTGGAAAACAAAGAAGCGCTTCGAAAATGGAAACTCACGTTCGTGTCAAAAAATTATTCCAAAGGGTTGCTTGTCTATATGTCAGACAATACTATGCTTAGTACGCAGGAAATTCCTTACTACGAATCCGGCGCGGAACTGTCTTCTGAAATTATAACTCCGGAAGAGGCAGCAAGAAGAGTAAGAGAGATGCCCGGATATGGGGATGTACCGATAAGTAAAGTCAACGCAATCTATGGATCAGGAACGGAAGTATGGTATTGGGGCGTTCATACTTTGAAAGGAGTTGTTTCGGTGAAGGCCAGGAATTAATTTATGCGTAAAAAGATGAAGAAACCTAAATCTCCGGAACCGCATACAAAATATTCATGGAAACTTATAGTATTATTAGGGATGCTTATTGTTTCTATTGGATTGAATGCGTGGTCTGGAGCTGGATATTTTTTTAAAAAAAGCCAGTCATCTCAGTATGCTTTTTTAGATCCTGCAAGAAACTTTTATAGTCAGAAGGATTTAATTATAGATTTTCAATCTCTGCGGGAAGAGTTAAACAGGATTGGAGAGAACAAAAATATTTCTATTTATTTTGAATTTTTAAACACAGGGGCGAATATTTCAGTAAATAAAGATGTTACCTTCTGGCCGGCGAGTCTCATGAAAATTCCTATTGCGATGGCGGTGATGAAAAAAATAGAAAAAGGGGAATGGAAACTGACTAACGAACTGGTGCTCATGCAGGAAGACAGAAATGAAAAATACGGCACTCTTTATAACTCTGCTACAGGAAGTCGTTTTTCGATTGAAAAGTTACTGGAGGAAATGTTAATTTATTCAGATAATACCGCGCGAACGATATTCATAAGAAATCTTGAAGAGAGAGAGTTGGATGAAGTACTCTCGCATTTGGGAATAGAAGATATTTTCAATTCGAATAACGAGATCGGTACGAAAAAATACTCCATTTTCTGGCGTTCTTTATTCACTTCCAGTTATCTTTCTTCTGAACATTCCCAAAAAATTATTGAGATTATGTTAAGGTCTTCTGCCACAAATTACTTGCGACAGGGGATAGAAGAAAAAATTCCATTCAGTCATAAAATTGGCGTATACGAAGATATTCATGCGGATTCCGGTATTGTATATGTGTCAAGGCGTCCTTATATTCTCACGATTATGGTAAAAGAACCCAATCAGCAGAAAGCAGAAGAGGTGATGAAGAATGTTTCTCAAAAAGTGTATTCATACGTCTCTTCTTATTAACGTATCTATGATAAAAAAAACATTAAAATACACAGGGGTGCTTATATGGGTTTTTATCCTGGCTTTTTATAATATTCCTCTTGAAAATATATTTCAAGACGCACAACAATATCTTGCGGAACGAAACGTCGTAGACAAACTTTACCAGGCAAAAAAAATATCTAACGTGGTTGATAATTTTAAACCCAGGAAAGCAGAGGCTGGCTACCAATACACCCCCACCGGCGGACAACTTCCCCTTGGCACCAATGCTGCTATCACTTCCGGAGGCACCTCCGGCAACGTCGGTTCCTGGAAAGGCACCCTGGTCCAGGATACCACCTCTCCCGGTTATAACTGGACCATCAACAACAGCGCTACCGGTCTCAACCAGCAAATCCAGGTGGACGGCGTGGAACTTAATAATGCCAATAAGTTTGAAATTGTCATGCGGGCTAATGCCAGCGTCACCACTATCAGCCGCCTCTATCAAGTCTGCGACTGGATTTCCACCACCAGCGTCGATAATGCCGCCGACTCCCAATGTACCGGTGGCGGCTGGCGTACTCTCAACCTCCGTAAAGTCGCCATCACCGGTACCACTATCACCAACTACACCTGGCACGTCTATGACGGTTACTGGACGACGTCCGCCACCGGTAACACTTCCGTCTCCACGCCACTTTCCAATTTCATCAACTCCTCCAATAGACGAGTGCTCCTGCGGGCCTACTCTACTTCCACGGCGGCCGGCACCCACATCATTGACTGGGTCCGCCTCGACTCGGTCATTGACCCTGTCTACTTTCCAGCCGGCTTCACCCAGGTTACTGGCGGCTCGGTGACCACCAGTTACATTAATACCACTAATGGAACCTTGACCGGCCAAAGTGGCAGCGATAATCAATACCTCCAGGTTCCCGGCGCTTCCGGAGTAGTGTCAGACTTCTATCTTTCCTTTAAAGATGTCCGTACTTATACCGGCATGAATACTATTGTAATGGTTGCGGAATACAGCTGTTCGGCGACCGGCATCAGTCACCGTCCCAAGATCTGGAACTTTACCACCAGCGGATGGGAAGATCTGACGACTTCTTCCATTGCCTGCAGCGCCACTGATGCCACCAATCAATTTGCCAAAAACAACATCACTATTTCCGACTATGTTTCCACTTCCAAAGAAGTGCGCATCGGTTGGCGGGGACTTTCCGGAAGCACCGTCTCAATTCGTCTCGATCATATCCGTATATTAGCTGGCACAACTAATACTGACAGCACTTCCGCGGGATGCGAAATTTCCTTTGGCACCACCGGTACGGGAACCTGCGATGACGCCAGAAATCTTGATTCTACTTTAGCTTCTCCCAGTCTGTGGAGTCCCAGCACGGAATTAGAATCCACCGCCATGTCACATGATTACTATGGTCTTAACAACGATGGAGATGCCACCACCAATGAAGCGGCCGTGTCTATGAACGTAAATTTTTCCCTTACGCTGCCTGCCAACGCGTCAGTAGCGGCTATGGCTTATGCGGCAAGATGGCGTTCCGCTTCTTCCGGCACTACCCTGACCACCCGGCCGCAACTGCGGGATTATTCCGGTGCCAATCCTACCGCTTCAGGAGGCTGGACGGATGTAGGGACTACGGCGACGAGTACGTATGTGTATACCGATCCTGTTATTAATAATTATCTGATTTCCAATCCGGACGATTATGTGGATACCGTCAATAATCGAATGAACATGCGTTTCAGGACATCCGCTTCCACTTCCACGACCAATATTACTACTACGGCGTTTGATTTTATGTTTGTAAGTGTGAGGTGGGTGGAGCAAACTCCTTCTCATCCTACGAGACGCTACCAATACACCCCCACCGGCGGACAACTTCCCCTTGGCACCAATGCTGCTAT
>CAYLWX010000001.1:65321-109023 GCA_964387895.1 uncultured Bdellovibrionales bacterium | reverse complement strand
TAAGCCAAATTTTAAAAACTATTTTTATGAATAATGACAAAAAACCAATCATCCTTGCAGGCGCTGTTCTCGCAATAATCATCGCCGGCACAATATATTATTTCGCCAGCGGAGAAAACACTGCTAACACTTCCCAAAATAAAACCGTCATTGAAGGACCATCGGAAAACGATTGGATACGAGGCAATAAGGAATCAGGCGTGTCGCTTATCGAATACAGCGATTTCCAATGTCCGGCGTGCGGAGCGTATTACCCGTTAGTAAAACAAATGGAAAAAGAATTCGGAGACAAAATCGCGTTTGTCTATCGGAATTTTCCCTTGCGCCAGCTCCATCCTAACGCGCAAATCGCCGCCCAGGCTGCTGAATCAGCCGGAAAGCAGGGAAAGTTCTGGGAGATGCATGATGTTCTTTTTGAAAAACAAAAAGAGTGGTCAACCAAAAGCAGCGAAGAAATCAAAGAAACTCTCGCGCAATACGCCCAAACGCTTGAGCTTAATGTTGACCAGTTTAAAACTGACCTTGAAGCAAAAGAGACAAAACAAAAAGTTGATGAAGATTATGAATCTGGACAGAAATACAATATAACCGCCACTCCCACCTTTTTCGTGAACGGAAAAAAGATAGAACCTCCCAAAAGCCCATCTGACTTTAAAAAAGTACTGGAAGACGCGCTTTCAAAAGAATAACGCAAATCTTTTCAATAGAAATCAAAAACGGCTGGCACGGAATCATGTCAGCCGTTTTTCTTCTCCCTTTATCCGTTAAACCCGCCGGGGTTAATGGCTCCACGGATCACGGAAGCGAGCGCATTCATTTCCCCCGGATACACCAAAAGTGTGATGATGTGAGGATACTTATCCTCCTCAACAAGCGGCGGGAAAGCCAGGTTGAACTGTCTCCTCAAGTCTTCAGAAAGAAAAATATCCCATACCGATTTTGGAAGATTACACATGCGCACCGATAAAGTTTCCTGCCCGGGAATAAACCTTACTTCCATTGTTATCATGGGGCAGCATCCCAGTTCTTCATTCAGATACTCAACTACTCCACTTTCCATGACCAACCTCCTTTCTTCTGATCAAAAGAAAAGAAAACCCCTCAAGAAACTCCAGGGAAAAACAAAACTTTTCCCCCAACTCCCTTAGCTTTACAATAATCTCCTTGTCTCTCAGAGTGTTGCGGAAAGTAACCATGAAGGAAAAATCAAAAAGATAAACTATATTATCCTGTTCAGGAAATATATCTTTTCTTCTCTGTATGCTTAACTCCAGAAGACCAAAGTCAAGCAAAGCGCTTCCTGACCGGATAAATTCAGCTATCTTTTCTCTTCTTCGCCACGCTCCTCCTTGTTTCTCTACGTGAAACTGCGCCCCTTCCGCGCTAAGCCGGCCGGGCTCTTTCATTTCAAATTCAGAGCTGTATCCATGAAACATAAATAACCGGAGTATTTCACTAAAGAATTCAAGTTGTTCCGCAAGCCTCTCGACTCCTTCTTCAATCACTTCATATCTTTTTCTCAATAAAAACAGTTCCCGTGCTTTTCTACATCTTTGTTCGAATTCTCCCCGCCTGATATTTTCCATCTTACGCTTCCTTATAATGCTTCATCCTTGAAAAGATTTGTAAAGGAGCCAGAAACAATAACTATTTTTACGGTATATTTTCTTCCCTCTCTTGTCAAACCAAATCACCAAACAAAAAGAAAAGCCCCGGCGAGAAATTTCCCGCCAGGGCTTGACCCTACTTTATGAATCAGTAATCGTATTCTATTTTTTTACACGTCTTCCATACTCCCTCCTTAAATACAAAACTCCCTTCCGGAAGAATAAAAACATAATCAGAGTTAGAATCAAAAAAAGATATCCTCTCAATCTTTTTCATTGCCATGAAAGGATAATCCAATTTATCTCCATCTATCCACTTGCGCACTGGAATCGCCGCAAAGCGTTGATCGCACAACCCTCCGTGACAATGAGAGTATTTTTTGAAAACTACTAAAGAACAACCCTTTGGAAATTTGCTGGGAATATTCCTTATCATCTCTTTATCTCCTTTGAAAAGAGTTAAAAAAATAATTCTCATCTTCCCGCTAAAATAATCTTTGCAAGAAAATTACTTTAATGGAAAGGCAAGTGTGCAATACACACTTGCCCATGAACCCTACACTCTTCCGCGATTTTTCGCTTTTACCCCCTCCAAGAAAGCAGAGGCAACAATTCGTTCCAGTGTCTGTCCTACACCGTTCGGTTCACAATCGTCAATTTCAGAAAGATACATCAATGCCTTTATAGCTTCATTTTCCTCAATCCTTATAATCGCAATTTCAATTTCATCTCTCCTGTCTTGATTCTTTAAGAATTCCCGGGCTTCTCTTAAATTTAAAGGAGGAACCTGATCGGGTTTCACTCTGCTAGCGCCAATCACTTTTTGTCCATTTTCGTCGTACCACTTAGTGATAATGAAGTCCATTTCATTCTCCTTTTTCCTTTTTGTGTTTATTTTAACCCAACGACAGAAAGCTAAATTGAAACTTTTTCAGTCCAGCTCTATGCCGTCAGGTTTAAGGAGAATAACAAGCACAAGACATCAAGAGGCAAAGTTATAAAAGAACCATCGTCAAGATAAATCTTCATCTTCTCTCATCCTGACGCCCCATTATAGCACCTCGTTCAATATTTGTCAACCCTTTTGGTTGACAATATTAATAAAACTGCTAAAATAGGCTTTAGGAAGGGTTAATTTGGTGAAAGTAAGAAAGGAGAGTATACTGAAAATATTAAAAAACCTCCCCTCCTCCCTGAGGAGGGGCTGGGGGTGGTGATGGAGACTTTCTATATCATCAAGCCTATCCCATAGTCACCACCCCTCCTCATTCCTCCCCTCCGGGAGGGGAGGAAGATAAAGAATTCCCAATACACTATGACCATCTATCTCATCGGCGGGACACCCCGAAGCGGGAAAACTACATTATCCAGTATCCTTTCCAGGAAAATTGGTTGTCCTTATATTTCCGTTGACAACTTGCGGGCTTTTTTAGTTCCCTACATTCCTCCAAAAGACCGCGAGAAAAAACTTCCCTATGAAGCGATGTATTTTACCGACAATGACAACGATCTCTTTTTTAAAAAATACAGCGCTGAAGAAATGATCAAAGCCGACCTTGCTGAATCCCGCACACTCTGGCCGGGAGTAAAAAAGTTTATTCATCACCAGATCCTCTCTCAAAGAGATTTCATTATAGAAGGCGTACAACTGCTGCCAAAATTCGTGCATACTCTGAAAAAAGAACCCTACTGGCCGCGCATCAGAACAATCTATCTAACAAAACTCGATCCGGAAAAAATTCTGGAAGGAATAAAGAAAAGCACCCAGTCCAACGACTGGATTCTTCATTACACCAAAGAAGAAGATACTTTCCTTAAAGCCGCGAATATGCTCTCTCAGTTCGGCGCCTATTTCGACGAAGAAGCCAAAAAATATGAGTTTCCCGTATTTAACACCGAAGGTGATTTTCAAAAAAGCCTCAAAAATGCGATGTCATTTCTAATAACTAATAGAAAATAAAGTTTCCAAGTGGTAATCATAATTACCATCAGCTTTTTATGTCTCTTCATTCCAACCTACTCCTTCTCGGCTTTTCTCCCCACGACGCCGAAGTGTATACCGCCCTTCTGAAAAAAGGTCCGTGCGCAGCCGGGCCTCTTATCAGTGAAACTAAATTGCACCGCAATGTAGTCTACACTTCGCTGGATCACTTAATGGGAAGAAAATTAGTTTCCGAGACCCTGAAAAATGGCAGAAAATTGTTTGCTATCGCAGAACCGTCCATTCTGGAAGAAGAATTTTCCCAAAAAGCCCGCGTTGCCAAAGACATCCAAAAAGAAATCCGCGCGCTCCACACCAGGAAAATTCCAGACATCACCGTGCATCAGGGAAACGCAGAATATCTCTCGCTTCTTTCAAGCAACCTCAATCGCATGCCTAAAGGAAGCACCAAGTATGTCCTCGGAACTGGCGGGGAAGAATTTATGCGCGCTACCATGCTCCCGATTTGGAAGAAATATCATGAAATCGCCCGCGCGCGGAAAATCCACATAAAAATGCTCTCCTACGAATCTCAACGATCCGCTATTGATCCATATACCAAAAAAGAAGGCATCTACGAAATCAGATACCTTCCTTCAAACATCGAAAACCCCGCCGGCGTTCATATTTATCCCGATATCCACACCGTGCTAAATATTATGTACTCAAATCAAAACACTCCCGTCACCGCTATAAAAATAACTGATCACTCTCTCGCGCAAGGGTACCTGCATCTTTTCAATAATCTTTGGAAAATGGCACAATTGTAAATCCCCCTCTCCCTGACGCCGCGGCGGGGAGAGGGTTGGGGTGAGGGGTCATGGAAAACGGAAAAGGCGTTGTATTTTATAGAAACTTAATTTATTTCTCCAAAAATTACTTTCTCTATCTTCAACATTACTCCAACCAAATTAGTATTCACCTCTCCATTCCAGAATCGCAATACAATATAACCTAAACTTTCAAAAAAATTCGTTCTCTCTTTATCATAATTATGCTGAATCAGATCTTCTTTACTATGCTGCCAGCCATCAATTTCAATGATAAGTTTTTTTTCAATACAGATAAAATCTACAATATAGTTACCTACAATATGCTGGCGTCTGAATTTTAAGTGGTGGAATTGCCTGTTTTTTAGTCTGGACCAGAGAATAATTTCCTGGGGTGTAGCTTTTTGTTTAAGCATGCGGGATCTTTTTAGGTATATCTTTGAAGCTCTTGGCTGGTAGCGCATAAGAAAGACCCCTCACCCTGCCCTCTCCCCATCCGCGGCGGACGGGGAGAGGAGGTTTTTTATATTATAAAACTCCTCTCTTCCTTCCCACTTCTTCCCCGCAACCCTTCCAAATCAATTCAAACCATGTCAAAAACGTATCGGCGATAGTGGGATTATCAATGATAACTCCTGATAAATTGGCAGAATAATCCAGAATAGCCACGTGGCCTTCCCAAATAAAAGTGTCGGTTTCCAATCTGGTTCCTCCCGGCAACCACTTAAAATGCCGCCCGGGGTAGGAAGCGACTTTCATATATTTTTCCGCTTCCCGATTTCTGATCAGCAGAGAATACATAGGAACTTTGCGCGCGTGAAACTCTTCTAAATTATCTTCCACCACTATTCTTGGAAATACCCGTGCCACTGCCGCCATATCACCTATCGCTCTTGTTTCTTTGCACGTTTTCAGTAATTCCCGATGAACAGCCAGGATACCATTTTCTCCTTCAAAATATCTGACTCTCGGATGATATGCACTGCCGGATTTCATTTGCTGCAGCCCATCCCCCACAGAGCGAAGAAGATCCTGCGTCGCGGCAATATCTTTCTTTTGATATTCAAGCGCGTCAATAATATGCTCCGCATCCTGCACCTGAAAGTACTGCTTCTCTTCTTCCACAAAAGAACTCACCAGCCCCATCCATGCGAGATTCTTCAGCACGTCGTAGACTGAAGTACGGGCCATATGCCGATTCCCTTTTGCAAGCTCTCCCGCGGTAGCCTTGCCTAAACTCAACAATTTCAAAAATACCCCTGCTTGTTTTTCATTCAACTCAAGCTTTTCAAAAAGCTTTTTTAATTGTTCCTGTTGTCGGTTAATAGTCGACATATGTATTGAATAAATTTATTTTTAATATATAGTACGAGCAGTACATTGTCAATATAATATCGTCAAAAATTCCAAATAGGAGGATTCCATGAGTGCTCTAAAACTAACGTTAGTCCAAAAACTGTTTTACGATTCTGTCAACTTGCAAATTACTGATCCTGAAGTAATTCGGTATAGTATTGCCGACTTTCTTTATGAAGAAATTATCTGTAAGGACAAAATCGAGAAAACTGGTAATAGAGTCCACTTTACCGTAGCAAACCGAGTTGTTGGCGCTATTGATAAAGACAAGCTAAAAGAGGCGCACAATAAACTTAGAGAAGCCCAAACAGATGCCCAAAGAGATGCCGCCAGCAACCTAGAAATTGAGCTGATTGTTGAAGCTCGAAATAAAGTTGTCAATGACATCAAAAAAGAATTCGAGACATGGATGACAATGCTTGACTCTTTAATCGAATTTACTAATTAAAACATGCGTTAGGGTAGGAAAGGATTTTTAAAAGGCCGGCGATCAACACATCACCGGCCTTTTTCATTCGTCACACTCGCCTGAAACCCCCTGCTGATCGCAATCTCCACTGGTTCCACTTTTTCAATTTTTTTATCCCGAAGTGTCACTCTCAGCATCAATCCCTTCATAGTTTCCGCGGAAAAAGTCTGGTCGAAGATGAAGTTGCCAAGACTGTAGGCAATGTAGCCGTCTTTATATTTTTCTATCTCCTGCGCCACGTGCGGATGGTGGCCGATGACCAATGACGCTCCAAAATCGATGGCGAGTTTTCCTGTTTTTTCCTGTGTCGCGTTATGTTTCGTATTATATTCCTCTCCCCAGTGAAACGTCACCACTACCAGATCGGCTGTTTCTCTGGCTTTAACAATATCCTGCTTCATCTGTGTTTCATCTATAAGAGCCGACGCCGGCTCGGATGAGGGCCGACCGGTGCCGGGAGGAAGCAGATGGGTATATCCCAAAAACGCGACGCGGGTGCCGTTGATATTTTTTATCAGAGCTTTGCGCGCCTCTTCAAAATTCTTTCCACCACCCACATAATCAATCCCTGCTGTTTTCAAAAGAGAGAGGGTATCCAGAAAAGCTTCTTTGCCATAGTCCCAGATATGATTATTGGCAATCGTCACCATGTCAAAACCAGAATATGTCAATCCTTCCATCATTTTCGGGTTAGCTCGAAACGACATCATGCCACCAGTTCCCTTTCCCTTATCAGAAACTGGCCCCTCCAGATTCCCGAAGGTAAAATCAGCGCTTCGCAAAGTATCCCCGATTTTCAAAAACGGATACCTCCAGTCGCCCGATTTCTCCGTCCTTTCCCCCACTGACCTTGAAAGCATCATGTCCCCCACAAAAAGCATCGTCGCAGGTATCGCCTCTTCTTTTTGCTGTACTACAGGATTCTCACTGGGCTCTAGCGTAGTGAGAGCAAGTTCTACTTTTTTATAACCATTAGAGAAAGCATACAAAAAAATCCCTGCGGTAAGGAAAATGGTGATAATGAGTGTAGGTTTGATTAACTTATAAGCCATCAGTTTTTAAAAATTTCCAATTTCTAAATCCCAATTTCCAATCCCGAGTACTCGGGATTGGAAATTGGATATTGGGAATTGGAAATTAAAATCTTCATTAGAAACTCAAAGTAAAACTATTTCAGCTTTATTGCCTACCACGAAAAAGCCTCATGCTATAGTAATGATATTTCCCACAAAACGTCAAAATATCTCCGGTACGCTTCGGTTATTTTTTTATTAATAATCACCACAATAATCAGTTCAGAGCCAAGTATCTGAACATTGATCCGGTCTCCTCCCATGATAGTTGCTGTTGGCGAGAGAAATTCTTCCTTTAAATAGCGCACTTCTGAAAGAGGATTATTTTTTTCATAATTTTCCACAAACCGCCGCTCCGATTCATAGGCGATATACTTTCTCTTGATGCCAAGTTTTGCTCGTTTTTT
The DNA here is from genome assembly GCA_964387895.1 of uncultured Bdellovibrionales bacterium. Lineage (GTDB taxonomy): Bacteria > Patescibacteriota > Minisyncoccia > Moranbacterales > UBA2206 > CAYLWX01. Next base: position 101,360 of record CAYLWX010000001.1, on the reverse strand, counting down.
TTCTGCTTTCAGAAAATCTTTCCCCATAGAAGTATAAAATTCTTTTCCTCCGGACCCCAGCACATAAAACCACTCGCCTTTTTTCAAAGATTTTACTACGTCCTCTCTCGTTTTTTTAAGCATAGCCACTCCTTCCACCACCTGCACCACCTGCGTTTCTTTAAGTTTTTGATATTCTTTCTGCAACTGCCCCGCGAGTGTTTTTGCCAGCTCATACTTCTCTTTCACTTCATCCAAAATAATCACCGGATCCAAAATCCTGAATACCAGTTTCCCTTTTCTTTTCACCTGCCCGATATTTCCTTTCTTCACCAAGCTCCGCAGCGTCTCATACACGGTCATCCGATGAATCCCCGTCTTTTTAATCACCACCCCCGCCGAAACTTCTTTTTCTTCAAGAATAACCAGATATACTTTTGCCTCCGCGGGAGAAAAGCCTAATTTTATTAATTCCTGCAGCATATTGTCCTTATTATACTACATTCCTTATAAATATGTGTGATAAAGGTAATAATTTTTATTACTTCCAGTTAACATTCTGTGTATTTCTGTTATTTGGTATATTAAAGCATTTTTACTCAATATCATATTATGGCTTAAATTAAGCTTTTTTAATTTATTTTATATACTTTGTCGTAATATTTTGACGAAAATACTTGACAAATGTTGGGAGAGATGATATACTAGGACGTTAAGATGAAGTAGGTAAAGTCGGAATCTTAACATCTGTTCCTTACAACATCTATAGGTATAGGCAAAAAGGAGAGGACACAATGAAAAAGATATCAATTTTTATTAGTGAAGGTGCTTCCTTGGGAGATATGGGTGTAGTGTCAGGCATATCTTTCCTCTACAATCTTTTAAAGCTTGAAGAAGGTTTTTATCCTTCAGGAAAAGTGTCGGAAATCGTTGGAGGTAGAGCATACAGATTTTTTGATGGTTGCCACCACGAGGCTCTTGAGACGAGGAAAGCTATCATGCAAGCATCGGAAGTTAAAGGAGTGTTTTCTCTTGCATATCCGGGCACTATCAAGTTTGAAATCTCACTCTACAAGGGAGGAGAAAATGATCCTTTTTTTGTGATTAGTCCATGGTTCTATCAGGAAACAGGTGAAATAGCTTCGATGAGTTATCAATACTAGCCTCTACAAAAAGGAGAAAATAATAAGATGAAGATATCAATATCAGTATTCATGACAAATAACGGAGAGACGAGGATCATTTCTGGGAATAAAAACAAAAAGGAGGAAGAAGGATTAATCCTCTTGGCAGAAGAAGAGTTTGAGGAGGGAGCCAGTATCCTTGATGTATTTATCCTCGGCTTAGAGCTGGGGATAAAACACGGAGAGGAAATTCATATCAGGAGGTCATGTCTGGATTAACCTCATCCGCGACGCCGGCGGAATTCGGGCGATAGTTCCTTAGGGTTTTTTGAGCCTCAGCGGTAACACTGCTGGGGCTCTTCAATTTTTGTAGTAGCATTTGCAACGTGATCATATTTGTCGTTTGACACAACCATACTCTGTCCTTATTATATACTCAGATACCTCTCGCTAAATAAATATAATAATAAAAAATTAACCCGAGAGATTATTTGAAAAATTAAAAACTTTCAAATAGTGTCTTCAAACATCATTTATGGAAAAACCGAAACTAACAGGAGTCCCTGACAACAGACAACATGAGCCGGGATATTGGGACAAATTAGGAAAAGAAGTAGCCGCAAATCAACCTGAAAATCAGTTTAAAGCAGCAGAAGAGAAAGCATACAAAGAACATCCTGATTCAAGGACCCCGCAGGAACGCGATAGAGACGCGAACATAGTAGCAGAATTAAGAAAATCCGTATTCCCTGACATTTTAATTGACGCGGACGCGCTCGCGTATCAAGTCGCTCGATATCAGAAAACAAGAGATTACTTTGTCCTTAAGACTTTTTTTGAAAAAAACAGCGATCCTGAAGTTGCTAAAAAATATGGAAAGCCTAACGGAATGGAGGCCTTGAAAATAATATTAGATAAACTAGAAGAAATGGAAGCTAAGGAAAAGAAAGCAGCTTAAACTACAAAAGGACTATCCAATAAGAAAACAGGAGTTTACAAGCTTCTGTTTTCTTTTTATCTTTTATAATTCAGCATATTAAAAAGTCCCTTGCATTTCCCATGCTTCATGCTACAATCAAGCTTCTTGAACCTGCGACACATACATGCCCTTGTTTGGCTGGAAAGATCGCTCATCCCAAGAGAGATCAGCTGTTTTTCCCGCTAAGCACAGGGCTTTGCGAGAAATATCAACCAAAATAGAGGAGGGCTAAACGTGAAAGTTCTTTTAAATGCAATAGTTTTTATCATTATTTCCACGGGCGTGTCTGCCCAAGAGCAACAAATTACTTTTCAGCCGGAAGCTCAAGGCACCATACACCGTGGGAAATCTATAACTCAGTTTAATAATCTCATCTCTTTCACTCCTGCCAATAGCCGGTGGGGCGGATCGGCGTGGATGCAGTACGATAAAGGCTACGCCCAATTCTACGCCGGTCCGACCTTTTCACCGGCGCCATGGATCCAAGCCGGCCTTGGTGCAGGCATGGAACGGTATGAATCCGTACGCGCCATACGGTGGGGAAGTTTCCTATGGCTCGGATACGGCCGGTGTTCCGCCATTACGATTTATGAAGATAGCCACAACAGTGGCTATTGGTATAAGTCAATGATAATGGCGGACATTGGCAAGGGATTTGTCTTAGGAGGAATGGTCCAACGCTACGCAGGCTTCGGACCAAGGATAGAGTTTAACATTCCTAAGACCCCCCTCACAATCTGGGCTAGCTTCCTGCACGACTGGAAAACCAACCATGAAAACATCATGGTTGGAGGGAAACTTAATTTGAAGTGGGGATTCTGAGCGCAGCCGGCGGTGTTGATTCTGAAAAATTTCAGATCGCGCCGCCGGCTGTTTTTGTTTTTTAATGTCTTATTTCTCAAATTTCAAAAAATATTCCTTCGGTTTGGATTCTTGCTCCAGTATACTGTTCCAGCTTGGCTTTACTTCGGAAATTATTTTGATTTTTCCCTTATGCCAACAAATAGGATTTACCACTCTCGATTTGCAAAAAACTTTGCTGTCGTAATCATTTGGATCGTTTTTAAAACCAATTTTATTATTCATTCTATCAAACATCCAACTTAATTTTGAATCAGTTTCTATTTTGGGCGCTATTTTGTCCAGCACAATTTTGTCAGTAGTATATAAATCGGTTTTGAGAATATATTTTTTTGAAAGCGCGTAGCGGAGATAATCCCCGACAGTTCGGAACATAACCGCGGAAGACAGCACGGAATAATAATCTGTATTCAGCTTCAAAAACAGTTCAGCATATTTTTCCGCGCTTTCAAAATTTTTAAATACCCAGCTATTGTCTTCGACTGTTAAATTTTCTAGAATATAATCTTTGTCTTTTTCAGTTAACTCGCCAAAAATAATAGCGGTTCTCAATGAATAATCAATTCTATCAGCGCATAAATCTGGCAGATTTTTCTCTTTCAGAGGAAAATTTTTGTCGTTTAAAATATATTCCAAATCCAAATTATATTTTTTAAGTATTTGGGGAATTTCCGACTTTCTCACAAATTCGTCAAAAACATTATCCTGGTGATTATGTTCTTTTTCCGAGCCGGTGTCCAAAACATAATCTATGCAATGAGAAAAAGCCGCGTGCGAAACATCGTGAATGAGACCCGCGATTTGTTCTTTAAGCGAAGCGTTATATTTACGAAGCAATAAATAAACGCCTAGAGAGTGAGCAAAACGGCTATGGTTATATTCTCCTGTATCAACATCCGGCTTTACCCATAACGGACGATAGCCAGCCTGGTCTATTTCTTTTAACCTCTGAAGAGTTTTAGATTTTATCAACTCCAAAACAACTGGCTCTTTGATTTCAAAATCTCCATATACCCGATCTGCGTATTTCATAATTTTTCAATCTTTTAACTTAACAGTTTTACCTTGAGACGGCGATTCTTTTTTGGTGGACCTACGGGGAGTCGAACCCCAACCCTCCACTTGCCCGCCTACCTTTTATTCTGGTGGACCGTACCGGATTCGAACCGGTGACCTCTTCCATGCCATGGAAGCGCTATACCAACTAAGCTAACGGCCCCGAATTTCGAAAAAGGTGGGCGGGTGAACCATGGAGATGTTCTACCGCTATACTATAGGCCCTTAATAAATACTACATAGCCTTATCATATCAACCCAGGAAAGTTCGTCAATAAGCCTGAACCACGCTAAAAAGAAATGTGCGCGGCTTGATTTTACAAACCGCGCACAAAGAAATGGTTATGAGCGTAAGGGTATTTTGATCCCATTACACACTACTTGTCCTAGTAGCAAGGAGAAATTAAAACCAGCATGCACAAACATTTTTCTGTAAAGCAATTGTACAAGATCATCCTTACCAGATTTGCTTCCTTGCGCATACAACAGAATTTTCTTAGGTTCGGCCTTCATCCAGCCAATTTTTGCAAAAGATCCTTGCAAACCCTCTTTATCCTCGAGTGAAGCTATTACAAGAATCAGTGAAGAAGAAACAGTGAAAAGCTCGAGGAGATTTTCCAGAGTATGACTTTCTTCCAAAACATCATTCCGTGTGGATGCCTGCCGGAAAGAGCCCGAGCATCAAAAAAAGAAGCTTTAGTATCTCCCGGAAGAAGATCTCCCTCGCGCAAAACGAATTTATTTTCTCCATACACACTTTCGCAAATTGCTGAAAGTCTTCTCGCATGAAAAAGGAATTCTTTTACGCCAATACGGCCAAACCTCTTATGTAACGCCGCGCAAAAGAATGAATGCCCCTTATAAAGATTCTGCTCCCATTCAGGAGTTTCTTCGTCTGTACAAGTACCGCCTTCAAAAATACTCAATGCTCTTATCCTGACAGTTTCTTTTTCCATGTTAACCATTTTTTTTCCTCCTGAATCAAACTACTCATAAAATCAAGGAACCCCGGTGGCATTCTTAGTTAAGAATACCACTCCTTATTATCACACTCATCATCTGAATGTCAACTACTTTAAAGCTTTAAATCCTGTATAATAAAAACTGCATGGGCACTACAAGGGAAATCTGTAAAAAACTTTTTACCCAGCCAGACCAATGGTTTTTTTGCCTGTTTCTTCTTACATTCACTTTATCCGTGCGAAAAGTGCTGTTTTTTTATCCCTTTCCACATAATTTTAACGAGAACACTGGTGCATACCTTTATATTTCTGACATTTTTCTCCTTCTCACTATTATCACATGGATATTTTTTTTATTAAGAAACAAATTTTATATTTTGTCAAGTAATATCATCCCTATTTTAAAACCTTCTATCTTTAAATCCTGGTACTTTACTATACCTTTAGGCATTATAACAATATCCTTCTTTTCAATACTATGGTCAGAAAACAAAATTATCGCTTTATACAGATCAATAAAATTCCTGGAATTTTATTTTCTTTATGTTTATATCATATATAACCTTTTTAAAAACAATGCCTCTAAAATATTTTTAAACAATGTATTTAAAATAATTATCATTGCAGCCATACTACATTCAATAATCGCTATTATCCAATTTTTTACCCAGCACTCAATCGGATTATTCTGGCTCAAAGAAAGCCTGATATCTCCAGAAATAACCGGAGTGGCAAAATTAATTTTCAATGGCAGCAAATACATCCGCGCTTACGGACTGTTCCCGCATCCCAATATATTAGGAGGATTTCTTTTATTTTCAATAGTTTTGACCTGGTACTATAGGAAATTGTTCCACGCCTGCCCGCCAAATGGGAGGGTGAAACAATTTACACCCCTCCCCAACCCTTCCCTTGGCAGGGGAGGGAGTCTAAAATGTTCCACGTGGAACATTTACTGCTTCTTTTTAACTTTATATTCTATGGGTAGTAGAATAAAAATTGTTCCACGTGGAACAATTTTCAAGATTATTTTAGCCATTCAAATTCTCGCCTTATTTCTTACCTTCTCAAAATCAGCCATTTTAGGTCTTTTTGTATCCATAATATATATTTCGATCAAAATTGTTCCACGTGGAACATTTCAAAGTGAGGGGCGACCGCCAGGGTCGCCCCTACGAAATGTCTTAAAATTGTTCCACGTGGAACAATTTTCCAAAATCCCCCTCCCCTGTCCCGCTAAGCGGGAGGAGGGTTGGGGAGAGGGTGATGGAAAGCAAAATGTTCCACGTGGAACATTATTTATTCTTCCAGCATTATTAATCTTTATAATGCCTCTAACATTACTTCTCCTAAAACCCGATTCAAACTCATTATTCATCAACTCTCTTAGAGAAAGATGGTTCTATTTAGGTGTTTCCAGTGGAATAATTGTGGATAACTTGTTATTAGGTGTGGGTTCTGGTCAGTTTGTGCTTAATATACCGCATTATATTAACCAACAAATTATTCCAGACTGGCAATTCCAGCCCGTCCATAACGTCTTTTTGATTATTTGGAGTGAGTTGGGATTGGTAGGACTAGGGTTATTCATTGCATTTATCTTGAAATTGTTCCACGTGGAACAATTCAATCTCCCTCCCCTGTCAAGAAGAGAGGTGGAGTGGGGTGGAAAGCTAGCCACTAGCACTAATAAAACCTGTCAAGGGGAAGGTTGGCAAAAAACAAATAATGTTCCACGTGGAACATTATTTAACCTCTCCCTTCCCTGTCTCGCTAAGCGGGAGAAGGGTTTGGGAGGAGGTAAAATTGTTCCACGTGGAACAATTTTACCTCCTCAATATAAATATATTCAACTTAATACCTTATTTAAAGCAATCCTGCTTGGTTACTTATTCATCATGCTTTTTGATCATTACCTCTGGGATATCCACCAGGGACAGGTTATCCTGTGGATAACCTTGGGATTAGTGGTTGGAACTCAACAAAAAATAGAAAAGGAGCCCGTTCGATGAACGTGGCTCCTTTGGAAAAACTCTTAATGACTTTAATACACTAAGAATTTATATCGATACATTCCGCGGGAGCAATATATAAAAATTGATCATCTTTATCTACGATCAAATATTTTGCTCCTTCCCACTCAAGTTCCTGTCCAGTATCAAGCTTTAGCCATTGACTATCAGGAATAATTGATACCGCACCACTCCCAGTAAGACTATCTTCCAAAGAGTAAGCATCTTTAGTGGCAAAAGAGAATACAGGAATTTTGTATTTTCCTGTTGCTCCATAAAATACCAAATGGTCATGGCCATATGGATTTCTATCCTCTTCAAATCCTTCTTGTCCGGCGTATTCACGAAGAACTGAAATGGGTATCGGTCCTTGAATTTCGGTTTTGCTGAAACATTCCGGAAATGCCAGTTGAATGCGCTCCGCTATTAGACTTTTCAAATCAACAAGCGCGATTGCCATCATGATTCTTCTGTCTTCTTTTCCAATTTTACAAATTTCGGGCCAGTTTTTATACATGATACGTCTCCTTTTTTGAGAAGTTATTCTTATGTGTAAGAACTATTGTTGGGATTCCATTTCATCCCAACGTCTAAGCCTAGCATATCTAACACAATATGTCAATAATTTTGTCATTTAATAATACAAATATAATGCCTTTATTATAGAATAATATAGTTATTTAAAGCCTTTAATCTTTATTGATGTCAAATTTATTGACAAATAAAAGTTTCAAGTTTAGAATGAAATTATATGGATATTTCCTCAACCCTTGAACAACTTGGCCTCACTCCAAAAGAATCCGCCGTATATCTGGCAGCATTGGAACTTGGGCAGGCTCCCGTGCTTCAAATTGCCAGAAAAGCCAAAGTGAAACGACCGACTGCATATGTAACACTTTCTAATTTACATGAAAAGGGTTTTATAGAAGTGATTCCGAAAGGAAGTTCTACCTGGTTTCAAGCCGTGGATCCGGAAAAAATAGCGGAGCAGTTCAATAAGAAGTTAGGAAGGTTTAAAGAAGCATTGCCGGAACTTCGGTCACTCTTGAATATTGCTCCTAATAAGCCCAGGGTTCGATTTTATGAAGGAAAGAAGGCTATTTTAGCTTTGTATGAAGATGAGATTTTTCGTAAAAAAGACGTTCTGGCGATTGCTTCGATGAAAAATATTTATGCGTTTGTTTCGCGAAGTGAGTTATTCGGACTGGTCGCTCTTATGAAAGCCAATGGATGCCACCCCAGAGAATTATTAGACCATGGACCTGAAGCGCGCGCGTACGCCGCGGAAAAACAGCGGTTGGGGGTAGGGGAGACAAAATTTTTGCCTCCCGAGATGAAATTTGAAATTGATTTTCTGGTGTATGGGGATAAACTGGCTATGATTTCACTTAAAAACTTGATTGCGGTTATAATTGAAGACCGAACTATCAGCTATGCTCAAAAGCAGATGATGGAGTTTTTGTGGAAGGGTACTCCCTAAAAATCGACCATAAGCAATGCTACGTCCTTAAGCCAATATTTGTGGGGTTATTAACTAGTTATCCACACAAAATGATAAACAAAAACAGCGGCCATGGCCGCTGTTTTTGAAGGAAGAGATGTTTTTAAAGCACTGTAATCGCCGAGACTTTATCACCTGGCTGAGACCGCATAATTCGGACGCCCTGGGTAGCCCGACCTAACGCTGGCACGCTTTTTAAAGGTATCCTGATGATCTGGCCTTTTTCTGAGCTAAGGATAAGATCTTCTTCCGCGTCGTCAATGTTAATAAGGTTAGCTCCGATTAATTTTCCGGTTTTAGGAGTGACTTTGGCGGTTTTGATACCTGATCCGCCTCGATTTTGAATTTTATAAGATTTTATGTCAGATCTTTTTCCGTAGCCGTTTTCCGTGATGATAAGCAACTGGTTTCCCTTTTGGTCTTTAAACATAACGTTCATACCCACTACTTTATCATCTTTTCGCAATTTAATTCCTCTTACTCCGCCGGCCGATCTTCCCATAGGACGCACATCTTTTTCTTTGAAACGTATCGCTTGTCCCATCGCGGTAGTTATAGCCACTTCATTTCCTCCGGTAGTCGGCTCAACCCATGAGAGCGAATCTCCCTTTTGCAATTTAATTGCAACAAGCCCGCTTCTTCTTACATTGTCAAAATCATCAATAGGCACTCTCTTTACGGTGCCCATTTCCGTTTCCATGAAAAGATATTTGTATTGGTCGTCTTTATTCCACGCGATAATCGCCGTTACCCGTTCTTCCTGGCTTAATTGGAGAAAATTCACCACTGATTGTCCTTTGGCTACACGGGAAGATTCTGGAATTTCATACGCTTTCATTTGGAACACTTTCCCGCTATTGGTAAAGAAAAGCAAATTATCATGGGTCATGATTCCCAACACTTTTTTGATAGAATCTTCTTCTTTGGTAACCGCGCCAATAATGCCCTTTCCTCCGCGTTTCTGCACTTTATACACCGACGGGTTCATTCTTTTCACATATCCCTGCTCGGTAATAGTGATTATAGCTTCTTCATTGGGAATTAAATCTTCCTGCTTAAATTCGCCAATTCCTGATTTTATGATCCTGGTTTTTCTTTCATCGCCGTACTTTTCTTTTACTCTCTTAAGTTCATCCTTCACTATCCCTAAAATTCTTTTTTCACTTTTAAGAATGGCTTCTAATTCTTTTATTAACGCTAACTTCTCTTTTAGCTCGTCTTCTATTTTCTTCCTTTCCAGTCCGGCCAGCGTCTGGAGGCGCATTTCTAAAATCGCGGTTGCCTGCCGTTCGGAAAAGTTGAACTTCTTCATTAAATTAGCGTGGGCGATTTCCCTGGTTTCTGATTTCTTGATAGTCTCGATAATCGCGTCAATGTGATCCAGCGCTCTCTTTAGTCCTTCCAGAATATGCGCCCGCTCTCTGGCTTTATCTAAATCAAACTGTGTCCTTCGCCGTACTACGCTTTTGCGGTGCATAATATAATATTCTAAAATAGACTTTAAATTCAGCACAGTCGGCTCAATGCCGTCCACCAGCGCCAGCATGTTTACCCCGAAATTCTTTTGCAAATCGGTCATAGTGTAGAGTTTGTTGAGAACTTTCTGCGGATAGGCGTCTTTTTTAAGCTCTATGACAATGCGAACCCCGTCTTTATCCGACTCGTCCCGAATATCTTTGATTCCCACGATTTTTCCGTCTCTCACAAGATTGGCCATATTTTCAATCAATGTGGCCTTGTTGGTCGCGTAGGTAATTTCGGTAACCACGATCTGAAATGCTCCGGCTTTGGTTTCTATAATGCTGGTTTTGGCCCGGGTAAGTATTTTCCCCCGACCGTTTCGGTAGGCTTCCAAAATATCTTTTTTATTATAGATTGTTCCTCCGGTTGGGAAATCGGGACCGGGAATAATTTCATGGAGTTCTTCTATGGTAGCCTGGGGATTGTCCGCTAAATGGCATACGCCGTCGATGATTTCTCCCAAGTTATGAGGCGGAATATTAGTAGCCATTCCCACCGCGATTCCCATGCTGCCATTGAGCAGTAATTGGGGAAGATTGGCCGGAAGTACGGTCGGTTCTTTGGTGCGTCCGTCAAAGTTAGGTATGAAATCAACCGTATTTTTTTCAATATCAGTGAGCATTTCTTCGGCAATAGCTGAAAGTTTGGCTTCAGTATAGCGATATGCCGCCGCGGGATCTCCGTCCAATGAACCGAAGTTTCCCTGACCTCGCACCAGTGGATAGCGTAAGGAAAAATCCTGCGCCCGACGAACCATGGACTCATACACGGCTGAATCTCCATGGGGATGATATTTTCCCAGCACACCTCCAACCACCGTGGCCGATTTCAAGAATTTCGCACTGGCTCGGAGACCGCTCTCCCACATAAAGTAGAGGATTCTTCTATGAACCGGCTTTAAGCCGTCTCGAACGTCCGGAAGCGCCCGTGAAACAATCACGCTCATCGCGTAATCCAGGTATGATTGCTGGACTTCATCAATAATTTCTCTCGGACTTATATTTCCTATTTTCATATATAAATCTTAATTGCGATAACTATTTTTATTCGTACTATTCCTGTGGAACATCATACATCTCTTCTTCCTTGCTTATTTCATTCATTGCCCCCTGAAATTCACTCATTACGTCCTGAAGAGATTGCTTCCCCTGGTTAAACTGATCCACGGTATTCTCATAGTTACTGGTGTTTATTCTGGGAACAAACCGGTCATGCTGGTTATATAATGACAACACCCAAATTCCTACGATAACTGACATGGAAATTCCTACCATAACCCAGACATACCGAAGGCGGATATGCTCCGGTTTTTGCCTGATTTCATCGATTTTTCTCTGAATATCCATAAAAACACTCCGTCTAATTTGCATTCATCATCACAAGTACTTCCATGTTTTTATCTTCTAAATCTTTCTTTTTTATGTTCAATTTTGACGTTTTTTCCTTAGAACAATTGCCTATCTCGTTGCAAAATTCCTTTTCATCGCTAATATCCACGGTCAACCCCTTCACTTTATAGTGCATAGGGATCACCAGCGACGGCTCTATCTTTTTAATTAATTCAATCGCCTTTTTTGAATCTATGGTGTATTTTCCTCCCACGGGAACCATGAGAATATCGACTCCGTCAATTTCTTCCATTTGCTTCTGAGTTAAATCACCTCCAAGATCGCCTAAATGACAGACTTTTATGTCTTCGGATTCCAAAATAAAAATAGTATTCCGACCGCGAACGGATCCCTGGGAAGAATCGTGATAGGAATGGATCCCCACAATATTAATTCCCTGAATAGAATATTCCCCCGGGATATCAATGACTCTGAAATTTCCTTTTAACGCGCCGGCATTATTGTGATCAGGATGCGGATGACTCACCAGGACAATATCAGCCTGTCCTTGCGGCGGACGAAGACCTATGCTCTTGTCAAATGGATCCAAAAAAAGTGTTACCTCTTCCTGTCCGCGCCCCGCCGGCTTAGTCACAATCTTAAAACAAGAATGTCCGTAATATTGGATATTCATAAAAAAGACGTTATTTTTATGTGGGTATTCTAGCATACAACCCATGCCCATGTCGAGCGCTTGCCAGGATTTATATATCATGTATAATGCGGGTAGAGTAATTATTAAGAAAATTGAATAGAGGATACGTTAATCCTTATTGAAGCTTCTTAATAATTTCCTCCAGGAGGGAATTTTTTATTTTCTCTTACTACGCATCATAATAATTATTACGCGATAAATGCGGTCGCTTCTGTTAATTAATATGGCAAATATCTTGGATAAATTAGCCTCTGAAGTAGACAATCTGGAAGATTCCGGCCAGGAAAATTCTTCTTTTGATGGATCCGAAAAAATTGGAAAAAACGCGCAAAACGATGAGGAAACCACTGGAGTTATGCAGACCCTCCTTGAAGAACAGGAGTTCAGTTTTCCATCCGTAAGTGACGTGATAGAGGGAGAGGTAATAGAAATAAATTCCAATGCTATCTATCTGGACATTCCGCCTTTTGGAACCGGAGTAGTTCTAGGAAGAGAAATCAAGGATGGCATGGGCACCCATAAACTCAAACTTGGCGACAAGGTCACCGCCACTATCATTGATTTGGAAAACGATGAAGGATATATCGAGCTTTCCATTCGGGAAGCTTCATATGAAAAAGCCTGGGATGACATCGAAAGTAAACGGGATACGCAAGATAAAATAAAAACCAGGATTTTGGGAGCCAACAAAGGCGGACTCCTGGTGGAAGTAAACGGGATTTCGGGGTTTCTGCCTGTTTCACAGCTTTCCAGCAGAAATTATCCTCGAGTGGAAGATGGGGACAAGAATAAAATTCTCAGTTTGCTCAAAAAGCTGGTCAACCAGGAATTAGAAGTGTGTGTAATTGACGCGGATCGGGAGTCAGAGAAGCTTATCGTAAGTGAAAAAGCCGCCCAAAAAGACCGGGATAAGAAAATAATTTCTGATCTTAAGCCGGGAGACACGGTAGAAGGTGAGATTAGCGGAGTAGTTGACTTTGGCGCGTTTGTAAAATTTTATCCGCCTCTGAAAGATACGACAAAACTAAGCGAGGAAGATCGTCTGGAAGGATTAGTGCATATTTCCGAATTAGCCTGGCAACTAATTGAAAATCCGCGGGACATCGTTCGAGTGGGAAACAAAGTCAAAGCAAAGATTATTGGCATAGACGAGGATAAAATATCACTTTCTATTCGAGCCCTGGAGCAGGATCCATGGAGCATCGTAGAGGATAAATACAAAGCGGGGGATACCGTGGAAGGCACGGTGCATAAAATAAACCATTTCGGCGCGTTTGTATATCTTGACAAGGATATCCACGGACTGGCCCATGTGTCCGAACTCTCGGAGCTTTACCCTGGAAAGAATATCGACGAATTATTGAAAGCAGGCGAGAAATATACCTGGAAAATTCTTTCTATTGAGCCCAGAGACCATAGAATGGGGTTAATCCTGCTTGACAAAGGCAAGAAACCTGCTAAAGATAATAAGTCCTCAAAGAAGGAGAGTAAAAAAGAGGATCAGGAAAAATAAGTTCTTCAAAATCAACAGTTGCCACCCTTCTGGGAAAGGCGGGTTTTTCTCTGTAACCATCCCATTCAACACAAAAGGGGAGAGGAAAGATGGAAAATAGCCAAATTGTGGTCGCAACGCCTTATATGCATCTTGTATCCCTCGCAACACTGGCGCTGGAAGGGACTATCCTGGAATTGAGCTCTACCACGAAAGAAAACGAGTTATTCATTAAAAAGGATTCCATTCAATGGAATGTCCTGCGAGAAGGCTCGGTTTTCTGGGTTGTACGGGAAAAGCCCGGAAATGGTAACTTGAAAATAAGAGGGATATGGAAGTTCACAGTAAATAAGTTGTTGCCACGGCTAGAGTTAGCCGAAGTAAACACTCTTTTTCCAAATCATTTTAGGAAGACTCTGTATATAGACAACATTTCCCTGGAAGAGATGATGATACTTTATGCAGATCAAACAAAAAGCATGTCTTATTTTGATTTGGATATAATGTCTATCCTTCTTTTTCTTTAAACCCTCCTCAGACGCAGCCCGGCACGCTTTTTTTGAAACGTGCCGGGCGCAATTATTTATAGATCAATCTTGATACTTTTTTTCTGTTATCTTATACTAAATGCAATATACCCCGATTTGCAACTAAAAAATATGCCTTACACCAACCTCTTTATTATTTCCGGTCCATCCGGCGCGGGAGAAGATTCTATAATTGAAGGTCTTAAAAGTTATTTTCCCATAGAACGCGTCGTAACTACCACTACTCGAGCCATACGCCCGGGGGAAATTCAAGGAGTATCGTATTATTTCACCACGCCAGAAGATTTCGAAAAGCGAATAGCGAAAGGAGGCTTCATAGAGTACGCAAAGCAATATAACGGGAACTTTTACGGCGTAACTAAACAGGAACTGGATCGAGTAGCCCAAAGCGGCAAAGCAGGAATATGGAAAATAGAATATCAAGGCGTTATTTCAGCCAAAAAGATTTTTCCGGAAATTATTGCTATTTTCATTACCGTACCGGATTTTTCCCTTCTTGAAAACCGCATCCGCCGCAGAGACAATGCGAATGAAGGATATATTAAAGAGAGGATGGACTATTCCAAGGAATGGATGAAGCATGTGGATATATATGACTATACAGTTATAAACAAAGAAGGGGAGCTGGATAAGGCGGTTGAGAAGGTGGCGGAAATTATAAAGAAAAATGCAAAAATCAAAATGGCGCCGGACAATGCAAGATGAAAAAATGATTTGAGGCAGGTTCATCCCGAGTACTCGGGATGAACCTTGGATTTCTGACAAGCTATAGTCTGTCAGAAACTAAAAGTTCAGGCGAGACGCCTGAACTTGCAAAATATTGCTACATTACCACAAAACAATTCAGCAATTTAGCAATATAGCAATGCAACAATTTATTATGTCCAGTTTTCTAAAAAAAACTCAAAACACCGCTTTCCATCACTCTCTTTTTGAAAAAAACTCTAAGATCTTTGTCGCCGTTTCCGGCGGACCAGATTCCGTGTGCCTGTTGGACGTACTTTGTCAGCTTCAAAAAAAGTACCATCTCAAATTAGCTATCGCCCACGTGAATTACAGGCTGCGAGATAAAGACAGTGACGCGGATGAAAAATTTGTGAGAGAGCTGTCTCAAAAATATCAATTGGAAATTCACGTGCTACAACCAAAAATCTCGGGCAAGGCGAATTTGGAAAGTCGTCTGCGTGATATTCGATATGACTTCTTCGAGCAACTGCGGCAGCAATATCGTTTTGATTCCATTGCCGTAGCCCACAATGCCAACGACCAGGTAGAAACTTTTTTCCTGCGTCTTCTGCGCGGCGCGGGACTTTCCGGGCTCTCCGCCATGAAATTCAAAACCAACAGCATCATCCGTCCGCTTCTTTTTGCGTCGCGCCGGGAAATTTTGGAATATTTACAAGAGCGCGACCTTCATTACCGCGTTGATAAAACAAATCTGGAACAGATCTTTTTTCGAAATAAGATTCGGCATGATCTTATTCCTTACATAGAAAAGCACTTTAATCCTGGCATTTCCCGTACAATTTTTGATACTGCTGCCATAATCGCGGAAGACTATTCTTTTTTACGGGATCTTGCCAAAGAATATGTGCAGAAAAACGCGGAAATCAGGATAAAATCACTTCTGCGACTTCATCCATCTCTCGCCCGAATGGTTATCCTGGAAAAAATTTCCCAAATCAGACCCCATTTAAGAGAGATTGAATCTTCCCATATAGAAGAAATCTTAAAAGCCATCCGAAGTAATAAGGGGAAATCCCAGGTGGTACGCTTTAAAAGCTTGAAAATGACGCGAAAAGGTGATAGGGTTATTATAGAAAAGTATAAAGACTAAAGCACAAGGTCTAAACAATTTAGAATTTAGCCTTTAATTAAAAACTTCATGAAAAACTTAGTAAAAAATATTGGATTAACTATACTTATCTTCCTCTTTATATCAGGATTATTTATTCTCTATTCTTCTCCGCGAGAGAAACCGGCCAAAATTCCCTTAAGCACGCTTGTTTCGCAAATAAATGAAGGCAAAGTGAAAAAAATCTCTGTAGACGGAGATAATTTGGAAATACAACTGGAAGACGGCACTACGGAAAAATCCGTAAAAGAAAAAGAGGCTAGTCTTACTGACTCTCTTAAAAATTATGGCGTAGACCAGGAAGAGCTGAAAAAAGTTTCAATTAACGTAAAAGAAGAATCATCTTCTTCCTTTTGGTTAGGCGCTATTCTGCCATTTCTTCTTCCTTTTATTCTTATCGGAGCGTTCATCTGGTTTATGTTAAGACAAGCGCAAAGAGGAAACAATCAGGCGCTTTCTTTTGGAACTTCGCGCGCGCGGATGGTAGACCCCAAGGATAAAAGAAAGCGCGTAGTATTTAAGGACGTAGCAGGAGCAAAAGAAGCCAAAGAAGAACTACAGGAAATCGTTGAATTTCTCAGAAACTCGGAAAAGTTTCTGAAGTTGGGAGCCAGAATTCCCAAGGGGGTACTTCTTCTGGGCCCTCCCGGTACAGGCAAAACCTTAATAGCTAAAGCGGTAGCTGGAGAAGCTAATGCTCCATTCTTCAATATCTCAGGATCAGAATTTGTGGAAATGTTTGTTGGTGTAGGGGCTTCCCGGGTGCGCGACCTCTTCAAGCAAGCCAAGAAAAACGCTCCTGCTATAGTTTTTATTGATGAAATAGACGCGGTAGGAAGACACCGAGGCGCGGGACTGGGAGGAGGACATGACGAAAGAGAACAAACCTTAAATCAAATTCTTGTGGAAATGGACGGTTTTGATACTACCACGAATGTTATTGTTATCGCCGCTACAAACCGTCCGGATGTACTTGATCCGGCATTATTGCGTCCGGGAAGATTCGACAGAAGGGTGGTCATGGATCTTCCTGACATCGAAGAGAGAATAAAAATTTTGGAGATTCACGCTAAAAACAAACCTTTAGGAAAAAATGTAAACTTTCGAGTCATTGCGGAGAGAACTTCCGGATTTTCCGGCGCCGATCTTTCCAACCTTGTCAATGAAGCAGCCATTATGGCCGCCAGACACAACAAAAAGTACATTGAAATGCCTGAGCTGACCGAATCTATAGAAAAAGTTATCCTGGGACCGGAACGAAGAAGCAAACGTATTGATGAAGACGAAAAGAATATTATCGCTCATCATGAAGCCGGACACGCCCTGGTAGGAGCAAGTCTCAAAAATTCAGATCCTGTACAGAAAATCTCTATTATTTCCCGAGGACAGGCAGGCGGTTACACATTAAGCGCTCCATCTAAAGATAAGCGGCTTCTTTCCAAAAATTACTTCATTGACGAACTTTCCGTTCTCCTGGGAGGATACGTAAGCGAAAAATTGAGTTTCGGCGATGTAACTACGGGGGCTTCCAATGATCTTGAACGAGCTACCAATATGGCCAGAAATCTGGTTACCCGCTACGGCATGAGCGAACTGGGGCCCAGAACGTTCGGCCACAAGGAAGAACTTATCTTCCTGGGAAAAGAGATTCATGAAGAAAAGAATTATTCAGAGAAAACGGCCGAAGAAATCGACCGCCAGGTTTCTTCCTTCATTGCCGATGCCTACAAGGTAGCAGAGAAGATTTTACAGAAAAAGAAGGAAATTCTTGAAAAGATCGTAGCAGTTCTGCTCGAGAAAGAAACTATCGAACAAAAAGAATTCAATGAATTAGTTGGCCTGAAAGCACCGGATAATCCAAGCCATACTTCCGGAGTTGAAGGAGAAGAAAGTCCTGAGGCAACCCCCCAGGAAGATCCGGGAGAAGAAAAATCTGACGGGAATATCACGCCGCTGGGGCTGGCAAAACATAAGATATAAAGGCTATGCCTTCTCAAAATATAAACTACCTTAAAATTGTCCATAACGCCTGGCGTATTACCTGGAAACACAAGTACTTGTGGTGGTTTGGTTTTTTTGCCTCGGCTATGAACGTTGGAAACGCTTTTTTCTACATTTTTGTCGGAGGAAAAGAAGAAAATAAAGATCTGGACCAAAAAATAAACTCTCTTGCAAAACAACCTGAATGGATAGCGATAGCTATTCTCGCGTTGCTTATTTTCTACCTGGCCTTCTTTTTAATTCAAGCTCTGGCCCAGGGGTCGTTACTTGCTTCTATCGGAAAAATATCCCGCAAAGAACCCGCAAACTTCAAAACGGCGTTAAGAGACGGAAAGACATACTTCTGGAAAGTATTTCTTATAAGATTGCTTATTGGCCTTAGTATGTTTTGCGTAGGCGTACTCCTGTTTACTCCTGTTATTATTTTACTCTATCTCAACGCGAACTTTGTTGCTATTCTCCTCATTTTCCTGGCACTTTTTATCCTTATTCCCATTTCTTTTCTGGCTTTATTCCTGGAGATTTATAGCTTGATATACGCGGTGCTGGGAAATCTTTCTCTCCGATATTCTGTAGAAAATGCGTATCTCATACTGAGAAAAAACCTGACTCCGAGCTTAATCATGGCTCTTATAAGCATTGTTGCTAACAGTCTCATGGGAATAGTCTTTATAATGGTAAGTATCCCTTTTCTCATCTTTGCCTTCCTGGCAGGAGTCATTCTTTCTTTTATATTTAACGAAACCGGCGCCATACTTACTATAATTACCATATTTATCACAATATCTATTCTTCTCATCTTTCTTAGAGCGATCTATGGAGTATTTAACCAGTCTCTCTGGATCTTATTCTTCGAAGAGATAGGCTCTCCAAAATCCGACAAAGAACCCGGCGAACCAGTAGAAGAAGAAATCAAGATTAAAGCAACTCCAAAAACTGATCCTGTGGAAGGGATGTAAAGAACGATATACTTTAAAAAGCCTTGCGCTATCGTGCAAGGCTTTTTAATTGTGGGACCAGTAGGATTCGAACCTACGACCAAGCGGTTATGCTTCTCACTATTGCTTTCGCAACTTCTTTCGAATTTGTGAGCTGGACTATCCCTTCATCCCGCTAAGCGGGATGTCTGCCATCTAGTCTCTACACCTTCTCCGACAGTTGTCGAAGCTTGGCTCGGGATTATCATGCATTCAAAAAATGCTTAAGACTTCCCCGAATTTGACAGATATTCACTTGAAAATTACTTTTCAAGCAGCCCTGTAAAAATCATCCATATTGTGATAACACAACTTAGAATGAACTATTTGAGCCGCCTGCTCTACCGCTGAGCTATGGTCCCTCGCGGTACACAGTGATCAGGGAACAATGATTAAGAATACAAAATACCTTTTATTATTCTTTTAATCCTTGTTCCCTAATCACTGAAGGTGGGCTCGTCCAGACTCGAACTGGAGACCTTTTGCGTGTCGAGCAAACGCTCTAACCAACTGAGCTACGAGCCCGAACTTGGTACAAGTATAAAGTATTAAAAATAAAGCGGCAAGTTTTTCTTCAACATGCTTTCTTTTTAATTCTTATTCTTTCTTCTCCTCCCATGAAACGCCTTATGCACTTCTTTAAGCTGCTGGTTGGTAATATGGGTATAAATCTGCGTCGTAGTAATAGAAGAATGGCCCAGCATTTCCTGCACGCTTCGAATGTCCGCTCCGTTTACCAATAAATCCGTCGCGAACGAGTGGCGCAAGGTGTGAGGATGCACATCTTTTGTAATTCCCGCTTTTGTCGCGTAATATTTAACAATTCTTTGAATGGTTCGAGGAGTAAGCCTTAAATCTTTTCGTAAACGATTCTCTTTGTCTTTTTCTGATTGAAACCTCCCGGCTGTCTTTTCGTCTCTTATAAACAAGGCCGGCTCAATGTCAGTTCTTGTCTTCATATATTTTTCCAACGCCTTCTTCGCGCTATCCGACACAAATACTATTCTTATCTTATCCCCTTTTCCTCTCACCGTAAACTCCTGCCTGGCAAGATCAACCTTTTCCTTATTAAGTCCTGCCAACTCAGAAACTCTTAATCCGGAGGAAAAGAGAAGCTCCAGGACCGCCTTGTCGCGCAATGATTTAACATCAGATTCTTCAGCAGCAGCAATAACGCGCTCCATCTCTGCTGGTTCCAAAAATTCTATCTCTTTGCGGATAATCTTCGCGATTTCCACCTTTTCCGCCTGAAGCGTGGATACGTTAATTTTGGCTAAATATTTCAAGAAACTTCTCAAAATGATAATATAGTAATTCTGCGTAATCTTTTTGAGTTCTTTGCCCGATGTATCCTGAAAGCGATTCAGGTAAAGCCTGTATTTCCTCACTAATTCTTCCGTGATTTCATGAGGATGAGAGATTTTAGCCCATTGAAGAAAGCGATTAATGTACCGCGCGTAGTTTTCTACCGTTTTTCTTGACTTGCCTTTTTCTATTTCCAGGTATGTAATGAATTGGTCCAAAAATTTTTCTATTTCCATGTCAAATTCTGTCTTATATATTACTTTTGCGACATTTGTGTCCAGCATACATCAAACTGCCCCTCCTTGCAACACACAAGAAAATCTTACACCAATTATATATCATATCCCCTTAAAAAATTAGGTGAATATGGATAAAAAATGCTAATTTAAGCCAAAATTAAGCTTATCCAATAGCTTCGACTGCTTACGTGATATCCTGTTGATAATCTACTTGACATCCATCCCAACCTTGGCTATATTAAGCCTAGTAAAAATTTAAGGTTTCCGAGCCGATGAGTGAAGTCTATACGCGCGTTTTTTGCAAGGCAAAAAGCAACGGAAGAAATTACCTCTTAAGCCGAAACCTAAAGAAGGATAACACTATTAGTAAACTACCCTCAGTTTTGTCCCAAAGTTTATTAGGACGTGCACACCTAAGCCACTTGCGCAGGCAAGTGCAAATCCAACAAGAGAATATTCTACAGCTCATAAAAGAGCGCCGAACCGTGAAGGTCATTCATGTGTTCCGCAATTATGCCGCTCTCATAGTGGTAATTTGCAGCGCTATTCTGGTTTCGGCCACAAATTTAGCCGCCGGTAATGAATCCAGTGGTTTTTTATTTGGCTACCTGGGAAGCAGCGCTGATAATTATGAAAATCCCCTGGCAGATGAAATGTTTTTGAAAACAAACAAGAAAAGCGACTTGGTCCTGGTAAAACTTGCGCAAGCGAGTACTTCTCCTGATCCGAATGCGTTGACTAATGTAGAAAAAGAAGAGAACCTTCTTATGCAAGGTCAGGCTCTTGTCGCGGGAACCAGTCCTATAGGACAAGAACCCGCGGAAGATGGCGGAGTAACTATGTATGAAGTTCAGCCAAACGACACTATAAGCTCTATCGCAGTGAAATTTGGCATTACCGCGAATACTATTCTCTGGGCGAATGAAATAGAAAATGTTGACTCTATTATGCCTGGGGATAAGTTGTTTATATTACCAATAGCAGGACTCGCCTACACTATTAAAAAGAGCGACACGCTTGATAATGTCGCGACTAAGTATAAAGCAAATAAAGAAAAAATTATCGCGTTTAACGATCTTCCGGCTAACGGAGAAGTGAAAGAGGGACAGGAAATTATTATTCCTGACGGTCAAAAAGAAGTCATTGCTCCTACTCCTCCAGCCGTATCGTCTACGCTTCCCGCAACAGGCAACCCTCGTATTGCTGCGCGACCATACGAACCGTTCGTTTCTATAGGAAAGCCTCTGGAAGGAAAAGCTGGTGCCGGGCATAAGTTCCCGTATGGATATTGCACCTGGTACGTCGCACAGAGAAAATACGTGCCTTGGGGAGGAAACGCGGGAACCTGGCTCTACCACGCGAAAGCAATGGGATACGCTACCGGAAGAACTCCCAAACCTGGTTCTATTATGGTGTCATCTGAATCTCCCTGGGGACATACTGGAATTGTTGAATCAGTCAATGGCAATGAGTTCACCGTATCAGAAATGAATTATAAAGGTTTTGCCAAACGCTCGACCAGAACTGTTAGTGTAAGCAACCGGGCAATAAAAGGGTTCATTTACTAAAAAACTATACCTTCTTCAACGGCGCCACTCCAGCCAAAAGCTTCTTTATGCCTGCCTTCGAAAATGCGACAGTTAACGTGTCTCCTTGCGCTGAAACCACAATCCCGTCCCCAAACATCTCATGCCTCACTCTGTCCCCATCCTTAAATAAAGTCTGACTCGCCATTGCTTGTCTCCCGGCTGATTTTGTATTTCTAAAATTACTTTCTTCAAAAAGTTTGGGAATTTGTATTTTGGCGTTGGGATTTACCTCTATGAGATGCTCCGGTATATCATCCAAAAACCTCGAGGGAGGGTTGGCCTGCACGGAGCCGAAAATATTTCTTTCCCGCGTAAAAAGCAGATACACCTTCTCTTTGGCCCGCGTGATACCGACATACATTAGTCTTCGCTCTTCTTCCATCTCACTTTCATTCAGGAGACTTCGGGAGTGCGGCAAGATTCCTTCTTCCAAGCCGATAATAAACACAGTCTTGAATTCCAACCCCTTCGCGCTATGAAGCGTCATTAGGTGCAGCGCTTCTTTGGTTTGATCTACATTGTCTACCTCGCTTACCAGCGCTACTTCTTCCAGAAACATCGACAAAGCATTTTCTCCTTCAAATTCATCATACTTTTTCGCTACCGTAAAAAGCTCCCGCACATTCTCGTGCCGCACCTCTCCTTCTTCCGTCCCGTCCAATAAGAACTTTTCATATCCGCTCTCTTTAAACAATTTTTCCATAAAATCAGTCAGTGCCATTTTCTCGCTTGATTCTTTCATTCTTTTGATAAACTCGCAAAATTTCGCGATTATATCCAATTTGGCATTCGGAATTATAGAAGGGACTAAGTCCCCAATTGGGGACTTAGTCCCTAAGGCGATTCCGCTTTCTATGCAATTCATACTATTATTTCTTGTAAACTTAACCCATTTCGCCACCGTAGCCTTCCCTAAACCTCGCTTCGGTTCATTAATAACTCTCTCCAGGGATAATACGTCTCCGAAATTATAGATAAGCCTTAAATACGCCAACATGTCTTTGATTTCTTTGCGTTGATAAAATTTAATGCCGCCAATAATCTTATACGGGATCGAGTATTGCAACATTGCTTCTTCTATCATTCGAGACTGCGCGTTTGTGCGATACAGCACTACCAAATCGCTTAGGCCGTACGCCTTCTCTCGATGAAATCGCAACACTTCTCTGGCAATATATTCCGCTTCTTCTTTTTCGTCTCTTGCTTCATAGGAAATAATCAGATGTCCGCCCTGGTTTTCCGTCCATATTTTTTTATCCTTGCGCCGGATATTTTTGGAAATCACCCCGTACGCCGCGTCCAGAATATGCTGGGTAGAACGATAATTTTGTTCTAATTTAACCACTTTCGCTTCAGGATATTCTTTTTCAAAATCTAAAATATTTTTGATGTTCGCACCTCGAAACGCATAGATCGATTGCCAATCATCACCACAAACGCATAGATTTCTCCATTTTTTAGCTAGAGAGCTTACAAAGACATACTGAGCGTGGTTAGTGTCCTGGTATTCATCTACCATAATATAGCGAAACATAGTCTGATATTTCTCCAGCACTTCGGGAAACTGCTTGAATATCTCAATCGCAAGCATCAGGATATCATCAAAATCCAGCGCGCCCTGTTCTTTGAGCCTTTTTTGATATTCGCTATAGATTTTGGAAACTATTTCTTCGTAATATCCTCCAATCGAAGCAGAAAACATGGACGCGCTCATTAGCTCATTTTTGGCCTTGGAAATAGTTCCCCGAATCGCCTGGGGCCTGAATTGGTCCGTGGGAACAGTCAAATCTTTCATTACTCTTTTCATCAGCGCCAACTGGTCATCCTCGTCCAGAATAGTAAAAGACTTTTTATATCCTATTTTTTCTATTTCATACCGTAAAATCCGGACACATATCGAATGAAACGTTCCCACGATTGGCATTGCAAAGGAATTTCTCCCGTCCTTATTCTCATTTCTCAATAGCCTTTCAATTCTCTCTTTCATTTCCTGCGCGGCTTTGTTGGTAAATGTTACTGCCAAAATATTATACGGAGAAACATTTTTCTCCCTGATAAGATACGCCACCCGATGTGTCAACGCCTTGGTTTTTCCTGATCCCGCCCCCGCGATAATCAACACCGGCCCCTCGGTCGCTTCTACCGCTTCGCGCTGCTGGGGATTAAGGTCAGAAAGAATGTGAGTCATAGAATTGAGATAAGTGGTTCTATTTTACCACGCTAATCAAAAAACCGCCTAAAAAATTGGAGAATTTTATACGACATTTTCAATTTAATTTATTGTATGATATTCTGTGATTAGACTTATACATCATAAAACTTATGAGCAAGCAAGAACTCAAGAAAAAAATTAAAGAAGCCGTAGAAAGAGATCCACTTCATAGAGACATCAAAAAAGTGGCTCTTTTTGGGTCATATTTGCATGGAAATTTTAAAGATACCAGCGATGTGGATGTGCTGATAGAATTTTTACCTTCCGCAAGAATTGGTTTTTTTAAACTGTCACAAATCAAAAGAAATATGGAGCAACGTATAGACAAGCCCGTAGATTTGCTCACTCCTGAAGCCATAAGCCGGCATTTCAGAGATCATATCCTGAAAGAAGCTGAAATTATCTATGAAAAGTGATACGGCATACTTGGAACATATTCTGGAAGCAATCACTACCATTGAGGTTTACCTTAAAGACGTAAGTTGTGAAGAGTTTGAAGGTAATAAGATGATCATTGACGCGGTAATAAGAGAACTGGAAATTATAGGAGAAGCTTCCAATAATCTTAGCGATAAGTTTATCAAAGACAACCCAGCATTTCCCGCTCGTGAAGCGATTGATATGAGAAATTTCTTAACTCATGAGTATTTTGGCGTAAATACGAAAATTGTCTGGGAAACCTGTAAAAATGACCTGTCTGTCCTTAAGAGCTTCCTAAAGTCTTTTTTATAATATTCTTCTCTTCTTCTGCGAAAAACGTAGCAATCAGCCATTCACTGGGGATGTTTTGTTTTTAATGAAACATAAAAAGGCCGGTAAATTTGAAAATTCGCCGGCCTTTTGGATTGAAGAGTTGAGCAGACAAAATTTCGCCTGCCTCAAAACTAATCCCTGATAATATTCTGGTCTCTGCCCGCTCCCACAGAAACCATAACTACCCTCACACTCAACTCCTGTTCAATGTACGCAATTAATTTTTTGACTTGTAATGGCAGTTGGGAAGAACAGACAATACTGCTAGTTGAAGTTTTCCATCCTTCAAAAATTCTGTAAATCGGCCTGCAGTGACGCATCACTTCCGGATCAGGAATAGCCACTCCAATCATGTGGCCATTACGAAGCTTAATTCTGCCAACATGATAATCCGGACCCGTGTATTCATATGCGTAACAAACCCGCACACGTTCACACTCGTCCAGCACGTCAAGTTTCGTCAAAATTACACAATTACCGGTAAACATTCTTGAATAGCGCATCAAGGGAAGATCAAGCCATCCTGTACGGCGAGGTCTTCCTGTAGTGCGGCCATACTCATCTCCTCTTTTCCTTATTCCAACACCTTGCAGAAACTCATTCGCATCGTTCACTCCTGCTTCAGAATAAATTTCCGCTTCCCTTTCTTTGCTTGCCCAACCAGCATAATTACACCACTCTTCAGACTTGATTCCTCCCAGCTCCGTAGGAAACGGGCCTTTTCCCACGCGAGTCATATAAAATGCTTTCATGACTCCCAGCACAAGATCAATTCGGGAAGAAGTAAGGCCGACTCCTCTGGCTAATCCATACACCGTACAGTCAGAAGAAGTAACATATGGATACGTCCCATGATCAATGCTCAGGAGATTTCCCTGCGCTCCTTCCAGAAGAATTTTTTTTCTTCCAGACATTCCCTCCATATATGCGTCAGTATCGCGAATCATGGATTGCAGGAATTCTCCATACTCACGATATTGATCCACGATCGCTGAAAGATCAAAATATCCACCTGGTTGGTAAAATTTTCCTGATCCCAAATCAGGATGATGAAGTATTTCCTCTATCAGCGACAGATCAGCCTGTCGAAAATACGGCATCTTGCGTTCCAGGTTTTTTCCTATCTTTTCCGCCAGCACATCAGGATTAAGAAGATCATTCACTACAAGCCCGATTCGCGCATAATGATCTTCATACGCCGGACCAATTCCTTTTCCTGTAGTGCCGATTTTGCCTTCACTGGCGTTACTTTCAAGCAGACGATCAAGCGCCAGATGAAAGGGAAGCACCAGCTTTGCCTGGAAAGAAATCATAAGCTGGTTATGCGAAATTCCCTTCTTTTCAAGAAGATTCAGTTCCTCGCAGGCGATTTTTGGATCAAAGGCTACTCCGGTTCCTATGACATTTATCTTGCCTTCGCAGTCATGGAGAATTCCGGATGGAATAAGATGAAACACATATTCCTCTTCTCCCAGCTTTATAGTATGTCCCGCGTTGGCACCTCCAGTGCCCCGAGCGATAATATCCGCCCAGAAAGAAGTCAGCCAGTCAACGATTTTTCCCTTGCCCGTATCGCCCCACTGCATGCACACCACTGCCACAGTGGAAGCATCCTGAAGTACACAAGACATATCCATGATGATTCTCCTCTACTGAAATTAGAAATTGAAACTGCCTTCTTCTACGACCGTTACATCATGAGGTCGAGCCTCAATTACTCCTGCGTTAGTAACGCGCCAAAACCTGGTTTTGGTTCGTAATTCGCTAATAGTAGCCGCGCCTGTGTATCCCATACCGGAACGCAATCCTCCAAGATACTGATCAATAACATCGTCCACCTTTCCTCTGTAAGGAACCACGCTGGAAACACCTTCAGGCACCAGTTTATCCGGATTAATCTGATTATATCGGCTCATTGAACCAGGTCTTTCTCTCATAGCGCTTTCTGATCCCATGCCGCGATACATCTTCACTTCAACGCCCTTGTAAAAAACTTTTTTTCCGGGAGTTTCGTCTGTACCTGCCAGTATGCGACCCAGCATTACACAGCTCGCACCGGCTGATATTGCCTTCACAATATCCCCTGAAGAACCAATCCCTCCGTCGGCGCAAACAGGAACTCTACCTTCTACTGCTTTCACGCATTCATACACAGCAGTCAGCTGCGGACAGCCCACTCCCGCCACTTTGCGGGTAGTGCAAATAGAGCCAGCACCCTGGCCAACTTTAATGCCATCTGCTCCATGAAAGACCAGCTTGAATGCTGAGTCTCCTTCTGAAACATTGCCTGCTACAATGTCTATCTCAGGATAAGCTTCCTTCAGTTCATGTAAAGTTTCATATACTGGCCCCGAATCGCCGTGCGCAGTATCGATCACCAGTGCGTCTACATGTTCTTCTACTAAAAGCTTAGCTCGTGAAAGCGCCTCTTTCCCTGTGCCTATTGCGGCCGCCACGCGTAATCTTCCCTCAGAGTCCAAATTATAATCTTCAAAGCTTCCCAAAACCACTCCTTCTACATCGTGAAGAGTATACATCCCACAAAGTCTTCCGTCATCACTTACTAATGGCAACACTTTTTTACGGGAATCACACATAATTTCATACGCTCTTTCAAGAGTCGTATCGGGAGAAGCAGTCACCAATTCACTGGTCATTATTTCTCGAACAAACTTTTGGGGATCACGGCACAACCTGATATCGATTCCCGTTATTAAGCCAACGAGTTTTCCGTCGCTGTTTTCTACAGGAAAACTGTGGAACTGATAGCCTTTAGTCCTCCTCTTTGTTTCAATGGCCTCAATTATGTCAAGTTCGTGGCAGGTGATTGGATGATGGATTTTTCCATGAAGAAAATGCTTCACCCTGGCCACTTGCCTGGCCTGTTCTTCTGGTTCGAGATTTCGATGAATAACGCCAATTCCTCCCTTTTTCGCCATAGCAATAGCCATCTCGCATTCAGTGACCGTATCCATGGCAGCGGATACAAAAGGAATTTTAAGCGGTATCCGCCGTGAAAACATGGTTTCCAATGAAGTCTGATGAGGTAAAACCTCAGAAAAAGCAGTTCCCAGACTTACATCATCAAATGTGAGCGCAATACCAAGCTTTCTCATGGTACCAAAAAACTCATCTCTTTCCATAGCCATTCAGAAGCCCTCCTAAGGATGTTTTTAAATTAGATCCAGCCTAAAATCCGCTCTTTAATTTTTTATACTTTAAGTTGTTAAAGAGCTTGGAGCCATTCTAATCAAAAAATCTGATTATAGCAACATTCAAACGTCAATTGGACAAAATTCCCGCCGTATGGTACCGTAGACATGTTAATCAATTTTATCTAGCAAACATTAGTCAATTTGGCTCGTGTTTCGCCGAAAATGTGTTATGGCCCTTACGGCATCCCAGAAGCAAAAGGTTACTAAAGAAGTAAAAAGGCATGAAAAAGACAGCGGTTCCCCTGAATATCAAATTGCCCTTTTTACCGAAAAAATCAAAAAACTTACTTCCCACTTGAAGAAAAATCCCAAAGATTTCCACTCAAGGAGAGGATTGCTTAAAATGGTTTCCAGAAGAAAAAGACTAACCGCGTATCTTCAAAAAGTAAACGAAAAAGGATACAAGAAATTAATGACAACCTTAGGACTCAAAGGTTAAAATAAGGGCAGGGCTACCTGCTTTTATTTTTACATTACATCTATGTCTATATTTAAAGAACAACGAGTGGGTATGCTGGTAGATATTCAGAATATGTATTACTCCGCCAAAGTGCTCTATCAAAAGAAAGTAAACTTCGGACAAATTTTAAAACACGGAACGGGTGATCGAAAGCTCATTCGAGCCATTGCTTACGGCATCAAAACCCTGGAGGGGCAGGAAGAAAAATTTTTCGAGGCACTGGAAAAGCAGGGATTTGAAGTAAAATCGAAAGATCTCCAAATTTTTCCCGGAGGCGCTAAAAAAGGCGACTGGGACGTCGGCATCACAGTGGACGCGATAAAATTATCCAAAAATCTGGATGTCATCATCCTGGTTTCCGGAGACGGAGATTTTTTATCTTTAGTCGAATATCTCCAGAACACCACCGGATGCAGGGTAGAAGTCATCGCCTTTGCTGAATCCGCGAGCGGAAAGCTCGTGGAACAAGTGGATTTATTTACTAATATTAGCGAGAATAAAAGGAAGTTTTTAATAGATTGACAATTTCCCTAATTTGCGCTATTATTAAACGTTAAAAAAATAATACAGCTTTTCTAATCCAGGCGCAGTAAGCTTAAATACAAACCTCAATATGTTTGCCAAGATCATTTTGAGCTTTGAATTTTGAGTTTACTTACAAAGGTTAGCAAAGCTAACAAAGTATGGAATCAAAAAAATGGTCTCTCCAAATCGGAGGACGAATCCTGGAAATCGAAACCGGCTTGCTGGCTGGCCAGGCTAATGGAGCAGTAACCGCCCGTTATGGAGACACGGTGGTGTTAGCCACTGCAGTCATGAGTAAAGGAGCCTCAAAAATAAGCGGATATTTCCCGCTTATGGTAGATTACGAAGAACGCTATTACGCCGCCGGTAAAATCAAGGGATCCCGATTTATTAAACGTGAAGGGAGACCTTCAGACGAAGCAGTTTTGGCAGGCAGAGCCGTAGATCGCACGGTCCGGCCTCTTTTTAATCCTCGAATGAGAAATGAAGTGCAGGTGATAGTCACCGTGTTGTCTATCGACGGAGAAAATGATCCGGATATTATTTCCATAATCGCAGCTTCAGCAGCTCTTTCTATTTCCAACATTCCCTGGAATGGACCTGTAGGAGCAGTAAAGGTCGGAAAAGTAAATAATGAATTCATCTTAAATCCAGT
The DNA here is from genome assembly GCA_964387895.1 of uncultured Bdellovibrionales bacterium. Classification (GTDB taxonomy): domain Bacteria; phylum Patescibacteriota; class Minisyncoccia; order Moranbacterales; family UBA2206; genus CAYLWX01. The sequence goes on along the minus strand of CAYLWX010000001.1, from coordinate 71,496 downwards.
GGCAGAAGAACTGGAAAGCGGAACATTGGACCTTACTTTGTCCGGCACCAGGGAAAAGATAAATATGATTGAAGCGGGAGCAAAAGAAATTTCCGAAGAAGAAGTAGCTAAAGCATTCGAGTTTGGCCAGGAAGCTATTCGAAAAATCGCAGAATTTCTTGAATCAATCCAAAAAGAGGTTGGCCAGGAAAAGGCGCAACCGGAATTATTGCAAGGAACGGAAGAATTTGAATCTACCATAAGAAATATCTTGATTTCAGAGAAAATCGATGAGGCGCTTTATGGCCGGGAAAAAAAGAGTATCGAAGAAAAAATCAAGACTATTAAGGAAAAGGTATCCCAATATATTACTGAAAACCACCAGGAAAACACCGATAAGCTAAAAGAAGTGGCTGAGCAAATCTTTGATGAAGTTTCTGACGAGATAGTGCACCGGAATATTCTGGAAAAGGAACAACGTCCGGATGGGAGAAAATTAGATGAAATTCGCCCTATTCACTGCAAAGCGGGAGTATTGCCCCGAACTCATGGATCCGCGCTGTTCACTCGCGGAGAAACACAAGCTCTTACTATCACTACCCTGGGAGCTCCCGGAGATGAGCAAATCATCGACACAATGGAAGTTGACACCAAAAAACGATATATGCACCACTATAATTTCCCTCCTTTTTCTGTTGGAGAAGTACGTCCCATGCGAGGTCCCGGAAGAAGAGAAATAGGCCACGGAGCTTTGGCAGAAAAAGCATTAGTTCCCGTTCTTCCTTCAAAAGAAGTATTTCCTTACACTATGCTCCTGGTATCAGAGATTCTTTCCTCTAATGGATCCTCTTCAATGGCTTCCGTATGCGGTTCTACTTTATCCCTTATGGATGCCGGCGTTCCTATCCAACGGCCGGTCAGCGGGATAGCAATGGGAATTATTGTAGGAAAAAATAAAGATTTTAAAGTACTTACCGATATCCAGGGTCTGGAAGATCACTTCGGAGACATGGACTTTAAGGCGGCAGGAAGCGAAAAAGGACTCACCGCGATTCAGATGGATGTAAAAGTAGACGGAGTGAGTGTGGATATGTTGAAAGCGGTCTTGGAACAATCCCGCAAAAACAGACTGGAAATACTGGAAAAAATAACCGCGACCCTTCCATCACCAAGAACGGAGATGTCTCAATACGCTCCCCGAATTATCATTATAAAGATAAATCCGGAAAAGATCAGGAATGTTATAGGGACGGGAGGAAAAATTATCAACGCCATTATTGATGAAACGGGCGTAGAGATAGATATTGAAGATGACGGTTCTGTTTTTATCACTTCGACCGACGAAGCATCGGCTAAAAAAGCTAAGGAATGGATCGACAATCTGACTCACGAAGTAAAAGCCGGGGAAATATTCAACGCGAAAATTACCCGTATTATGAACTTCGGGGCGTTCGCGGAGATTCTGCCAGGACAAGAAGGATTAATTCACATTTCTGAATTATCCGACAGACGGGTGGAAAAGGTAGAAGATATAGTGAAAATGGGAGATATCGTGCCAGTGAAAGTAAAAGAAATCGACTCACAAGGCAGAATAAATCTTTCCATGAAAGCAATAAAAAAATAATCCCGCGCGCTTAAAAATACTCCCGCCTAGGCGGGAGTATTTTTTTATGGAATTTTTATCTGGCAAAAAAACATATTGTATTGTAGAATAAAAATAATCAGAACTATTTCTAAATTTTAAATTTGCACCTAAGAAAATGTTTGAAAACAAAAACCAACCTGCTACCGCTCAAACTAACTTGAGCCAGAACAAGGATTTAAAATTGGAAGACTTCCCTATCCATACCATGCAAAAAGATCTCGCGGACCTGGCCGCTCCGCCTTCTCCGCGCGAAAATTCACGGCAGGAAACTAGCGTGCCTTCCCCAAGTTCGACACCCTTTTCCAACCTCAACGACACGCAAAAGAGCAGCCCTTTTCTCACCCATTTACAAAAAGATACACTTCCGCACCCCTCCTTTCAACCGGTTCCTAATGAAATCAACGAGACTTTATATGAAGAGCAACCCGCCCCGCATGGAAAAACTCTTAATATATTGCTAGTCATTCTGCTCTTGATACTCTTCATAGGAGGAGGATATTACTTTTTATTTATTCAGCATTATGGAATATACGCTTCACGCATTATGGAACATCTTCCCGGTTTTATTACCAATTCGAAACAGAATGTTCCTGATTTTTTATCCTCTGATAAGCCTAACTATCTCAACGTAGATATGAACCGCCTGGATAAATCCGAATTACAGTCAACATTGCTGGATTACGCGCAAAAAATATCCGAACTTACTATCTCTACCCCCATTGAATTCATAATAACTGATACTAATAACAACCCTCTCACATTGCGGGAATTCGCTTCTAAAACAGAACTTGGCTTAGGAGAAGCCATTATGTCCCACCTTCAACCCGAGTTCAGTATATTCCTCTTCATCGACCAGGGACTTAAAAGATCCGGCATTGTGTTACATTCAGATAGTCCGGAAGCGCTTCGAGAGGCAATGATAAAAGAAGAAGCTTCTCTGGCTAACGCGCTATCCCCCTTGTTTCTTGCTTCCGAAACTGGCAGCGGACAGGGGGGTTTTGGAAGCAGTTCTTACAATGGCACGGTAATCCGGTATCAAAATATTATTTCTCCCGAAGAACTTTCCATAGACTACGCGATTGTCAATAGAAACCTTGTGATCGGAACTACAAAAATGACCTTACGATTGATGTTGGATTATCTTCAAACTCATTAGAAAGTTTTTTTCAATAACTTGTCCCTGTATTTTTCCCGCGTAGAAGAAAAAATTTATTTTGCTTTATCGGAAGGGTGAATAGTTGTTGACTTTTACTGTTTTTTTTGTTATAATGGAAATACGACGTACATTAAAAAATCATGTTTAAAAACAGCGAAAGAGTTTCAATCGCAATTTCCCCCTATTTGCGATTGAAACTCTCTTGCTGTTCAAACGAATATGGCCAACGAGCCACATTCACCTCTGTTCTTCTGACCAGGGGAAAAAAATAAAAACCAACATTTTTATTTTATATAACAAAAAAATAAAAATAAAAGTTCTTTCAAAAAGGCAAAGCCAGAGTTCGGCAAGAGAAAGTTTGCTTTAAAAAAAGTCAGAAAAAGCAAACAATACGACATGTATACAAACTACATGCGCGTATATAGTATTCGATGCCTATCACCCAGGCTGAAATACTTGCGCACATGTTGATACATGCCAAACATCAGGGCGTTCAGCCACTTAATATATATTTTGGGCTTTGAACGCCCTGGTTACCATACCAGATTATTGAGAGCACCCGCGTATGAAGGTGTTTTTTTTGTTTTTAAAATCAACTATACTAGTTATACATGAAAACCTCCACAACATCCCAACTTGGCCAGCTAGGCGAACGCATCGCGGCTAATTATCTGAAACGCAAGGGATATGCGATAATAGAGATGAATTATTCCAACCGGTATGGAAAACGACTGGGGGAAATCGACATTATCGCTAAAGAACAGAATGAATGGATATTTGTAGAAGTGAAGACGAGACAGCGCCAATCTGGAACACTTACTATCCCGGAGGAAAATATTACCTATCTAAAAATAAGACGGCTTGAAAAAATCACCTCGCATTATGTGGCGCGACATGGTCTTTATGAAGCGCGCTATCGCTTTGACGCAATATCTGTCTGGATTGACTATTCTTCACGAGTAGCGAAAGTGAAGCATATTAAGAATATATACTAAGATTCACCGGAAAACTTCGCATAGACACCCGCGCGCCAATTTGCTATAATGTAAATACGCTTTTTCCGGCGTATGCACGTAATAAACCAGGATAATATTAAAAGAGCCCTGGCGCTAATCAAGAGTCACTGCTCTTACCATTGAAATGGCACTTCAAGTAAATCTTCTTTCAGAGTTAAAATCAATCCTCCTCAGGGAGCAAAAGAACGTAGAGGAAAATCTGTCTAAAATCGCCAAGGTAGTAGACAAAACTACCGGAGATTATGAAGCCTCTTTTGACGATATCGGACCGCACAGAGAAGACAATGCCACGGAAGTCGAGCAATACGCGGATAATCTCCCCGTGGAATTAACTTTGGAGAAGAAACTCCAGGATATATTGGACGCGTTAAAGAAAATGGAAGAGGGCTCTTATGGAATTTGCGAAAAATGCAAAGCAGAAATTAATATTGAGCGATTAAAAGTCAATCCTTCAGCCAGAACCTGTACTCAATGCAAGCTCAGTTAAAGATATTTTTGCCCTATTCAACTAAATCCAGCATGATATGGATAGGGATACTTTATATAATTGACCAAATAACCAAACAGATAATCCGCTCCCTGGGCGGATTTTATATTTGTAACGCGCGTGCTTCCTGGGGAATCACTATCCCTTATGCCATATTCTGGATTTTTTGGATAGGTGCGATACTATGGCTGCTTATCTTCTTCTTTTCCCAAAAACATTTTCATACATCACGCAACCAATGGTATTATTCAGGCGTAGCCCTTATTTTCGCCGGAGCGTTCTCAAACGTCACTGATAGAATCTTATTCGGATGCGTAATCGACTTCATTTCCATTGGATTTTGGCCCGTATTCAATCTGGCCGATATTTTTCTCGCCATAGGTGCTATAATAGTACTACTAAGATGGAAAGCAAAACAATAACTAACCTCTTAGAGCCTGTTTGAAAAGTTGCTTTCGTGGCGAAACTTTCAAATTTCGAGCGAAAAACGTGAAGGTTGAGGAAGCGCTACCTGGAAGGTAACGCGACGAAACCTGAACGTTTTGCAGCCGAAATTTGAAAGTTGCAGCAGAAATGAACTTTTCAAACAGGCTCTAAGATAATCTTGTGTCCTCTACTATACTATCCGCGGTAAATATAGGTTTAAAAAGCGAACTAGTGGAAACTGAAGTAGATATTGTTTCTTCCGGATTGCACCATTTTAATATCGTAGGGTTGCCGGATGCCGCGGTGAAAGAATCCCGAGATCGAGTTAGCTCAGCTATTAAAAACAGCCGCTTTCGACCTCCTCATAAATGCGGAAGAGTAACCGTTAACCTGGCTCCCGCTGATTTAAGAAAAGAGGGACCTATTTATGATCTTCCCATCGCGTTGGGATTTCTTCTTACTACCAAACAAGTAGAGTTTGACTACCGAAATAAGCTTTTTCTGGGAGAATTATCCCTGGACGGAACCATACGTCCCGTGAAAGGAGTTCTTCCTATTGCTATTCTGGCAAAAGAAAGAGGCATCCAGGAAATATACGTTCCCAGGGAAAATTCCATAGAAGCTTCCTTAATACCCGCCTTGCGGGTTATTCCTACTGACACACTTGGAAATTTAGTAAGCCATCTTGAAAAGAAAACAATAATTCCCTTTGCCAACAAAACAAATTTAGAAGAATTTTTCTCCGATCCGGCCCTGGAAGTTGACATGGCGCTCATTCAGGGACAGGAGTACGCTAAAAGGGCGCTTGAAATAGCAGCCTCAGGAGGACACAATATCATTCTCACCGGCCCTCCGGGCTCAGGAAAAACTCTTCTGGCAAAAGCGATGCCTTCTATTCTTCCTAAACTAACTATGGACGAAGCCCTGGAAGTCACAAAGATTTTTTCGGTCGCCGGGCAACTTTCAAGGGGACAAGCTCTTGTTACCAGGCGCCAGTTTCGTTCTCCCCATCATAGCGCGAGCGCGGTTTCCCTGGTAGGAGGAGGCACTTATCCCAGGCCTGGCGAAATAAGTCTCGCGCACAGGGGAATATTGTTTCTTGACGAATTTCCCGAATTCTCCCGATCAGTATTGGAAAATTTACGGCAACCGTTGGAAGATGGCCAAATCACTATTTCCCGCGCGCAAGGTACGCTGGAATTCCCAGCCCGATTTACCCTCATTGCCGCCATGAATCCGTGTCCTTGCGGAAACGCCAGCGATCCGGAACGATCCTGCTCATGCAGTCCGGCTAGTATTATAAAGTATCAACAGCGAATATCCGGCCCTATTTTGGACAGAATCGATCTTCATGTGGAAGTTCCCCGTCTAAAGTTTGAAAAACTCGCGGAGGATACTCCCGCGGAAAATTCTGAAGAGATAAGAAAAAGAGTAGAAGCCGCCCGCGCCTTGCAACGGGAAAGACT
>CAYLWX010000001.1:58999-65311 GCA_964387895.1 uncultured Bdellovibrionales bacterium | reverse complement strand
AAATAAAACGGTTTTGCCGTCTGGATTCCGGCTGTCTCGAACTCATGAAAAACGCCGTATCCCGCTTCCATGTGAGCGTCCGTTCTTATTATCGAATTATCAAAGTATCCAGAACTATCGCCGATCTGGAGAAAAGCCAGGACATAGAAGCCACTCATATCGCGGAAGCTATTCAATATAGGTTAAAAACAGAATAGCTTAAATCCTCCTCCCCTCCCTGAGGGGAGGAATGAGGAGGGGTGGAGACTATGGGATAGGCTTGATGATATAAAAAGTCTCCATCACCACTCCCAGCCCCTCCTCAGGGAGGAGGGGAGGATTAAAAATATTTCTTCATACCACTTGTATTTCTTTATGCTTTTCCCCTGGAAAAAAATAAAAATAATCCTGTACGCGACTATCCTCCTTTTTGGCTACAAAGCGCTGGCCTATTTTATTTCTCCCGAGACTGAAGCACAAAATTTTCACGAAAACTCTCATACTATTAATCTCAATGACAACGGTCTCATGCATGAAATTAGTTCATCCGCAAAAGACGTGCGGGAATTGTTGCGGGAATATAACATTTCCTTGCACGCCCATGATGAATTATATCCGAAAGAAGATACTATTCTTGTTTCAGGAACCAATATTCATATCAGAAGAGCCACCAGGATAACAATTAAAGTTGATGGCAGGACCCTGGAGTCCTACACACTCCAAAAGGATGTGGGACTCGCGCTCACAGAAAACAACATTTTTCCCGGTCATCTTGATAAAGTAGAACCATCCCTGACAACCATTCCCCGGGAAAATATTCCCATAGTAATAACCAGGATTAATGTAGAAGAAAAAGTGATTCCGGAAGAAATCGATTTCAAAACCATCTATGAATCCGATGACACCTTAAGCTGGAGAGAAGAAAAAATAAAACAAGAAGGGGAAAAAGGAATACAAGAAGTCCGCTACCTCATTACCTATAAAGATGGAACGGAAGTTTCACGAAAATTACTGGGACATACTAAGATAAAATCTCCCTTATCCAGAATACTGGCAAAAGGAACTTATATGAAGTTAAGCAAGCCTCAGAAGGGAATTGGCACCTGGTATTCTTTTAAAGGCGGCCTATACGCCGCCAGCACTTCCCTCCCGCGCGGGTCTTTCGCGAAAGTTACTAACACCGCCAATGGCAAATCCGTGGTGGTAGAAATTAACGACTACGGACCCCGTGGAAAAGGAAGAATTATTGATTTAGATAAAGTAGCTTTCACTAAAATTGCCCCGCCTCAATCAGGAGTAGCGCAGGTAAAAGTGGAAGAGATATTGAATTAATTTAGGACTTACGCGTTTGATTTTTTTCTTGTCATTCCTGCGTAGGCGGGAATCCAGGATGACACCACGTATTTTCCCTATAATAATCCAGTTATAGAGCTAAAGGAAACTAAATTATCCATCATTATTAATATTGTTTTTCCCACTGAATTCTGGATCCCCCCGACACTCTGTGTCGAGGGGGATGACAAATGCGTAAGTCCTATAATTTCTAATTTCCAATGAAACCAAAAAAGTCCCTGGGTCAAAACTTCCTCCATGATCCTTCTGTTGTAAAAAAAATTATCCAGTCATCCGGTCTTCAATCAGACACGGTGGTTTTGGAAGTTGGCCCGGGAAAGGGGATTATGACGCGGGAACTGGCCAGTTTTTGCCAAAAAGTAATCGCAATCGAGATAGACCAAAATTTAGTCGATCTGCTGAAGAATAAGTTCAAAAACAGACCTCACGTCGAGATTATTTCGGGAGATATCTTAAAAATAAATCTTCCAGAATTGGTTAAAACTTATTCTGCTTACCAGGTAGTCGCTAATTTGCCTTATTATATAACTTCCGCGATTATACGACTGTTTCTGGAAAGTCCGGTTCCTCCAACTGAAATGATTCTTATGGTCCAAAAGGAAGTAGCGGAAAGGATCGCCGCCGGAACCGGAGACATGAGCCTGCTCTCTGTTTCCGCGCAGTATTACGCGAAAGTGGAAATTCTTTTTGAAGTAAGCCGGGAAGCCTTCTCTCCTGTGCCGGAAGTAGACAGCGCGGTAATAAGGATTTTTAATATCCGAAGTTATTCTGAAAGTGAAACAGAAAGAAAACAATTTTTTGCCACAGTTCGCGCGGGATTTTCTGCCAAAAGAAAAACTTTGTGCAACAACTTAGCTAACAGTTTTTATATGGAGAAAAGATTGGTAGAAGAGAATATTAAGAAAGCAGGCATAAATCCAAATGCCAGAGCGCAGGAACTGGGAATAGAAGAATGGAAAAGACTGGCAAAGTATTTTTCGTAAAGATAAGCTGTTTACGAAATAAAAACAATTCTGGCCAGGATCAATCCGTATGCTCCCACAATTCCCAAAATCCACCAAAACAATCGAGTGGAGCATAGCACTTTTCTTTTCGCGTACATAACAACCAAAAATGCCATTCCTCCAAAAAGAAGAGACCACCCGAAAAGCCTTTTTTCGTTTAAAAAGAATCCACTGGACACAAAAGAAATAAAAACCCCGGAAGCTACTACCATTCTCGCTTTTTGCTCCCCGAAAACAACTGGAATAGTCCAAATGCCTTCTTTCTTGTCTCCTTCCTTGTCCTTAAAATCCTTGATGGAAAGCGAGAGCGTCAATGATACTATTATAAGCATAATTACTCTCCAGGACAGTCCGGCTAGATTTTGGTCTCCTGAAACAATCAAAAATCCCATAATCATCACCAGAAGAGATGCCAAAGAACTTACAAAGGTTGCCACCCCGGGCAACCGTTTTAACCGGTAGGGACGCGCGGAATATGTCCAGGCAAGAAATTGGTACAGAGCTAATATGACAGCAAACTTAATCCCTATCGCCAGACCGCCCAAAAGAGAAAGAATAAAGAAAAAAATTCCCAGATTAAAATATTCGTCCAATTCGAATACTTTCATCGGCAGCGGCCTTTTTCGGTTGGAAACCTCGTCGATCCGCAGATCATACACGTCGTTAATAATAATAGAAGCCTCCCAGGCCAGCCAAATGCTCAAAAGCAAATCAAGCGCTCCGACAAAAGAAAAAAGATGCCAGGCAAAATGTTCGGGATACGCGTAAAATCCCAGGAACAATCCTACGCAAAACAGTCCGGCATTATATACCAGCTGGGAAAAACGCGCGTTATACAATACTGCCATAAATTTCTCCCGGTGAAAACTCGCGCTTAGAATTCCAACAAGTAACAAAAGAAGAAGAAAGTATACCAGACTTATATTATACGCGAACGAGTATGCCAAATCATTCAAAGACACCCCAAAAACATTGCTTGATGACGCAAACATCCGGGCAATCATGAACCCCTGTATTTCCACCATGTTTTTTGATTTCTCAAGAAAAAAATATCCGTACGCGAACCAGGAAGGGAAACTTCCCATAAAAAATATAGCGACATACCCAAAAAAAGCCGCGGCCGCGGCCCGTGTTATACTTTTTGACCTTATATACACCACTCCTAAAATCAAAAGGAGCGTGATGATAAATATAATTTTAGTCCCGAAATAAGTTATTCCGGAAGGCAATGCTCCAAATATGGTTATGAAATTTTTCCAAAGTCCGCCCGCGTTATCCAATACATAAAAACTCCAAAACACACGACCGGATGTCCTTATCATGTCTATTACCGGCGGAAACACCACCAGCCATGTCCCCCATAACATTAAAGAAGATAGTTTTTTAGGGTTAATTCGCAAAACAAGACTGATGATAAGCCAAAGAAAGATAAAAAGCAAAGAGAAAAAAAGAACGTTGTGCACATATTCGATAAGAATCTGCCGGCCGGCGAGAGCAGTTGAAACAGATACCATTCTTTCAATAAAAACCCGAATGGCAACTATGCCTAAAAAGCTCATTGTCCACGCTAAAAAAGATACTTTGATTTCAAAAAGAGTGTCCAAAGCACGTTCCATGGTTACAATTATTTTAGTGTAGTATTTTGACATAATTATCAGATAATTCAGGACTTACGCATTTGTCATTCCCGCGCAGGTGGGGATCCAGGATTCATCGAGGAAAACGATATGCATAATAAAGGCTGATTTAGTTTATTTTTGCTCTATAACTGGATTATTATAGGATAAATATGTGATATTCTCCTGGATTCCCGTCTACACGGGAATGACAAGAGAGAGTCAAATGCGTAAGTCCTATAATTTTCAAACGTTTAGAAATTGTTTGAAAATTGAAAATTATTACGCGCATACTCATCCTATCTCTCCTCCATTTTTTTCGCAATAGCGCAATGTGGAAAAAATTGTTCACAAGAAATTATTTTTGTGGTATGATTTACTCATGAAAGTCAAGGATATACAACTATCTGGGTTTGTGTTATTTAGTCTTATTATTTTAAGTTTTTCTTTTTATATCTACGCGGAAGAATCACTTTTCATAAATCAAAATATCTTTTTGGACAGCGACCAGGACGGGCTTTCTGATGAAGAAGAAAAGCTCTATGGAACTAACCCGAAAGAAAGTGACACTGACAGGGACGGATATTCTGACGGAACCGAAGTAAAAGGAGGCTACAATCCTGTTAAACCCGCTCCCGGAGATAAGATTGCCCCCGTCTTAAAGACTAAGAATGAGCCCTCGCCTCAATATCCCGAAGACGATCCTTCTGAAAAAAATCTAACCAGGGAAATCGCGAAAAAAATCTCCGCCATCGTAGAAAGCAATGACACGGAAAGCAAAGATATTTCCATTGAGGAAATGAAGAATCTGGTAACAGAATCCATCGATTCCAAAGAATCAGAAGATAATTTTCCGGAAGTAGATATGTCTGAAATCAAAATAAAAAAGCAGGATTATAGTAAATACCCGGGAGAAAAAGCGAACGAAAAGAGAAAAGAAGATTTTACCAGTTATATCACCGGCATGTACTACATCCTGTCAAGCAATTCTCCCCAGCCCATTACCTCGGCAAGCGACATAACCGGCGTGGCAAACTCCCTTTTCAGCCAGGCGTCTTCCGCTATTATGACCAGAAATCCTGAAACATTGCAGGAATTAGCTTCTGCCGGACAGAAAATACTCGATCAAATGAAAGAGATCCCAGTGCCGGAGGAACTAGTGGATATGCACATTAATGGCCTTCGATTCGCCAAATATGCCCTGACTCTGCCAGACGCCCTGCGCGCTAAAAAAGACGACCCCATCGCTGGCATCGCGAACTTATCCAAAGTCCAGGCATTTGTAGAAAATCTGATAAATTTTTCCAATGACGCCCAGACAAAGTTCACAGAATATGGACTGCAATATGACGATGCGATGAAGAACCGATTAAGAAGCCAGGGATTGCTCGCTCCGGAACCGGGAGAACTTATTCCTCTCTCCGCGCCTTCCGATTCCAGGGAAAGGTAATCTCTCCCGAGTAAACATCAAAAATCATTCATATGCCTCGTGCATTTAAAAAAATCATACTCGCCGGTTTTCTCGCTCTTGCCGTTGCCTGTTCACCCTTGCAAGTCTATTCTTCCCATGCCTTTTGGGGAGAATTTGTCCAGGAAAATTACCACTTTCTTCTTAAGGAAGTACACGATCTCATTAGGGCCACCATCATGGGAATGTTAAAACAGCAGGCGGTAGAATCATTAAACCAGGAAGTTAATTCCACTGTGGGAGGATCCTCTTCCCAAAACGCGATGTTTATTACCGACTGGGAAGACTTCATGGTAAAAACTCCAGAGAAAAACGCAAAAAAGAAGCTTATGAATGATTACCTGAGTCAGGCAACCAAGGGCCGCGGATCGTCTCTTGAGTATGCCCCCGAAGGGCTAAGGGCGAAAAGAGTCGCCGCGGGAAATTTTGAAGGAGTAGGACCAGGGTCATTCTTTTACGGAATAGCCGCAGATAATCCCTTGTACGAAAGACTCATTGACACGGCCAGTGCGGAGGGAATAAGTCCGAATTCTTTTGTCAGCAATGGAAATTACATGAATAACTTAAAAGAAAACGTAAGAGCTTCCCTCGTAGAACCGAAAGAGCTTGAAGTAACCTACGAAGGCAATCCATCGAACATGTTTAACGACGGCACTTTCTATAACATGAGCCTCTTTCTTTCAGGAATAAACCACCCCGCGGCATTCAACCTTTATATGCGGCAGAAATACGAAGAAGAATTGGAGAATGAAAAAGAAATCGCGAGAACAAAAGCAGTCGCCTACCAGGGGTTTAAGGGAACCGAAAAAAACGGAAAAACAGTAAATCCCGGATCCGTGGTCAAAGAAAATGTCATCAACGTGCAGGACATGGGAAACCAGCTGGTAGTAAA
>CAYLWX010000001.1:982-58989 GCA_964387895.1 uncultured Bdellovibrionales bacterium | reverse complement strand
GCCCAGCACCCGGGAGAATTTTTGGCCGCGTTTGTGGCGGAATATCTCCAGAAATCGTTAAAAGGAGAATGGGGAAACATGCAAAGTAATCTGTATAGGGATACAGAATCTGTCCAGCGCAACGCCGAAAGAGAAAAAGCGAAAGAAGTAAAAGAAACCGGTCCCGGGGCGATGTTCAGGAGATAAAGAGGAGGAGGCTAAAAAAGAAATCAAAACATTGAATACCAATATCCATTGTAGCCAAAAAAAACCTTATGCGCGGCTTGGCAAAAAAGCGGCGGTTTTAGTGTTATTTTTTATCATCTTCCTTTTATTCACAACTAATCCCAAATCTGCGCGCGCGGATGAAATGAACTGCAATTGTTTTATCACTATTGCTAGTGAATTTAGCGCTGAAAACATATTAAAAGACAAAATTCCAATGACCGTTGGAGATAAAAATAACCTCACCGATTCGGAAAAAAAACAGTGTACTGATTTATGCATAGCTAAGAACTATACCGGCGGGACACTCAAATGGAAAACCGCCCAAGTCGGACCCGCGACAACAAAAGGAACCTGGGATCCTATCTCATCGGCTCTCAGTTCGGCTTTAGGTTGGGTGTTCCAGGGGCTTCTTATTGTTATCCTCACTTTTGTAGGCTGGATGGTTTCCGCGTCAGTAGCTCTTTTTGAATTGATTATAAAAGTAGACAATATGAACGCTATTCTGGACAATCCGGGACTTTATAAATCCTGGAGCACTGTCCGCGATCTCCTTAATATGAGCTTCATCCTCGTGCTTCTTTTTTCCGCCTTTTCCACTATTTTTCAGATAGAAAAGTATAATTACAAAAAAATACTTCTCACCCTGGTTATCATGGCGCTTCTGGTGAATTTCAGTTTTCCCATAACACGCGGCATTATCGACGTTTCCAACACTCTGATGTACACGCTCATTAAAAACAACATAGGAGCGGAAAATTCTATGGGAATGATTGCCGAAACCTCTGGTATACAGGATATTATTTCAGCCGGACAGTCGTCAAATGATACAGCGTATATTGTCGCCGCGATTATTTTCGGTTTTATTTTTGCCATCACGCTTTGGGGCATCGGCATTATGCTAGTGATCCGAATCATCGCACTGGCTATTTTAATCATCTTTTCCCCGATTGCGTTCGTGGGAGCCATTATCTCCCTTCCTTCTTCCGGCAATTACACCAATAAATTCTGGGACAATCTGTTCAGGTACGCGTTTTTCGGACCCATCATGATGTTTATGATCTATATCGCTACTCAAATTATGGGATTTATGGGAAATCCGAAACTCAATCTGGGGGTCATCGCTTCTAAACATGCCGTGGATCCGAATATCATCGCCTCCATCGCGTTTTTTTCCATTCCTATCGTCGTGCTTTGGATAGGACTGGGAACGGCCCAAAGCATGAGCATCGCGGGAGCCGGCGCGGTGATGGGACAGGCCCAGAAAATGGCTAAGTGGGGAGGAAGACAAACCTATAAACTCCCCTGGAAAGGAATAAAGGCAACTGGCGTACCTGGGGGAGTTAAACAAAAATACGAAAATATAAGAGACTCATTTGAATCAGCCAGACAAACAAGAGAGTCCAGGATAGCAGGACTTGGACCATTTAAAGTGCCAGGCTCTATGGAAAAAGACATGAGAAGAAGAGCCGAAGAGTATAAGAAAAAAGGTTACCTCAAAGACGAACTTAAAGAAATGGCAAAGAAAGGAGATACAGCTGCCGCATATCGCTTAGCTGAAGATAAGGATATGGATCAAACTACCTACGATGCATTCACCTTGATAAATAAGGATAAAAAGATTCAAAATGCTATTAACTCTAAAGTAAAACAGGACCGAGCTGATATTGCAGCAATAAACAAAATGAATGATACACAGGAAATAAGTGAAGTAAGAACAGCAAATCCTCACTTTATAACTGACGACCAGGCTAAAGAATATATTGCAAGACAAGAGATGGGTAAACTTACTGCTGAACAATGGTCCGTCCAGGATTGGGTAGAAATAGTGAAACCTCCAATAACTATGGATAAGGCTCGCATTATTGGAGCAGCTTATGTTGCCTTTGATAAATTAATGCCAGAAGCTAGATCAGAGCTACGCAAAAGAATTAACCCTAATAATGTGGCCGCTCTTGAATCAGTTGGTATACCAATAATATAGAAACTATGGCAAAAAAACCTTTCTTACAAATGGATAAAAAATGGCAAATTGAGAAGTGTACCATACCCCAATGTGCTTCGGTTACCAAAAATCCTGACAATGAAACTACGGAACAAGTTATATGGAGACAGGAAAATCTTCTAAAATTACCCGAAGATATTAAAGAAAAGCTAGTCTCTTATGAGACCAGCAAAAAAATACAACAAATTGGAGAAACTTTCAATTTGAAACTTCTTCAAATGGCCGATATTTCCAGGGCTATTAGGAGTTATTACTTTGGAGAAATTATGTTGGAAAATTTTCCTTCCATTTTTTCCAAGGAAATGAATATTGATACCCCAAAAGCCCAGGAAATTTCTCAAGCTGTAGTCAAAAATATTATTAAAGACAGCTCGTATGAAATTTCTTACGAATCACGATTTGAAAATATTTCTCTGCAAAAAGCCTTAAAAGAATACCCCGAACTTGGCGAACAACTCGTCACTTCCTCCCACATTAAACTCAAAAACTTCCCCGATCCTGTCCGGCCTTCCATAAAAAACTGGATCGCCGATTACACCTGGCAGTTGGGCCATGGGCGGCACAATTCCATGGAACGAAGCAATTACATATTCCAGGGAGCCAATTCCAAAACGTTAAACCCGCAGGACCGCCAGAAATTATCCTATCTATTAAAATCTTTAGATGAAAACATCCCCATTACCATCAATAAAAACACCAGGCAGATTGCGTTTGAAAAGATAACCGCTGACTTGCAAAAATCCGCCCGAAACGCGGAACAAGTTTTACCGAATAACATATCCGCGCCTGCCCGCAATGCTGTGCCGCAAAACAAGGTTGCAAGCGGGTCTTATCGTCCCCAGACGGAAACGCCGCGCCTCCAACCGATGATTACGCCTTCCCCGCAAGCTCCGAAAGATTCAAGAGATTCAAATATAAAATTTTCCTTTCCCCAAAAGCTGTCCTATGAAAAAAATCAATTAAAACCATCTTTTCCGCCTCCGCAAATCAATCCGGGAAATTTGCCAAAAAAGCCTCAGACAGAAAAGAAAGACGAGAGAGTGTTAGGAAAGAATGTGGTAAATTTAAAGGAATAATTATATAAAATTTCGGATAATAGAGTAAGTTATGGTAAAATAGTGTCGAGTTGTTGATTCGCATTGATTACACATGATTTCACTCACTTTCAAGGTCACATTTTGCGACCTTGAAAAAAGATAGAATCAAAGAAAATCTACAAAACAAAGTCTGGATGTTCTAAAATGAAATATCCAAATAGAACATAAACCAATATAATAATGAGCATTCAACTTAAATCAAAATCCCTTAACTTACTTTTACAAGCCCGAATTGAGAATAAAATTTTTTTCATTCGAGGGAAACGGGTGATGCTGGACAGAGATCTTGCTGAGCTATACGAAATAGAAACAAGAGCGCTCAACCAGGCAGTAAGAAGAAACAAAGAACGCTTTCCCGATGATTTTATGTTCCAGTTAAGCAGAAAAGAGATGGAAAATTGGAAATCACAAATTGTGATATCCAATAAAGAAAGAATGGGATTACGCAAACCGCCCTTCGCATTTACTGAACTGGGAGTAGCCATGCTCTCCAGCGCCTTAAATAGCCCTAAGGCTATCGAAGTAAATATTTTCATCATGAGAGTGTTCGTAAGAGTAAGGGAAATTCTTTTGACTCATAAAGATCTACGAGAAAAAATTGCTCAAATGGAGAAAGTTTATGACAAAAAATTCGGCAAAGTATTTTTCCTAATCAACTGGCTTTTAGAAGAGAAAAAATCGAAAAAGAAAATCGGATTTAATTGATACCTCAAAATATATGCTTTTCAATATTCCGCAATTCATCGACAAGGAAGACAAAATTGTCGGTCCGTTTACGGCCAGGCAGCTGGGCTGGATAGCCGGAGGGGCGGCATTGCTTTTTGTTCTCTGGAGCATGTTTGATTTATCCGCGTTTGTAGTCGCTGCCATTCCAATAGTGTTGATTTTTGGCGCGCTTGCCTTTTATCGTCCCAATAACCAGCCGCTTATAGGATTCGCGCTCTCTTCTATATCCTTTCTCATGAGACCGAAAATGTACGTGTGGAGAAGGTTGCCGGAAGAAATAAAAATGCCCAAAAAATCAGGCAAAAAACAAGAGGCGGCCCATTCTGTCAAAGAAATAAATGAGAAAAAAATAGAAGTATTATCAAAAATATTAGATAATACAAGATAATTTAATGGAATCCCTCCACTCGAACAAACTCTCCGGTTCTTCTACTACTTCTGCCACCCAGAAGCTCCTGGACGTGCTGGAAATCAAGGAAGATGTCATTGTGCTGAAAAACGGTTCAGTGAGAGCGGTTCTGGCAGTTTCCGCGATTAACTACGACCTCAAATCGACTGATGAACAAGAGGCTATCATTGGTCAATACCAGAATTTTCTCAACTCTCTGGATTTCCCCCTCCAAATTCTTATCAGCTCCCGAAAAATAAATATGGGGGATTATTTAAAATACGTTGACGATAAGGCAAAGGAGCTGGACAACGAGCTTCTTAAACTTCAAATTTCAGAGTATAAGCAATTCATCAACCAGCTTGTTTCTGTTTCTAATATTATGGATAAAAATTTCTATATCATTATTCCTTTCTCACCCATAGAAAGCAGTAAAAAAGGATTTTTCAACAATGTATTGAATAGTTTTAATCCTAAAAAAAACATTCTGGATAAACGAGAGAATTTTGAAACCTACAAAAACCAGCTATTCCAGAGAGTTGACCACGTTATTGCCGGTCTTTCCGGCATAGGACTGCGTTTGGCCCCCCTCCAGACGCAGGATTTGATAGAATTAGTATACAACTCATATAATCCAAACGTGTTCATTTCGACAGAAATAGGAGATATAGGCAAGTTGGATATAAAGTAATTTTCCTCGTCCTCCCTCTCCCCGTCCGCCTCGAACGGGGAGAGGGATTGAGGGTGAGGGGTCACAGGAAAGGGGAAACAAACAAGGATTTTCGTAAACCAAAACTTATTCCCATGTTAAATTTTTTCCATAAAAACAACTCTTCCCGGCCTGCCCCTGAAATTTAGGACGAAGTACTTCGAACTGAAAAAATATACCAGGAAGGAATTTCAAGACTGCTTGATCTTATCGCTCCTCCGGCAGTAAAAATTACCCCCCGCCACATCCGGGTAGGAGAAACACTGGCCCAAACACTCTTTGTAATCACCTATCCTCGATATCTCCACAGTAACTGGTTCTCCCCCATTATCAATATCGACATACCTCTGGATATTTCCATGTTCGTGCATCCCATTAACACATACGACATATTAAAAACACTCCGAAAAAGCGCTACCCAAATGCAATCCCAGGTTCATATCGAAGAAGACAAGGGAATCATACGGGATCCGGCATTGGAAACCGCCATTAAAGATATCGATGAACTCCGCGACAAACTTCAACAGGGAACAGAAAAGTTTTTTCGTTATGGACTCTATATTACCGTCTACGCCCAAACTGAAGAAGAACTTGATAAGTTAGCCAGTGAAATTACCGTAATCCTTGAAGCGCAACTCGTCTACGTAAAGCCGGCGATTTTTAAAGCCGAACAGGGATTCAACTCTTCCCTTCCTCTGGCAAATGATGAACTGGATATAGGCACAAGCATGAACAGCGCGCCTCTTTCCACCACCTTCCCCTTTGTTTCCTCTAATCTTTCCAATGATGAAGGAATCCTCTATGGCATAAACCGGCATAACAACAGCCTGATCATCTTCGACCGGTTTAAAATGGAAAATGCCAACATGGTCGTATTTGCCAAATCCGGCGCGGGAAAAAGTTACGCTATCAAATTAGAAGTGCTGCGCTCTCTGATGGTAGGAACGGACGTTATTATTATTGATCCTGAAAGCGAATATAAACATCTGTGCGATACAGTCGGCGGATCATTCATTAAAATATCGCTTAATTCTGATAATCACTTAAATCCTTTTGATTTGCCAAAAATGATTGAAGGCGAAGACCCGGAAGATATCCTGCGAAACAACATTGCCAGCATCATCGGACTGCTTCATATCATGTTGGGCAACATCACCCAGGAAGAAGATTCCATTCTGGACCGGGCCGTTCATGAGACCTACGCCATCAGGGACATTTCTCCGGAAGTCAATTTCAATACGCTGAGCAAAGAATCGTTTCCCACCATGTCTGACTTATACCAGGTGCTTAGAAATATGGAGGGAGCGGAAGATTTAGCGATACGGCTGGAAAAATATACTGAAGGAGTTTTTGCCGGATTCCTCAATAACCCCACCAACATTTCCATTGATAACTCCCTGGTAGTCTTCAATATCCGCGATATGGAAGAAGAACTGCGGCCGGTCGCCATGTATATGATTTTGCATTTTATTTGGAATGAGATGAGGACTAACTTAAAAAAGCGTCTCGTTCTGGTAGATGAAGCTTGGGTGATGATGAAATATGACGACGCGGCGTCTTTCCTTTTTGGAATTGCGAAACGGTGCAGAAAATATTATACTGGACTTACTACCATTACCCAGGACGTGAATGATTTTCTGGCATCCAGATATGGAAAACCCATTGTCACCAATTCTTCAATTCAACTTCTCCTGAAGCAATCTCCCGCCGCGATCGATTTGATAGTAGAAACATTTTACCTCACCGACCAGGAAAAATTTCTGCTTCTGGAAAGTAATGTGGGAGAAGGAATCTTCTTCGCCGGCATCAAGCATGTTGCCATCAAAGTTATTGCTTCCTATTCCGAAGACCAGATCATCACTACCGACCCCGCCCAGCTTCTGGAAATTGAACAGGCAAAGAAGGATTTTGAAGAAGAGAACATAAATTAGTCTTTTATATGCAGGAATTTTCGTACGCCAATAATTTACATCGAGTCAGACAGCGCGACAACGCATCGCGAGCAACTCAGCCAATGAAAAATGCTTCCCAAATGGCTTCCATAGCTCAGATTGGATCTCTTTCCCAACACATCAATCCGCTATGGGATTGGCTTTATGCTATCGCGCTTGCACTCGCAATACTCAAAGATCTGGTTGATCTTGTGGGAATCGGTTCTCTTCCTCTTATTGGTACGGTGATTACTATTCTGATTTCCCTCTCTCTTGGATCTATTATGCTTCTAGTAGGAGGATATTCTAAAAAGAAGATGGCCCGATCCATTGCCAAACGTTACGGCACGTTGTTTGGGGGCACAATGATTGAATTTCTTTTTGGAGTTAATGTTCTACCGATAGAAACTCTTACAATAATTATCGTGTATGTCCTCACCTTAAAAGAACGCCAGGAGAACTATCAGGAAGAACGTAAGGGCGCGCTTATATGGGAAACGGCATAAAAAATAAAATTGCCGATGTATTAGTATTTTCATGATATCGATACCAACACAAAACCAACATACCTTCCCTCTCTTGCAGAGAAAAGAAATTGGAGTAACTTCCTTAATAGCGGCGGTTTGCCTGGCTCTCTTTTTTCTTTTCCCCTCTGAAGGCGTATTAGAAAATGTAACAAAAAGCGTGCTTTTTCTTTTTATGCTTCCCTTTTTTTACATAACATTAGTTTTGAAACGCTCTGTTGTAGAATTCGGATTCAGCCTGAAGAATACGGGTACCGGCATAGTGTGGGGAGGGACGCTGTTGGCACTTTCCCTTTTGATTCTTGCTCTGATCATTAAGTTTACCCCCTTCCAAACCCAGTATACCGTACCCACGGGCATCGGAGAAAATTTCTGGGTTTTCCTGCTTTATGAATTTATTATCGCGAGCGCGCTGTTTTTCTTTCAGGAGTTCTTTTTTAAGGGATTTTTCCTCTTTACCTTTCGGGAAAAACTTGGAGGGTGGTCGATTATCCTTTCTTTCGGCCTTTTTTTAGGAATACTTATGCTAGCTAAAAATCTGGACTGGCAAAGAGTGCCTTTTATCATCACCTCCCTCACCGGCGCCATCGTCGCGTATAAAAGCCGCTCATTTCTCTACGCGTACCTTATGGAAATTATATTTTTCGCGATTACAGATTCTTATATAATCTATACACTTAACCGCTTATGAAAAGAGCATTCTTTAGTATCCTCACGATAATAACCATATTTTTTATCGGGATTTCCCCTGCCATAGCTGATTTTTCCTGGCCGCAACCCAGAGAAGCAGCGGGACAAATCCTGGATTATATAGGCGTGGGAAGGCCGGGTTCCACCAATGGTCTGGATGCGAAAGAAGTGAAATATTACACAAGAAGTTTTAATGTTTCCCGCCAAAAAAAGATTCCTCCGCAGGTGATGCTCACGTTTAACCCTTCCAATCCAGTACCTGGAGAAAA
This sequence comes from uncultured Bdellovibrionales bacterium, assembly GCA_964387895.1. Taxonomy (GTDB): domain Bacteria; phylum Patescibacteriota; class Minisyncoccia; order Moranbacterales; family UBA2206; genus CAYLWX01. The sequence continues at coordinate 50,446 of CAYLWX010000001.1, read as the reverse complement.
AGTAACCGCGGTAGCCAAGCCGATGTATTTCATGAGCGACCTCACTAAAATGTATTACACATGGTACATCAAACACGCGGATGATAACAGAGATCTCAATGGTGATGGAGATGAGGATGTGGAAGATTACAAAATAGAAGCCGCGCGAATTATTGCTAGCAATGATTTTGAATGGGATAAGCCGGACACCTATGATACTGATACTGATGATGACGGTTACAGAGCGATTATGGGAGGAGAAGAGCAGAGAGGCAAGGCTGATCATTGCTATATCCATAATCCTAAAACCGGAGATGAGTATGAATTATCCGGATGTGATCACCTTTTTCCCAACGCTCCCGGGGAAGAAACAGGTGATGGAGTGTTTGGAAAAGACGAAGAGCGATTCTGGAGAACCGACCCGACCAATTCTGATACTGCCGCGACTGGAAACCTGGACGAAGCGACGGTGTCCGGACTGGGCGTTACTGAATTTACGTGGAATTACCGGGAAGGAGACAAAGTGGGAGTAGCCGTGGAGGGCATCTCCGTGGAACCCACCCACTACAAAGACGCTTCCTATAAAATCATGTGGGCTTTGCCTAAAAATATCTGGATATCTAACAGAAAAGACAGCAGATGCGATGTTAATGCCGCACTGGAAAAAGTAAGAGAAGGCACCATCACGGAAACTACCACCGAAACAAGCATGGAAGAAGTAATAAACGAAGAAACAGGGGAACCGGAAACGCTCACTACGACCGTAGTCACTACGGTAGAAACTACTACCACTATCGACAACGCGCCAGAGTCAAGCGCCACACTTACTATAGTCACCACTATAGTCACCACAGTAACCGACGAGGAAGGCAATGTCCGATCGGAAACAACTGACGAAAGCACAAAAACCAGGACCAAAAACCTCTTTCAAATGGCGACCAAAAAGATAAACAACTGTCTGGAAGATAACCTGGCAGACCCGACTGAAGGAGGAGAAACTAACAAAATCGACGTGAAGCTGTCTTATTTCCCCAAGTCTCCTGTCAATGACTCGTCTGTAAACGGTGATGGAGAACTTACCCTGGAGAATTCAGATGAACTTGTGGTGAACGCCTCATTATTGAATATAAGGAACGAAAAATACCTAAAATACGTATGGCAGGTATACACCAGCACCGAGCCAGACCCGGACAGTTGGGGTAACCCCATATCCAAACAGGAGCTGCCTGAAATAACGCAAATGTCCGGAATAGGTTTGGACACTTTGAGCTTTAAGTTAGCTTTTACGGAAAAAACTTCCATTACCGCGAAAAACGAAAGACCCCGAACGCCCCTGCCTGATCAGGCTATCCCTGCCTATGTAAAAATAAAACTTACCGCCTCAGAAACTGTTTCCAAACAAACAGTTCGTGAAGGACATAGTGATGTTATCGTCCACATTGAAACTAACCCTTATCGGATCAAAGTATATCCTGTGTCCGTATCCGACAATTTAGACATTACCATGCAGGATACCGATGAAAAAGAACGGTGCAAAGAAAAAATGGACAGAGTAATATGTCCTGTAGTGAAAAATGAAATCACAGGCCTCAAAGTTCCCGGCAGCAATCTCACTAACTTTTCCTGGACCGTTGACGGAGAACCGATGGTCTACAATGATTTAAATTGTTCCTTTGGAGAATGTGACAAAAGAACAGGGGAAAGCACCAATCAAGCCTATTTTCCAGTTTTGAAAGATAAAGGAGAGTATTATACCGTTACCTTTATAGCGGAAAAAACAGAGAAAGATAAGAACACAGGAGAAAAAGTGAACATCACAAGAACTTTTGAAGTAGTTGATCCGAAAATTACTATCAGCTCTGCCGACGAAGACACTACCAGGCCCGTCCTGCTGGGAAACTATATAGATCTCGACAATAAGAAATGGCCCGATTACAGCGATAAAGAATTTGAAACAGTTGTGGGAGCCGTAGTGAAGGTAAAAGCGACTCCTAATACTGGCTATACCGACGATTACGTGTGGTTTATAGACGAATCAGAAGCAATGCCAGGGATAGCCAGCCTGGATGAAGAAGAGCATACTCTTTCCTTTGTTGCCAACAAAGACGTAGGAGAACTTTACCGAGTAAGCGTAGCCACTGTATACGGACAAAACAACCAGGTAAGAAAAGCTTTGCATAAATACTGGAACGTATCTCTTTCTGAGTTTTATGAAACTCCTGTTTCTGATATAATTAAAATTAAATTAATGAACACCTTCAGTGGAACGGAGGATACTATCGCGCGCGGTGGCGCTCCGGATAAGAAATTCCTTGCCGCGCTTTCCTCGAACCTCCCTTCTTACATGAGTTTTCTCCTGCGAGCGGTGCTCACCATACTGCTCATTCTTGTAGCTTCAGGCTTTATATTCTCTTTTTTCCCTACCTATGAAGAAAAATAATTATTATACCCGAATACTCTCCTTTCTTTTCTTTGGACTTTTTTTCGTAATAATGCCTCTGCTTTCATACGCGGATTCTCTTGATTATGTCCCTATGGAGAAAATTCCCGGATTTGAAGAAGAGACAAGCGGAGATTTTTTTGTCTATATCTCCCAGGTATATAAATTCGGACTCTGGTTCATAGGAGTAGCAGCGCTGTTTATGATCACCTTTGGAGGTTACGTGTATTTGACTTCTGCTGGCAACAATTCCAGTATGGAAAAAGCCAAGGGTGTAATCACTGACGCCGTTATTGGGCTTCTTCTGGCGCTATCCGCCTGGCTCATTCTCTACGTCATCAATCCCGATTTAGTACAAATAAAAAGACTCGAGCCGGGAGCACAAACCAGACAAAGAGAAGAGCAGCTCGCGAAAGAATATGACGGCATATACCCTGACATTCAATCGAAGCTCCCTTCAAATTGCAATGACGCGCGCTGGCAGGATATTTTTAACCGGGTGTCCGCCGCGACTGGTGTTTCCAAGTGCATCTTGCTCGCTACGGCCGCTAAAGAATCCGGATGCAACCAACAACCGCCCCGAACGTTAGGAGGAAGAGATTGCAGTGTAATGCAGATTGCCGCGGCCGACAATTGCGGCACTACCTGTGACGACTTGGAAAAAAATCCCGAAAAAGCGGTAACGTGCGCCGCGAATTATCTAAAAAAACTCCAATCAAAATGGAGAAAAAGTCCGACAGAACAATGGGTGAGAGACGCTTACGCGGGATACAACGGAGGTCCTGTCGCGTTGGAAGCAAGCCAAAGCTGTGCCGGAATGGTCAACAAACTGGGAAACTCTTATAAAAAATGGGATTGCCGCATAGACTGCGGGGGCTACTGTCCAGTCCCCGCTAGAACTTCCACTTTCCTGGATTATTATCGACAATGCCAGGGAAGCTGAAGTAAGAGTTTTCAATTTTAAATTATTTCCGCATGCGTATTTCTAAAAAAATATTCATCATCTCCTCTTCTCTTCTTGGCATCCTGCTGTTTTTTTGGGCTATTTACTTCTTTTCTTTTCAAAAGTCCTCTGAAGTTCTTGATGCTTTTCAGTCAGACGACACCACCCCCTCAAACCCTCAAGCCCCCGCCGCCAGATCTAAAGTACTAGCAGTATCAGAAGATGCCGTACGCGCAGTAGTGCTTGACAAGGAAAATTCAGTAATAAAATATTACGCGAAAGACAGCGGCAAAGCGTACCAGGTCGATCTTGATGGGAACAATAAGCAAGTTCTTTCCAATAAAGAGTTGCCCGCTCTTTCTGAAGTAATCTGGTCTCCGAACAGGTCAAAGGTAATTTCCAAACTTTCCCAGGGAGGATCTGCAAAGTTCTACTATTATAACTACAAGGAAAACAAGGGCGTCGCATTAAAAGAAAACCTTGATACCGTAGTGTGGCAAAATGATAATAAAATTATCTATAAGTATTATGACCCTAAAAGCAAAGAAAGGACTCTGAATATTGCCGATCCTGATGGCTCCCACTGGAAAACCATTGCTTCCCTTGATCAAAAATACATCACTACCGCGCCCATTCCGGAAAGCAGCCTGATTTCTTTTTGGAACAAACCTGACGCCTTCTCTGAAAGCATACTTCAATCAGTTCCCGCGCTAGGCGGAGAAACAAAGACTATTCTAAAAGGAAAATTCGGGGGAGATTATCTTTGGAATAATAAGGGCACCTACGCTCTACTCAGCCATAGCAATGAAAAAGGAGGATCAAAAATCCAGCTTGGCTTGCTTCAATATGGAAACGGTGAATATAAAAGCCTGGAAATACCAACATTTGTTTCTAAATGCGCGTGGTCTAAAGATGATGCCTTTATATATTACTCCCTGCCCGGATCTATTCCGGAGAATACAGTGCTCCCCGATAAATATGACGCGAATACATTTACTACCATAGACACTTTTTGGAAAGTGAATATAACCACGGGAGAAAAAACAAGGCTCGTTGACCTAGATAAGATCAAAACCCCGTTTGATGCTTCCAATCTTTTCCTTAGTCCGGATGAAAGCGAGTTGTTTTTCGTAAATAAAATCGACAGCAAACTTTATAAGATAGCGCTTTAAACTAGCTTCAACCATATTTGACGACCCCTCACCCTCAATCCCTCTCCCCGTCCGCCTCTGACGGGGAGGGGAGGACAAGGAAAAAAAACTATATAATGCCCAACCAAAAGACGACTGCGAGGTCGTTTTTAAAATAGGTGGTATCCACCATGCCGTGCAATAGGGCATAAACCATGATTCCCGCCATGATACTTCGTAACGCTGGATCAATAGTCGTTTCTGATTCCAAATAGCGCCTTACCCACACACAAAGAAGCCAAAAAAAACCTGCAAGACCCACTATACCGGATTGAAGCCAGAACGCCATATACACATTATGAGGATGAGGAACCGCCCATTCTAAATACGGAGAAAAATATTTTTGGTAGTAAAGGTAGGTATCCTGGAAATTTCCGGGACCAACTCCCCACATCCAGTAATCAGAGATGATTTTCACGGAAGATTTCCAAATCATAATCCGGGAAGCAAGCGAAGATCTCTCCTTTAACTCCAGAAGATCATTCATCTTACCAGCTCCGCGCTGAGAAACCAGAACCACCATAGCTATAAACACCAGGACATATATTTTTTTAAAAAATATACTCTTTCTGACCGCGATTACGCTTACCGTCAGCGCGCAGAGTAAGGCAATCCAGGCAGCATAAGAAAAGGTAAGATACAGTGCCATCGCAATAACTCCCAGGGACAATAGATATACTTTTTTATGTTCTTCAAAAAAAGTTACCCCAATAATCACGGCCGGCGAAAGATACATAGCCAGATAATTGGGAGAATTAAAAAATGCCTGTAACCGTCCATCATATGTAAGACTGCCTTGAAAAAAATAAAAAATCCCTGTAAAAGCAACTACAAAAGAAGACCAATAGAGCGCGATAAACACGTATTTTCTGTTTTCCGGGGCAACCGTACTTTTTAGCAAAATAAACGTAATAATTGGAATAATAAACCACCCCTTTATAACCCCCAGTCCTCTGGCATAACCCCCGTACATACTCATAGAAACGAATAGCCCTAAAAAAATCATGATTACAGGCGGCATATATTCTCGATGTTGCATTGCTACCGCAAGAAACCGCTTCCCGCGCTTTTTGTCCAATAATTGAAGTGATAAAAGAAAAACTACCAAAATTTCAAATACATTAGTGGGAATCCCTAATATAACTACCCTCAGCAAATAGGCAGGGAGAAAAAAAATAACGAGATACGGCAGACTATTATTCATAAGCGCTATCTTCAAAATTATTATCTTCAGAAACTTCGCCGTTACTTAAACTCATAATAAGCATTAAAAGCGGCAACACGTGAGAAGAATAAGTCGCCGTTTCCACCAGCGAGTGCAGAGAAAATATAATTATGCTGAATGCTCCCGCCAGGAAAATTTTGTCATACCCCGCCTTTTTATACAAGCGATACCCCGCGACACCAAGCGCGATAACCCACACCAGCGCGCTCGCCATTCCTGTTTCTACCGCAATGTCCAAATATGAGTTATGAGCATAAATGGGGTCCCTGTATGAAGCAGCGGGCTTCACCTCTATTGGATAATTTCCTATGCCTACTCCTCGCACAGGATGGCGCATTAATACTTCCCAGGCTTTTTCCCATGTCTCTATTCTTCCTCTATTAGAACCTTCCTTCACATCAACTATGGAATGAAATCTTTTTGATACCGGAGTAAAAACTATTATAAGCGCAAGCATACCGCACACTGCCGCCACTTTCGCCCAATGATTCGTATAAAAGGCCTCCTTCGCCATACCAAGACTTACTATCGCAGCCGCCGCCAGACCCACATATCCTCCTCTTGAAAAAGTAAGCAAATCAGCAATAATAAGCGCTCCGCATGAAAACAACCACCACCATCTCTTTTTTGATTTTGTGCGAAAAAAAAGCGCCGCAGAAAAGGGGATTAGCAAGCCTAGATAAAAAGAAAACATATGCGGATCAGGAAATGTGGCAGTAGCTCGGAGAAACGTGTCGCCGCCTACATTCACAAGCCAGCTCGGATTAGCAAGAACTGCCTGGGAAAAGCTTTTCCCTAAAAAAGGTACTACTACATACTCAGCCCAAAAAGCATACACCGCGTCTGTTCCCATGACAAATTGCCCTAAAAACTGAATGATTCCCACCAGCGCCGCGACCGTACCGCTTATCACCAGCGCGTTTATTACCTGAAGCGCCCTGTCTCTACTTCGCAGAAGCGCGGAAGCCGCAAAATAAAGAGGAACTATGGAAAAAAGAAAAAGAATCTTCCTCATTGCCCATTCCTGGTTTTGAGCTACCAATAAAGAGCCCAGATGAAAAAAGAGAAATACAACCAGCAAGCCCGTTAGCGGGATAGCAGGGATAAAAAGATTTCTATGCTTTAAACTTCTAGCAACCCATAGCAAAAACACCATGATAATCAGTACCCGTATCGAAGCCAGGTCAATACCCGGAGCAGGGTTAAGCGCCAATTGAAAAGGGAGATAAAAAGCAATAAATAATAGCAATATATACATAAAGATAGCCCGATGAAAAAACTACGCGAGCAGCCTTCTCAAAAGCTTCACCACTGCTGCCTTGCTTCGCCCATGATGTTTTTGAAAATAATAGTCCTGGGATTGATAATAAATCCTTTTTCTTTCTTTTTCATCCAGCGTGCTTCCGCCGGACACATGCCGCACTTCCAGCTCGGGAAAGTATAATACTTCTTTATGTATCTTTCTTGCTCTCCGACACAGATCGATATCCTCAAAATACATAAAAAACCGTTCGTCAAACCCTCCCAGGCGCCTAAACACATCCTGTCTCACAAACATCGATGCTCCACTTACCCAATGTACGGACCTTTTTTCCAATCCTTCCCATATCCTTTTACTCCTTACTATACCCAAATTATTCCCTATCAAGCTTTTCAAGGTAACTTCTTCCCCGGCGCTCCATAATTGAGTTTTATTCTCTTTAGTAACAAGCCTGGGGCCCACAATCCCCAACCGGTCACGGATGTCAAATTCCAGGAGTAATTTCTCCATGGCATGCGTTAGGATTTTGGCGTCAGGATTAAGAAATAATAACACTTCCCCCTTCGCCTTCGCCGCGCCGACATTTACAGCCCGTCCAAAACCGATATTTTGATTATTATGTATAACCATAATTTCCGGAAATTGTTCCTGAATTTCACCCAGTGCGTCTTCCACATCATTATTGACTACAATAATTTCCAGCGGCATACCTTCAGAACAAACAGAACACACCGAATTGAGACATTCCGGAAGATGAAGACGATTTTTATAATTCACTATAATAACAGAAAGAAGCATATATCTCATGACTCTTTTTCACGCCGCGGTATTTCTATTTTTTCGCGTATTTAAAATCCTGGTATGCCTTTCGCACTATGTTCGCTAACTCATTTCTTCCGCGTATCACGTCAATATAGTTTTTAAGCCTTCGAAAAAGCGTGTATGGTCTGGTCCATAATTTTAACACAACAGAGGCATTTTTCTCAAAAAACAGAAGCCCCGAGAACACCAGCCAATACACTTTATTCTGCATAGCCCGCTCGCTCCTTTCAAAATGATACACCCAGCTGGAAGTAAGCACTCCCATGGAAAACCCCGCGTTTCGAGCTCGCACGCTAAAATCCACATCTTCCCAATAAAGGAAATAATCCTTATCCAAAAGACCCACTTTTTTAAAAACATCATCTCTCACCAGCATCGCGCAACCGGAAATAAATTCCGAAGAAAGGTACTCCTCTGAATGAATTCTCTGGTCATGTGCCGTCTTCATGCGAAGCCAATGAATTTTTCCTCCCGCGAACCATACCCTCTTATTATATCCATTAAATATTACCGGGCTGATAATGCCTGTGCTCGGGCTGGATTCCATTTTGTATACCAGCTTAGTAAGAAAGTCTTCTTCTACTTCTACATCATTGTTTAAAAGCAGCACATATTCGGCCAGTCTTTCCAGTGAGAATCGGATGCCGACATTATTCCCCGCGGAAAAGCCAAGGTTAGCTTCGTTTAAAATAAAATGAGCTTTGGAAAAATAGGATTTCGCCAGCTCAAAAGACCCGTCTTCAGACCCGTTGTCCACCACTACCACTTCAAAATTGGGATATGTAATCTTAAAAACACTCATCAGACACTTCTGAATCACGTTTTTACCATTGTAATTTAACACTACCACAAACACTTTAGGCAAGTTCTTCATATTCCTCAACGCCCTTTTTGCTAATTAAGCTTAAAATCTCCGCAGTCTTCACCGCGCGGAAAATCCAAAGACAAAACAAATACACAGCCGCGCTCACCATCACAAGAAAGAAAAACCCGTACCTGTCTTGGAAGAGATATAAAAATAATGCCATAATAGCCCCGGAAAAAAAAATCTGACCTGTTTTTTTCACTGCGGGAGAATAGCATATATATCTCCTTGTGCAATAAAACGAAAGGAGCACCACTAGAAGTTCCGTAATTACCGACGTATACGCCGCCCCCAAATAGGAATAATACGGGATAATGATCAAGTTGCTTGCCACATTAAATACTGCCGCGAACGCGAAAATACGCATTAAAGTTTTTTGAAGGTTACCCACAATCAATGCCGCGCTGAAAAAATGACCAAAAAACATGCACACCAGCGCAAAAATTAATATTTGCAAAACTTCGGCCGACTGGGAGAAGCTGTTTCCCCCGATAAGATACACTATACCCCCGGAAAGAAACAGCGTGCCCACAACAAGAGGCACTGTTAAGATAATAAATATCTTCAGGGTTTTATTAGAAATTGTTTCAAATTTTTTCCGATCATGAAAAACCGTTCGTGACATAATAGGCATTACTAACCCTATAATCATAGCGGGGAAAAAATTAAGATTTTCTATTACTTTATACGAAGCATTATAAATACCTACCTCTCCGCTGGTTTTCATCACGGAAAGAAGAATAGTGTCCATTTTGAAGTAAAGAAAGGTAATTACGGCCGCCCATCCCATAGGCAAAGATTCCTTCAGAAAAGATTTCCAATAAGGAATGTCAAAACTAAGAGAGAACTTCAAATAATTCCTGGACCAAAGAAACGCTATTATAAAGCTAATAACCGCGTTAAAAAATACCGCGCCAACTATCCATTCAAAACTCCAACGCCATGTTACTGCCATGATAACTACCCCCACCTGCACGATTTTCCCGGCTAATTCCGCGAAGGCTACCTTGTCCATGGCAAGCCTTTTCTGAAACACCCCATTGAGTATCTGATAACTGGAAGAAAATAATAAAGAGAGCGCTATAATCAATATTCCCCACTTGACTCGCCCTGGATAGGGTAAAAAAAGTGTAACAAGAGGGGCTAAAATAAGAACACCAAGAGAAGCAAACAAGCGCAAAGAAAATATATTACTGATAATCTTCTTTTCCTCGGCGTTCGGACGGGAAATTTCCCGCGTAGAAATGTGGTAGAGACCCAAATCGGAGACCGAGGCAAAAAAAGATAAAAACGCAAGTACGGTAGAATATTCTCCAAATCCTTCTTTTCCTAAATACCGGGTAATAAACCCAATAGCAATCAACGCGAGAACAGTGGAAATTACTTTCGCCACACTGTTAACTGCCACGTTATACGCTATTCTTCGCGCGAGAGCCATAAGAATAAATGAAGAATTAGGAGGTGTGCGTGTTGGAATTAAAGGTGAAGCAGGAGAATATTAAGGAGTGTCAGTCCTCATTTGTATAGTAGGGGGCCGGCTTTACTATTACTTTTCTTTCTTCCCCTTCTCCGATACTCTCTGTTTTTACCTGGCTGTTTTTAGAAAGTTCTACATGAATAATCCTTCTTTCATAAGAAGACATAGCTCGTAAGATTATCGGGCGTTTTTCTCTTATCACTTGCGCCGCGGTTTCCCGGGCCAACTTTTCCACCGCGCTGCTCTTTTCCTGGCGATACGAGTTCACATCCACGATAAAATTGATCTTCTCGTCTGTTTTTTTTCGAAGTATTACCCGCGCGATATGCTGGAGAGATTGCAAATTCACCCCATACTGGCCAATTAAAAAGCTGGATTCTTCATTTTGAATATTACAGACAATACCTTCTATCCCTTCCTGCTCTCCTGATGTCCTTTGTATTTCTACTTTACTGGGAAACCCCATTTTTTGCACTAGTTCTTCCACTGTTTCTTTAATAAGCTGTTCCAGCTCTTTTTGTTCCATATAGTTAAATTAGTCATTTAGCACCTGGCTGGCGCGTGTCTTCGCGGGAGGCGCGTTTTTTTGTAAATAATACTGTTGTACTATCATAAACACCGTGGAAACAAGCCAATACAGCGCGACTCCCGAAGGAAATTGAAACCCTATCACCAGAGTAAGCACCGGCCCGAGGTAGAGCATCTGTTTCGACATTATTTGCGCGAAATCACTTTCCTTCGCTCCCGCACCCGCGGGCATTTTATCCATCATCATTTTCATTTGGATATACTGAGAAAAAGCTGCCGCGAAGATCAACAACACTTGCGGCACATTAGCTAAAGCGATATGCTTTACGTCAACTGCCGAGGATAAACTAATAATACCCATGAAAAATTGGTTTATCTGCCCTGGATTTCTAACGAAAGAATATAAATCTCCCGGGTTCACCACCAGACCGGCGGTAGATATATTAAAAAGAACTCTGTAAATAGCGATTAAAAACACCAGCTGCACTATAATAGGCACGCATCCCGCAAAGGGGTTGGTTTTAGAAGTCTTATACAATTCCATAAGCGCCCGGCTCTGTTTTTCCTTGTCTTTTTTATATTTTTCCTGAATTTCCTTTATCTTAGGCTGTAATGCCTGCATTTTTTTCTGGGATTCAATCTGTTTCTTACTTAAAGGAATCAGCACTAATTTTAAAAGCAAGGTAACCACTATAATCGCGATCCCGAAATCGTCAAAAGGAAGCGCGTTATAGATAAAAATAAGCACATTATACAACGGACGATAGATAAGTTCATGGAATAAAAACGACATAACTATAAGGTTTACTCGCGTGTGCGCGCCTCTCCTGGTTCAAAAAGGCGGCTTTTCTCAAGCACACGCACGACATTTTTAGTTACTTCCCTCAGGCGCAATGGTTCCTTATCTCTTCTTCTCACCATAACAGCAATATCCGCTCCCTTCCTTAAGCGCCTCATTTCTCTTTGAAAAATTTCACGGAGCCATCTCTTTGCCTGGTTTCTTTCTGTTGCTTTTTTGGAAAACTTTACCCCTACAATAATTCCTACCCTGGTCTCCCTTAAGTCGTTTTTGCTTATTTTGACGGCAATATTGCCATCAGAAAAGAACGTTCCACCCCTTTGTACTCTCTCAAAATCCTTCTTTTTCGTTAATCTGTTTTTAAAAGGTAACATGGAATGCGTCTTTATGCCGTAAGTTTTTTCCTGCCCTTGCGCCGTCTTCTTTTCAACACATTTCTCCCGTCCTGCGTGCGGCTTCTTTTTATAAATCCGTGTCTTTTTTTTCGTCTCTTTTTTTTAGGCTGATATGTTTGACTCATACTATTTTTTGGCTAATCTTATAACTTCTGCCGAGACGGCCTGTAGCCCCCGCTTAAAATTTAACTATTTAAAAGTGTACCAACTACACGGTTAAAAGTCAATCAAAAAGAGCCACTTGATCATAATTACTTTTTGTATTATATAATAATAAGAGGAACCCACAGGTTATCAACAGGTTTATCCACAATTTTACCTTACTCAATATTTTTCGATATGGTATACTTCGGCAGTAATATCTCTATTTTTTAACATCCTTCCTTCTATGACTAACGAAGAGCTTTGGCACGCGGCGCTGGGGGAAATTGAGCTTTCTATTTCAAAGGCCAATTTTATCACATGGTTTAAAAACACCTCCATTTTATCAATAACGGAAGGAAAAGTTGTTATAGGAGTTCCTAATGGATTCGCCAAAGAATGGCTTGAAAATAAGTACAATCTCTACATTCTTAAGGCGCTTCACCATAATAATCCGGAGATCCGGGAAGTCTCCTGCGCGCTGGTGGTTCATCAGGAAGACGCAGCAAGAAAACCCTCTGTTGACGCAGTAACTTCCTCAAGAAAACCTCTTTTAGAACCTCGCGTCGCGGCAGGAAGAAACTTTAGTATCAACCAGGAAAACAACCTTAACCCTAAATATACCTTCCAAAATTTTGTTATAGGGAGCAGTAATGAGCTGGCAAGAGCCGCGTGCTATGCCGTGTCTCAAAACCTGGGAAAAAGCTATAATCCTCTTTTTATCTATGGAGGAGTGGGCTTAGGGAAGACTCATTTGCTTCAATCCATAGGCAACGAAGTGCTTCTGAAAAATCCTTCCTGCCGAGTACGTTATATTACTTCCGAGAGGTTTACCAAGGACCTGGTTGATTCAATAAAAAATCAGAAAATACATGAATTTAAGGAGTATTATCAAACAATCGACCTCTTAATTATCGACGACGTACAGTTTTTATCCGGAAAAGAAAAGACCCAGGAAGAATTTTTTCATATTTTTAACCATCTTTACCAGCTCAATAAACAAGTAGTGCTTAGTAGCGACCGTCCTCCTAAGGCTATCCCGACCCTGGAAGAACGTCTCCGCTCACGTTTTGAGGGAGGAATGATCGCCGACGTATCCAGGGCTGATCTGGAAACAAGAATGGCCATTTTAAGGAAAAAATCATTAGAGGAAAATCTGCGTATAGGAGACGACGTAATTGATTTCCTGGCATCTAATATTACCAATAACATTCGAGAGCTGGAAGGAGCCTTAAATAGAATTTCCGTTTCCGCGCAACTTGCTCAAAAGGAAATTACTCTTCATTTTGTGGAAAACCTCCTTTCTGAGCTCATTTCAAGCGGAAAAAAGAAGGGAATAACCCATAAACACATCATTAAACTAGTTTCCGATTTTTACGAAATTACCCAGGATGAACTGGTTATTAAAGGAAGAAAAAAAGAAATAGTCCGTCCTCGGCAAATCGCCATGTATCTTATGAGGAGTGAACTTCACTATTCCTACCCCGGAATAGGAGAAAAAATGGGAGGAAGAGACCACACCACGGCTATCCATGCGTTTGAAAAAATAAACAAAGAATTAGAGCATGACAAAAAACTCTCCGAAGAAGTTTCCTTTCTCAGAGAACAGTTATACGCCATAAGTTGATAACATGTGGATAAAGAGTGTGTTACCCCTAGAATAACCTTGTAGATAACCTCTTCTATTCCCTGGTAGTAAACTTGGATAATCTTACCCGCTCATATAATTACTCCCCCTGCCCACATACCATTAAGAAGCTCATCATTGGATAATTCAGGAGTTATCCACAGATATTTAAGCAAGTAATGTGTACCCTAAGCCATTTTATTGAGATATCCCCAGAAGTGTTCCTTGCTAGTAATAATAATCTACTTATATAAATTAGTTATTAATTAATTTTATATCTATGCATCTTATCTGTACTCAGGAAAATTTTAAGCGAGCAATATTTAATTCAGAAAAAGTAGTGTCCAAGCAAACTACCTTGCCGATTTTAAATAATATTCTTTTTGAAGCGGATAAAAAAGGCTTAACTTTATCCGCGACTAATCTTGAAATGGGAGTAATAGCGCATATAGGCGCAAAAGTGGAAAAAGAAGGTAAAATTACTATTCCGGCGAAATTAATTAGTAATGTAATAAACAACCTTCCTGTGGGGGAAAATATTACTTTGGAGGTAATAGATCAAAATTTAAAAATAAAAAGTGGATCCATTAAAGCAGTGATTAAAGGGCTTTCTGCGTCTGATTTTCCCTTAATTCCACATAAAAGTACTGATTTTCAATTTCAGTTATCCGCAAATGATCTAAAAAGAATTATTACTAAAATAATGGTTTCCGTGGCATTTCATGAATCCAGACAGGAACTCACGGGGATAAATGTGGTATTAAAAGAACGGGAGATATTTTTTGCCTCTACAGACAGCTTTCGGCTTTCTGAAAACCGAATTAATTTAGGAAAAGATGAGGTAAATGAAGAGAGATATACCGCATTAAGAGAAAAAACAGAAAATATTATTATTCCGGCAGTTACTTTAATGGAATTAAACCGGATAATTTCAGGAGATGAAGAAGGGAAAGTAAAAGTAGCGATTGAAGAAGGACAAATATTTTTTGAAATTCCAGGAACTACTATTATTTCCAGACTTATTAATGGGAAATATCCTGAGTATAAGCATATTGTACCCCAGGAATTTAAAACAAGGGCAGTGATAGAGAAAAGTTTTATTCAGGGAGCGGTGAAAATGGCTGGATTTTTTACTACCGGCAAGACTAGTGAGATTAGTCTTGAGATACATAGTGAAAAGAAGAAAGTTATTATTCAGGTACACAGTTCTGAAATAGGAGAAAATGTATCAGAAATGGAAGCGGATATAACGGGACCTTCGCAAAAAGTGGTATTTAATTCAAAATATCTCCTGGACGGGATTAATAATATTGCCACTTCAAAAGTAGCGTTATTGGTGAACAGTGAATCTACTCCTGTAGCATTGCGGGAAATCAACGAAGAAACAGGAGAAGTTTTAGGGGATTATCTCTATATTGTCATGCCAATTAAAAATTAAATAGTTTATTTATCAGTCACCACGTCTGGATATGGGGAAAATACACATCATAAGGCGTGTTTACTGACTATATATATGGGACCACATATCACACGGCCGGCTACCGCGTTTGAAAATTATCTTTCTCAACTTGCGAAAGTCAGGGAGATGATACAATTAAATGAAAGTAGCTACATTCAATTACAGGCCCCTGTAAGAGTTTTGGAGGTGAACATTCCTGTAATAATGGATGATGGATCTATAAAGATGTTTCAGGGGTTTAGATCGCAATTTAATGACGCGAGAGGGCCCTTTAAGGGGGGGATACGATTTCATCCGGAAGTTTCCTATGATGAAGTAAAAGTTTTGTCTGCCTGGATGGCGTTTAAAACAGCGGTAGTGAATATTCCTCTCGGCGGCGGAAAAGGAGGAGTGGTCGTAGATCCTAAAAAACTTTCTCCGCGAGAGCTGGAAGCGCTCTCTCGCGGATATGTCCGCGCTATTTGGAAATTTATAGGACCGGACCTGGATATTCCTGCTCCGGATGTGAGTACTGACGCGAGAATTATGGGATGGATGCTGGATGAATATGAAAAAATCATAGGAAGACATGTGCCGGGAGTGATTACGGGAAAGCCATTGGGAATAGGAGGATCGAAAGCCAGGGATTATTCCACGGCCCAGGGAGGGTATTACGTGTTAGAGTCGGCGATGAGTATGAAGAAAACTGACGGAATACGAGTGGCGATCCAGGGATTTGGCAACGCGGGCAGAAATATCGCGAAGATACTTCACCAGGCTGGATATGTGATAGTCATGGTGAGTGATTCCAGTGGAACGGTGTGCAATTATATCGGAATCAATCCGGAAGAACTTGAACAGCATAAAGAAAAAACAGGATCAGTGACGGGATTTTCTGGCGCCCAAACGTTAAGCGTGGAAGCGTTTTTTTCCCAGGATATGGATATTTTAGTTCCGGCAGCCCTGGAAAATTCAATCACTAAGGAAAACGCTTCCAGTATTAAGGCTAAGCTCATTCTGGAGCTGGCAAATGGTCCTCTTACGCCTGAAGCGGATGAAATATTGGCGCAAAAAGGAGTGGAAGTTATTCCGGACATTCTGGCTAACGCGGGCGGAGTAGCGGTGAGTTACTTTGAACAAGTGCAAAACGCGTACGGCTATTATTGGAGTGAAGCGGAAGTGTTGGAAAAATTGAAAATTCTCATGCAGGAGGCGTTTGAAGCGGTGTGGAAGCAAAAAGAAAAGTATCATACCAACCTTCGCAACGCGGCCTATCTTGTGGCAGTTTCCCGCATAGCGGAGGCGATGAAGAACAGGGGGAGAAGCTAAGACATAAATTTCCAATTTCCAAATCCTCCGCCCAAGGCGCATCCGCCTTGGGCGGGCAATTTCCAAAATAAATCCTAAATCCCAAGCACGAAATTCTAAATCCTAAATAAATCCAAATAACAAAAATATAAAATTCGAAACGTTTTGAATTTTGAGTATTTTAATTTTGATATTGTTTAGAATTTCGTGCTCGGATTTGACTTTATATGCAGTCTCTCCAAAGCCTTCTTAGGGCAAAAAATGTTAGTAGTAGCAAGGAATTATATAATACTCTTGTCGACGATAAGACGGTATTTTTTATTTTTTACAAAATTATTCAGGAAGAATTCGGGCGCGTAGGAAAGGAGAACTTTCAGGCAGATTACTTTTCCCATAAAAAACTTTTTATCAAATCCAAAAGCGCCGCCTGGGCTTCAGAGCTGTGGCTCGAAAAAGAGAGAATTATGAAAAGGATAAATGAAGAATTAGGAGGCGTGTGCGTTTTGGAGTTAAAAGTGAAGTAGAATAATCTTAAAGAATATCAGTCCTTACTTTTACAGTAGAAGAGTCCGAATTTCTATTTTTGTCTTTTACCATGGCGACTATGGTGATTTCCGATGATTTTTTGCTTTCTGGAACCGAGTAGGTATAGTCAAAAGAAGATTCTTTTTTAGAAACCACTTTAGTGTCATCAATATAAAGAGACGCTTCATCTATGCCGTAAGGCGCGTTTAAACTGACAGATATATTTATACTTGAAGAAGTAATTGTGTCGCCATCGTCGGGGGCGGTGATGTTAATGGAAGGCAGGAAATTCTCAAAATCACTTTCCCTACATTCTTCTGCGGGAGGCTCTTTTCCTTCATAGTCTTCCTTTTCCATCCATTTTTGTACTGCTTTTTCCCAATTTTTGAATTGAGAGTCATTCTGTGGATTTTCCGGGTAATCTCCCCGGGGATCATCTTTTTTTACATACCACAAGATGTCATGATTCAGTGAAAACTTTTTCTTTTTTACCTGGTTTTCCGGACACGCGCTGCTGGCGAGACAGTAAGAATCTTTTTTTCCGGGAATTTTGCATACCTTTATTTCATCTGGAAGCTTTAAGTTTCCGTCCAGGACAGCTTTTCCTGTTTCCTCTTTTTCATAATCAGGGAATTGTTCTATAGCGTAATTTTTTGTTGCCTCATCCATGAACTTTCTCCAGATAGGCGCGGCCACATAGACGCCGTCCGCTCCCTGCGCCATGGGGAAATTATTATTGTTGCCGGCCCATACACCCACCGCTAAAGTAGGAATGTAGCCCAGGGTCCACCCATCCCGCCACTCATTGGTAGTTCCTGTTTTTGCCGCTACCGGACGATGGTCGAATCTCAAAGGATTATTGGCGCCAAACACGGGAGCCCGGTAGGAGTTTGTAGAGAGAATATGGTCAAGCATAGCCACATATTTTTCTTCTATAACTCTTTCTCCCGGATTGTCCTTATATTCTTCCAGCACATTTCCCGCTCCATCGAGTACTTTTAAAATAGCGTTCTTCTTATGATGCACTCCTCCTGTAGCGAGCGTTCCAAACGCGCTTACGTGGTCAAGGAGCTTTACCTCGCCGCCGCCCAGCACAAGGGAGAGGCCGAATTTTTCAGGGTTTTTCAGGGTAGTAATCCCCATAAGTCTCGCCGTATCAACAGAATTTTTCACTCCGGCAAGGTAGAGCGCCTTCACGGCTGGAACATTGAGCGACATTGCCAGGGCCTCTTTTATTTTTAACGGCCCCCTGTTCTTGTTATCATAATTTTTTGGATTATATTCCTTGCCGGTTTCCGTGCTGAAATTTGTGTCAACATCCCATAAAATTGTTTCAGGAGTATAGCCTTTTTTAAAAGCGGTAAGGTAGACGTATGGCTTAAAAGAAGATCCCGGCTGGCGGTCGCGAATTGCCACATTGACTTGTCCGTCGACAGATTTGTCGAAATAATTTCTGGAACCCACCATAGACAAAATCTGTCCGGTTTTCGGGTCTATAGCGACCAGGGCCGCGTTGGAAGCGCCATATTTTTTTGCGTTGTTTTCCGCTCCTTCCCTTACTATCTCCTCCGCGATCTGTTGTTTTTCCCAATCCAGCGTGGTGTATACCCTAAGCCCCCCCTGTTCTATTTCCTGTCTTCCATATTTTGATTCTAAATACTCTTTTACATACATGACAAAATGAGGAGCGGAAATATTTTCCCGGGTAGGGGAAATTTTGGCAAGTATATTAACGCCGGCCGCCTTTTCGGCTTCTTCCGGTAAAATGTATCCCAAAGAAGCCATGGTGCGCAATGCATGTTCCTGCCTGCCTTTTAATTCTTCAGGATGAGAACCAAAAGGGGAATAATAGGTGGGAGCTTTGGGGAGCGCGGCAAGAAGAGCAGCTTCATCGAGGGTGAGTTCGGACGCGTGGCGCCCAAAGAAAGTTTGCGCGGCAGCCTCTATTCCGTAGGCGTTTGATCCGTAGGGAATCTCATTTAGATACATTTCCAGAATCTGGTCTTTGGAAAACTTGCGTTCCAGTTCTATGGATAAAATAACCTCCTTGATTTTTCGAGTAAACGTGCGTTCAGAGGTAAGCAGGGAATTTTTTATAAGCTGCTGGGTAATTGTGGAGCCTCCCTGCGCGGCACTGCCTTTTATCACATCCTTAAACGCCGCGCGGATAATAGAGCTGAACTTTATTCCCCGGTGGGAGTAAAAGTCCTGATCCTCAAGAGCGATTGTGGCGTAGCGAATACTCTCCGGCATGTCCTTGAAAGGAATAATCGTTCTTTTTTCTTCACTATGAATGTCATAGAGTAAGTGAGTGCCGGTGCGATCGTAAATTTTGGTTGATTCGGCGATAAACCGCTTGTTAATCTTGCCGGGGCTGGGTAGATCCTTGGCTAAATATACAAAAGCTCCCGCTACGAAGAGTATGGAGGCTATACCCAAAAATATGCTTATTTTAAGCAAAATATTAAACCACCTTCCCAGGGAAGAAGGTTTTTTAGATGGTGTGGGGGAGATAAATGTATGGCCCATAAGTTGATTCCCATTCTACTATATATTACGCGGGAAATCAAACGCATAAATTGCTATGCGTTGGCACGTAAAAGCAGGGACTGAAGAAGCGCTTCAATGAATCGCGGAGCATTGTGCATATTTTCCGCGGGGAACCCGATACGATCATTGATTTCAAATATGTACGGCCTATCTCCCATGATACCAAAGTCAATGGAATATACCGGATAGTGAAAATTGGAGTCAATGAGGGATTGTATCTGGCGCGTTGTTTCTATCACGCACGGGGGAATATTTTCTAATAAAACTTCCCGGAGAGACCCTCCTTGCGCCACATTAGCCAAATAATTTCCTCGCGGCGGAATACGAACGTGGGAAAATACTATCTCGCCCTCCACAATTGCTATTCGTAAATCATGGCGCTCGTGAGTAATTCCGGGAATTCCGCGGGAAGTATCGATAAATTGCTGCAAAGAATATTCTCCCCCTTCTTTTATCAATGCTTCCCTGAGTTTTAAGGGAGTATCGATAATAATTCCTTTTCCGCCTAAGCCATTAGAGGGTTTGAGCACCACGAGATCGCCTGGAGGGAAAAAGTGCAATGCTTGATGAAGATCCTCTTTATTTTTAATTGGAAATGTTTTCGGCATGTACTTTCCAAGCAATTGGTACATAAGATTTTTGTTGTCACAGAGCTTTTTGAATTGCGCGCAGTTTAATGTTTTTTTTGAAATATTTTCCGGAGGAAAGTTGAGGCCAGCGCTACGATCGTATATCGCATCTGCTTCTATGACGCAAGATTCAGTATTGAAAGAGCGCCCATTATAAAGATACGCATTGGAAAACGTCATATTGCCCTGATAGCTGGCTGCTCCGCTTGCCAGATACATCTTATGTCCCTGCCTGGTTCCTTCGGAAAAAAATAAATGATATATCTTTTCTTTGCGGGAAAATTCGGCAAAAGGATCCCGAGGGGAGCGATCTTTTTTAAAGTACATGACTATTTTTCTTTTGGGCGCGGAAATATTATGCATGGGACATTTCCAATTTTTTCTTGAACATTTCCAAAAGTTCCTGGTACATTTCTATCATATAAGGCTTTTCTTTTGGAGTGAAATAAAGCCCTGGCATACCGTTAAGTTCCACGATCCAGGGGTGATGATGCTGGTCAAACATAAAATCGATAGAATAGACACGAGGGTTCCATGTGGTAAATATTTCATTGATATAGTTCATGATAGGAAATAATGTAATCGGCAACTTGTTTTTCGGTACGATGGTGAGTGTTCCTCCCTGGGCTAAATTTGCCAGGTAGCTTCCCTTTTTAGGTTCTCGAATATAAGCATAGATGATTTTTTCATTAACACAGACCAGTCTTAAGTCGTGCATGCCATTGCAGATTCCAGGAATTCCACTTGAAGAATCAATAAACTCCTGTGCTAAAGTCGGAGTGTTAAAAAGATCTATTGAGGCTATAGTGTTTTTATCTCTTACTTGCACATCTTCTCCGCCACTTCCCAAAATTGATTTTAGTACAACTTTTTCAGATGGGATATAGGGTAAAATTTTTGACAGTTCTCCCTTGTTGTTTGCGATCCAGCTTTTTTTGCTCCAGAGGCTGAATATGAGACTTGTGATAAGCTTGTCATTTACAATTCGAGTAAAATGGAGGTCATTGATAAAAGGGTAGTGATTTTGGATCAGTTCCTTTTTATAATATAACTCCATTCGAGCTTTTGTTTTATCATAGATAAGGTCGGGAGTTATTTGAGAGACTTTTTTCCACTTCCCGCCCTTGCCTTCAAATATCCAGGCATGAGAAAAAATATGTTTATCATAATTGTACCATTCATAGGAGGCTCTATACATTTGGATGCCTTGTTCCTTACAGAGAGAATAAAAATATTCGTAGGAGTATTGGTATTCTTTATTACTAAAGGGAACGGATTTTTCCCAGTTGCTTCTGCCAAAAAGGATGAGTACTTTTTTCATGGTTATTTACTTGCGTCAATGAGAAATTTTTTTAAATTTTGCTTTCCAATAATTAACGGATATTTTAGATGAGAGCGATCTACCACTGTAACCTTAGCAGGAATAGTAAGATTGTCCATAAGAATAGTAATAGTAATCATGGGTCGGTAGGTAGTTCCATGCGATGAGTGGACAATAACCGTATCCGCGAGATCCGGAATGGCCTGGAAGAGATTTTTTCTTTCAGAAACACCGAGGCTTTTCAGGGTTTCATATCCCGGACTTATTCTTTCAAACTCGTCCACAGTGTGAGAAAACCCTAATTGTCTGGCAAGGTTGCTGTCAATGGAAGTATAACCCGCTCCCGTATCAATTTTGGCTTCCACATCGGCCTTGTTGCCGTTCTTTCCGGTGAGCGTAACCTTTTCTACCGTGCTGATAACTTTTTTTCCTGAGATATCTTCCACTTCTTCTTCAATTTCTCCTCCAAAAAGATCCATGCCTACTCGCACGCCCTTTCCTATAGTCTTTATTTTCAATCCGGCCACGCGCTCGAGTCGTTCCTTGAGTCCGGCCAGGTTGGCAATCTGGATGGAAAGACCAGGTCTGGCATTGAGTTCAAAAAAGACCGGGCCGCGCTCTTTGTCGATGGCAATATCCGCTCCCAAATATCCTAATCCTGAAATTTCCTGGGCGCGCACCGCCAGGGAGAGGATATCTTTCCAGTAAGGAATCTTAACTCCGCTTAAAATGAGGCGGGTGCCAGGAACCTTTTCCACTATCTTATGTTTCCCCTGGATGGCAGTAGTGGTGACGCCTGAAGCCATATCAATTCCCACTCCCAGCGCGCCTAAGGTAACATTCGCTTTTCCTCCCGATTCATACGTAGGAAGGCGCAACATGGCCATAACAGGAACTTTATTGAACACAATCACGCGAATGTCAGGAATACCCTTGTAAGTGTAGGGTTTAAAGAGTTTCAGGAGTCTTAATCGTTCTTCGAAAAAGGCAATGTCGGGAGTATTGGAAAGAGAAAAAGAACCGTCCAGTATGTTAAGCACATGATTTCTTAAATCGTCTATAGTGATAAGAGAGCGGTCTGCTTTGATCCAGGCGTCATCCCGTCCCTTTTTCTTTCCGTACACCACTATAATTCCGTCTCCTCCAAACCCTCGGTTAGGTTTTAAGGCGAAGCTGTTTGGAAGAGATTGCCAACGAAACTTATCCAACTCCTCGCGATTTTTTATTTTCGCGATAAGCGCGGGTACGGGGAGCTCGTTTTGCTTCAGTATTTTTTTACTAAGCAGCTTATCATCCGCGAATCTTTTCGCTTTCAATAAGTTATACGCCCGTATATACTCAAGATTTCTTGAGTTCATGCCTAGAATTTTATGGCTTTTTTTCAAGTATGAAAGCATAGGGGCGTTAACTCTATTGAATTCTTTTCATTATTTCCCTGAACCTCAAATACTCCTGTATTCTAAGTCCGGTCCATTTGCCCAAAAATATATTTACTGGCACTGTGAGTAGTACAATCCAGGGATAAGCCGAGAGAAGCCGTATGAGTATGCTCCAACTGGCGATGTAATATCCCAATACAGAAATAGCAAGTGTTTCCAGAGCGAGCAGGACTGCGGTTTTATTTCCTTTTTCAATTTGCACCGCGATGAATTTTTCCACGATGGTTATCATAATTAAAATAGGAAAAATGGAAACAGAGGCCAGTCCGGTTCTCTTTATGGTTCCGCCAAGCACCAGCATGGCAAGAATAACAAGCGCGACTGCTGAAAGCATGATGGCGACTCTGGGAAGATACAGGAGCCGGAAAGGTTTTAACGCGAATCGCATAAGCATGCCTGTCAGGATAACGGCGATAAATATGCCTATTCCGTATTTAATGCCGTTAGTGGCAAGAAACGCGAATGTGACGATAAGGGGGGTATAAATACCAAAAGCCTTTATGCCAATCACTTGCCGCAGGAAAGTGATCAGGGTGGCGATTATAGGCAGCATAAGAATCAGAAGCGCGGTTTCAAAAGGAACACCTTTGGATATAAAGAAGTTTATGATAGGGCTGATAGTTAATTCCATAAAGTGTGGTTAGATGGGTTATTGAGGTTAAAACATAAAACACATAACATAAAACATGGAACAAGTTATTTTAAATTTTGTTCTATGTTATGTGCTTCATGTTCCATGATATATTTCCTGCTATGCGCGTGGCATATTGCTATCGCAATCGCGTCAGCGGTGTCATCCGGTTTAGGTACCGCGTTAAGGCGTAAAATACTTTTCACCATATACTGTACCTGTTTTTTGTTCGCTCTGCCATAACCGGTCACTGATTGTTTCACTTGGAGCGGAGTGTAACCGAAAACTTTAACATGATGCTGCTCCAGTGTCAATGCGATTGCTCCTCTGGACTGGCTCACTTCAATGACTGTCTTCTCATTCTTAAAGAAAAATACTTTTTCTATGGCTGCTTCTGCTGGCTGGTAGAGAGAAATTATTTTCTTCAGTTGTTGGGAAATTTCCCACAGTCTTTCGAAATCACTCATGGAAGCATCCGTGGCGATATGACCATGCGCCACGGAAGACACTGCGCCATTTTTTTGCTCTATTACGGCCCATCCAGTGATGGCAGTACCAGGATCTATACCAAGAACGCGAAGATTATCCAGGGGGGTATTTTTTATTAACACGCAAGTTTATTTAGTAATATAGCGCGATGAAATTTCCAATTTCCAATATCCAATTTCCAAAATTTTGGACATTTATTGGAAATTGGGATTTGGGAATTGGAAATTAAGGGCATTAAAATAAAAAAGAGCGTAAGATTTGGAGGAGATAACATTTATTTCACAGGTTATCAAATACTTCCTGCGCATCTTCCTGTTCGTCCAGTGATTGCAGTAATCGTTCATAGTCTATTTTATCCGAGGCATCAAGAGCGGTTTTTTGGTTGGGAACGTATACTATGCCGACGAAGTCGATGGGAATTTCTATCTGTTCCAGGTTACGTCTTACGTCCTGCAAGCATTCTGTTTTAGTGTAAACTGCAAGATAATCACCGGCATATTCCGTGTCTTCCGCGCCGGCTTCAATCGCTTTCATTTCCAGGCCGTAGGGATCGTCTTTTTTGGAAACAGGTATGGTGATTGCTCCCATTTGTTTAAAATTCCACATCGCGCTTCCGACTTTTCCCAGTTTACCCCCGGCTTTGGAAAAAATTCCCTTAAGCTCATTAACTGTGCGGTTACGGTTGTCAGTCGCGGTTTTTATAAGCATCATCACCCCGCCCGGTCCCACGGCTTCATAGATAATTTCTTTGATTTCTGCGCCTTTCAACTCTCCTGTGCCGCGCTTGATGGCGCGTTCAATATTATCCTTAGGCATATTGTCCGCCCTGGCTCTTTCTACTACAAGGCGAAGCTTCCAGTTTTTTTCAGGATCTCCTCCGCCTTCTCTGGCGGCGATGGAAATAAGCTTTCCGTGCTTGGTAAATACTTTTGCCCGCTCGGCGTCTTTGATGCCCTTTTTATGTTTAATGCCAGCCCAATGTGAATGTCCGGACATAAAATGATATTATTATCTCAAACTAATACTATCATTTTGAATATTGAAACTCAAGGCGATTGACTGGTTGAATAGGAAAGAGAAATGTTTTCATAGTTTTCTATTTAACGTATCGGCATATATTATATTTGTTCCGTCTTAGCGGAACCACTTTCCTGTAATGAACAAATTTTATTTTTGTCTTGGCGTAGGGGCTGGGGGTGAATGCCCCGAAGCCAAGACACCTTATTGGAATTTTATATCTTGCCAATTTTTTTCAATTTTTCACAAATACTTGAATGATAAATCGGCTCGTAATTAAAAGATATTTCGTCTAATAATATTTTCCATGGCGGCGGTATTTGAATTTTTACAGGTACTGCTCTTTGCACAATTTTGGGGATTACTTGAGCGCCCGATTGATCGCCGCTAGATGTTGACTGCTGGCTCGTTATAGGATTTTGGAGTCCGGCAACAATTTGTTTAATTTCGCTTTCGTATGATTTTACCTGTTCATCAAAAGCGTGATCTGATACTTTTGCAATTATGGTATCAAGGTATTCGCCAGTTGAATACAAGGTACTTATTTTATCTACCTCGTCTTGTGCTAAATCGCCAACAAAATAATGAATATTTTCGCCCAGCTATTTGTTGCAATTATTTTTTTTGTAAATTTATACCCGCCACATTCTTTGTATTCGCTGATTAAATCTTCGGCTCTTCTTATTTCCTGAATGATTATTTTTGCAGCGTCTCGTTTCTTTTTTCGTTGCTCCCAGTAATACAAAAAAATTGCTACAATCGCAGTTAATATTGTTGCTAAGCCTGTGAAAAAACCTGAGTTTAAAAAATTAACCATATAACTTTCTGTTATTTCCAGCCTTGATCAACAATTCTAAATCCGATTTGTTCTTGTGGAACTTGAATCGGTCCTTGTGGTGTTGGCTGTGTTATATTAACCTGTTGTTTTTTGTATTCAATAGATAGCTGAAAATAGTTTGATAGTTCAACGCTTTCAATGTAAGCAATTTTATAGTCTTTTTTAATCTGGGCGGTTCCGGTGCCTAATTCTACTTCAGGACTCCAACTTGTTATATTTAGGCCCATTTCCTTTCGGTATTCTTCATACAGATCACTTAATAATCTTGATGTTTCGTCATCCGCAAAAACGACAGTGTCAATTTTTAAATCATTTTTTGCCTCTTTTCTACCTATGTAATATTGATGTGAATAAAGTTTTTCTGTTAAGTTATCCACGATTTTTTCTATTACATTTTCTGCTATAGGGCTATTGTGGCTCTTAAGCAATCTTTTTGCGAGAACTCTAATTAAATTGTGGGTACGGTTAACGTTCCCGAGCGCTAACGGGTGTATCTGCGGATTTGATTCCACAAACTTATTAAATATTTTAGTTAAATCCTCGTCATTTTTAATTCCAAATTTATTTTTTACTAAATCAAAATAAGCCATAACATCCTCTACTGAAATCGGAATTTTATTTTGAGGATTTTGTGGGTCGCTAGGATTAAAAATATTTGCAGTTGACGGGTCAATCGGTGAAATTTCTGATAAATCCGTCATTACAATTTCGTCGGCACCTAGAGAAATCATGCTTGCGGAGCTGTGTGCTTTGTAAGGAATTAAAACAGAAAATTTAGTGCAGTATTCTCTTATCATGGAAACTAATCGCCATGGAACCATAGTATCGCCACCTTGGCTGAAAATAAATAAATCAATATTTTCAACCTTGCCAATTTTTCGTAGTTGTTGACTAATTATTGGTATAATGTCGCCAGCAATTTTTGCGTTAAGAGGACCCGGCCGGTCGCTTGTTAAATAGGTTATTACTTTTGAATTTCTTTTTGCTTCGATTTTTTTAATTAGATCAATTTTGCTCATATGTTTTTAAATATTATTAAATTATTATTGATTGTTTTTCGTAAAGCATAGGCAAACAATCCTGCCTCATTCTAAATTTTGTTCCGTGATTATGACCAGTGCGTGCGTCAAAATCCACGAGAATTTTACCTTCCCCCAATGCTTTTAAAAATCCTTCAAAACTAAACTTCTGTAACATCATTACTTTTGTATAGTGATAAAATTCTTTTTTGCGCCTGATTTCTACTTCTGCCTGTACGTAAAAGGCATTGAGTAGTTTTGTTCCGGCTTTATGCTCTAAATCATCAAAGCCCCAATATGGTTGTGGATTTAATTCACTAAGGCCAACATGCTTTTTAACTTGTTGTAGCCACTTTTTGTGCCTTTTGTCTACGCATTTTGAATCAAACGAAATTAAAATTTTTCGCTCCTTACGATCAATGACAACCTTAAAGCCACGATCACTGCATGAATTGCCGTGAATAGTTTGTCGGAAACTCATTTCGCCTTTTGGATATTTTTTGCCATCTTCTTGGTGTGCCCAGCCGTAAAAAGGTAATAAAACTTGCGGTACAAAGCGGATTGCTCGTGGCGAGGGCTCAATATGAAAAAGTGTCGTGAGAGATGTTGAATTCAAACGTTGAGCTTTCAATTCCCATTCGGCGGCGTTTGGGATTGGTAGGTTGTTTTCCTTAATTCCAAGTAAATCTTCAAGAGTGTTGCCGATACCTCCGGCATTTCCTTTTCGCGCGTTTGGCACAAATCTCATTGCAGAAATTTCTTTCAACTTTTCGATTAGAGCCGGTTTTGTGTAGATAATTTGATCTGTCATAGTTATAAAAGTTTAGCTTGCGATTGATGTTGTTTTATCCTTTTTTTTGCTGACTCACAATAATCCGGAGAAATATCAATCCCAATATAATTACGATTAAAATTTATTGCTGATATAGCAGTTGTTCCAGAACCCATGAATGGATCTAAAATAATTTTTGCGTTCGTTGATGAAATTATCCGGTCAATGAGTTTAACAGGAAAAGGTGCTGGATGTCCGTTTTTCATTTCTTGTGGTATTTCCCAAATGTCGCCGTAAGCGTTTGCTTTCGGCGCAAGTTTGAATTTTGGTTTAGCAATTAAATAGATTACTTCATAAGTGGGCAAAAAATAACCAGCATTAAAATTCAGTCCACCGGCACGTCTCCAAATAATAATTTGACGGACGGGTAACCCACTCACAATATCTTGGCGATCTTGTAATAAATTAGCTTGAACGCGCCATTTATGATTGTAAAAAATTGCTCCATCTTCAGGAATCAATCTCATCATTTCCGTGAGACAATTTCTTTGCCACTTAACATATTCTTTGTGTGGCATATTATCGTTGTAATGTGAGTAGCCCTTTTGCAAAGCGGCATTTGCCCATTTTCCGCCTCGGCCGTCTTTCATACCATTGCCAGTAGAGTTTTTAAGGTTATAAGGTGGTGAAGTCACAATTAAATCAACCGATCCGTCCGGCATTTTTTTCATTATTTCAACCGTATCCCCGCAGATTATTTTGTTTATGAATTTTGTTATATCCGACATATCTTGATTATAGCTTTTAAAAAATTATAAATAAATCGTTTTCTGGAGCGAAGCGGAAGAAAACACCACATACCCCCTCAAATAATTAAAAATAAAATTTGTTCATTATAGAAAAGTGTAAGGCGTTAGCCGTAAAAAGAAAAGCATATTTCATATAACTACGTAACTAATCAACTAAAATCAATTTCCTCTCCGGCTTCTGAAGTAATTCCTCAACGTTACTGCGTCTGTTTTTTTCTCCCGAGAAGTAAGATTCCGCGTGGGGTTGATGGATTTATTCCAGACGAGTTTTGCAAGCGTATGTTCCCCGATAATGGCGGTTTTTTCATAATTGGCAGTTTCAATAAGACCGGACAAGCGGCTAAGCCCGTATGAGCTTCCATCTATGTAGTGAGTGTATTCATGCGCGATCATGGCGCGCAGTTTACTTTTGGCAACTTTGTCACATTTTTTATAGGAAGAAAAGAGCTTCTGGTATATTCCGATAGTGTCTCCGTCCGTATACGCGCCGATGTAATATTTCTTATTCGATTTTTTAGAAATGCCATACTGGCTTATTTCGCCCTGGTTCATTTGAGCCAGCTTGCCGGTTTCTATGACTAGATTCGGCTTGCTTAATCCAAAAGTGGAATACGCGTAAAGATCATCCATGTACTGGTCGGCCCATGGTCTGATGTCGCACTCAGCGTGAGTTGCGGGAGTGAGGAAAAAGAAAAATCCCGGAAATACCAATACCAGGGACAGTATTAGAGAAAAATGAGGAGAGTGTTTTTTCATGCATATATTTTACCATTCAAAACAGCTTTCTAACAATTTTTGCCAGCCAATAATTTATATCTCTTCCTGATTCTTTTACGAACTTAACCGCGTAATGTTCTTCCGGCGCGGAACTGGTAAATACATAAATTTCATCCTGGGCGTAAATAGTTTTTATAGATAGCAGTTTATTAATCAGTTCTGTTTGTTTTTTCGCGGGGACATATTGCCATATGCCCATACCGTCCAATAACGCCGCGGTTCGCTCTTTTTTCTCTTTCCATTCCGGTGATTCGGAATATCCAAATGATTCCCGGAGAGCGGCGCTGTTTAAATTTGTGGCAGAAGCTTCCGCGGATATATTTTCGTCTGGAGACAGGACGGTCTGTGTAGTAGAAGCAGGCGGTATATTTTCCGATGGAGCGGTTTCTGACGCGAGAGTAGTATCTTTTTCGGCAGGAGCGTTTTTATTTTTTTTATCTTTTGAAGCGCCGGCCGCGGCGATCCATTTCCATTTTTTCCTGCCCTTTTGATACACCATATCGTCCGCGATTGTGTCCGCGCTTTTATATTTTACCGAATGGGCGGTTTCTCCGCTTGGGTAGCGTAGTTCAATTTTGGATTTCTTATTTTGCAGGGTAAAATTAGCGAATTTGCGGGTTAATTTTTTTGATTCTCCCTGTTTGATGACGAAGTCTTTTTTAATGGGATGATTGATCAACTTATCCCATCCGGTGGCGACGCTCCAATTTTTAAGATTGACTTTTTGTTTGGAATTATTTTCAATTTCAATCCATTCCAGTTCCGTGTCATTTCCTTTGGGGTTAGGCGAAAAGGCGGAAATTTTTACTTTAATTTCCGGGAAGTCTTCCACGGTGACGAGAAATTTTTCTAAAAAATCCTCTGCCGTTGAAACTTTAACGCTGGCTTCGTATGCGCCTGTATTTGTATACGTATGACGCGCGGAAAACTGATAGCTCTTATGACCGTCTCCAAAGTTCCATGTTATTTTCGCTTCTTTTGAAGTGTCGGCTTCGAAAGAAGCGGGAATGTTCCGATACACTCGTTCCGGTTTTTTTATTTTAACCCTCAACGGCGCGGGGAATTTATTTTCTGCTCCGGGAGTCAAAAAACGGCTCCATCGCCAGAAGGAACCGTCAAAGTTGTAAGAAACATCTTTTTTGCTACCTTTGTAAGAGACGGACGAAACAAGTTCTGCGCGAGGGTTGTATAAAAATACTGATTCCTCTCCGGAATTATTTAACGCGAATTTGAATTCTTTCTTTGTGATAACAAGAAAGCCCCTGGACGCAATAATGGTGTTCTTTGGCAACATATATTTTCCTGTTTTTGAAGCATCGCGCAGAATCCATCCTGAAAGATCCAGGGCTTTATTGTTGTTATTGTACAGCTCAATGTATTCCTCGCTTGCGTTCGGCAGAATTTCATTGAAATGTATGTTGGACGAATAAGAAATTTGGATTGTGGGTTCCGGCGAGACTTTGTTTTCCGAAATGGCGGGAAACTGATTTTTCTTTCCCGGGGTAAGTATGGAGGTCCATTGCCATTCTGCATTATTCAACGCGTAAGAATGGTCTTCTTTGACTTTCTTTTCTGCGTAGGAAACGGTGTTTATTATGGTATTCTGAGGATTAAGAAGCCGAACCGTATCACCTTGAGTATTATTGAGCGTAAGGTTTTTTACGGAGTAATCCCGGCTGTACATCACAAAAAATTCTCCGGCAGGAATTTTGCACGCGTCTGATCTGGCGGCGCAGTAGGAGGGAGTAAGCGTGAATGTATGGACAGTTTCTTGTTGATTTTCGTTTTCTTTTGCGTCCTGAATGCTCCAGTTGGTAAGATCTGTTTCTCTTTCTCCATAATTTTCCAGTTCAATAAACTCCAGCGTCTCGTCGCTTCCTTTGGGATCGGGAAGAAGTTCACTAAGTCTGATTTCATGCGGATAGATTTTTTGTTTTGGCTCTTCGTCTTTATTTTCCGGAGCAGGCGGCGGTAGTGGCGCGGGGTCATCAGGAGGGCCGGGTTGCTCTTCTTCTGGTTCCGGCTCCCGGAGGGAAAGAGAATTTTGAGGATAAACCACGGACCGTAATATAAAATCTTCGTTATTATTATCACTGTCCCATCCATTTCCAAGAGCAACATCTTCCCCGCTTACCATAGATTCCAAGGTAGAATTTTTCCCAGCCTTTCGTTCGATAGATTTATCGGTGTCCATCCCTCCGGGTTGATCAATTTCAAACCCCTGGAATTCAGAGGCTGAAACAGGCGGAAGTTTTACGTGGGGCGGTTTTTCTCCCCAGGCTACTTTATCGATTACTATATTATCTTTGTCGGTGATAACTATGCCTCCGATCCCGGTAATAGAACCGCTACTGTAAGTAGCGTCAAAAGAGATATTTACATTTCCTGCTCCAAATAAAAAAAAGCCGTGAGGCTTGATAGTAGTATTGTTCCATGCGGTTATATTTTTAGAGGTAATCTTTCCAGAAGAATTTGCAATATTCAATTTTATGCCGGATTCTTTTATGTTTATTTCGTCAGCAGTCGGATTATAGATTTCAACAAACTCATTATTTGCGCTTCCTATACCAGCGGCTACTTCAGAGATGACAAGGTGATCAGCAGTTTCGGCATAGGAGAGAGAAGGGATAAGAAGTAAGAAAAAGAAGAGATATTTTGTATAGTGAGACATGTAGCAATGAGGATGTATCTTTAGTAGGTTCTGTTTATTTTTTTCTTAATAATCTCTCCCAACTCGTTTGCCTCCGCTTTTTCCTGTTTATCCTGCAGTTTCATGATCATATCTTTGATATAATACGGATCAGGAACCTGGCGAAACTGAAACCGTTCGCGTTCTCCGGCAGTTTGCACGAAAACGTCGCCGTAGTTTAGAAAAGTAGGAATCATGCCGTATACTTCCGTAGTAACATCCTGAATGCGTTCCAGCTCCAGCTCGCTTACATTTCGGGAAAAA
Organism: uncultured Bdellovibrionales bacterium; assembly: GCA_964387895.1. Taxonomy (GTDB): domain Bacteria; phylum Patescibacteriota; class Minisyncoccia; order Moranbacterales; family UBA2206; genus CAYLWX01. The sequence continues at coordinate 18,239 of CAYLWX010000001.1, read as the reverse complement.
AGCCCTTTTTGTTCCACATTTACCACGCGCAAGTTAGTTATAATCCAAACATCGAAATAATAATCAATCCAAATGAGAAAGAAGGTGATCCATATCAGCATGGCAAAGATATTTTCCGCGAATACAAAAAGCGTTCTGGATTGGCCTCCTCCCCGCATCGAAATGGAGGGGAAGATCAGCGGAAAAACAATAAAACTTCCTACCAGTAGCGCGGACATGGCAAATATGGCAATAAATTGTTTCAGAATGTCAAACCAGTGGCGGCGCACGACAAGCAGGACCTCTTCATTATTTTTTTGGCCGGAAAAGTGGTAGTCGCGAAAATTATGCATAAGCCTTTTAACGGAACACGCTTAAAATGAGCGCGTTCCAGTCTATGGAGAAAAAAAGCAAAACATTAGACAATAGCAAGCCGGTAGAAACAGCCGCAAAAAACAGGACAGAAAAAGTTTTTAACGCGTGATTAGTCGAGTATTTAAGCAAATGGTAAATAATAAAAAGAGAAATGAGCGCGTATATCAGAATAAGTATGCTATAGAGCGCTAAAATGACAGTGTATGGCATTAGAGTAAGGTGTGTTGTTTGTTATAAGGGATATCCAGATGAAGGTATGCTGATTCAGTGGCCATTCTTCCCCTGGGAGTCCGGGCCAGAAAACCGATTTGAATGAGATAGGGTTCGTAAACGTCTTCAATAGTTTTCACTTCTTCGGAAGTGGCGGCGGCGATAGTAGTCAGTCCCACTGGTCCGCCGTCGAATTTTTCAATAATCGTGCGGAGAATATGTTTGTCGGCCGGTTCGAGTCCGACGTGATCCACGTCAATCATCTCAAGCGCTTCACAGGCTACCGCGCTGTCTACCGGAGCGCGATTTTTTATTTGGGCAAAATCACGCACTCGTTTCAGAAGCCGATTCGCCACTCGGGGAGTTTGTCTTGAACAGGCGGCGATTTTTGCCAGTCCGGAATCATCCACGTTTACTTCCAGAATCCGGCTTGAGCGTCCCAGAATACGTTTAATTTCTTCCGGCGTATAAAATTCAAGCCGGTGGGTGGCGCCAAAACGGTTGCGCAGGGGATTAGTAAGGGATCCTAATTTGGTAGTCGCGCCGATCAGAGTGAAACGCGGCAAATCCAGTTGGATAGTTCGGGCCGACGGACCTTTCCCGATAATGATATCCAGCTTAAAATCTTCCATGGCGGGGTAAAGCACTTCTTCAATGGATTTGTTGAGCCGGTGAATTTCATCAATGAACAACACATCTCCGTCTTCTAAATTAGTCAGGATAGAACCGAAGTCTCCCACCTGCTCAATCGCCGGACCGGAAGTGGTTTTAATGTTCACTCCCATCTCGCGGGCGATAATATTGGCGAGCGTCGTCTTGCCCAGGCCGGCTGGACCATAAAGCAAAATATGCTCTATGGGTTCCCCCCGATTTTTGGCGGCTTTGATCAAAATATCTAAATTTTTCTTCACTTTTTCCTGTCCGATGTATTCTTCAAATTTTTGCGGCCGGAGCGTCGCGTCAAAAGTATTATCTTCCGGTTGTTCCTGGGAATGGGTAAGCATGAGTCGATTATACTATAAGTTGACAAAATTTCCAACTTATGCTAGACTTTTCTGTCATCTTTCAAAGGACCTAAGAAGGTTCTTATTGATGGCTAGCAGTAAACTGCAGGTAATTTGGGGGTTTCTATCTTTTATCCTCAAAATCGGGAGCTTTTTTACCCAGACATGGGCGGCCCGGTTCCGGCTGGACCGTACCTCGGTACTGTTCCTTACCTGGAGCCCCAGGTTCCAGGACTTGCCTGCAGATTAGTGTGGTTATAAGGGAGCCAAACCGGGCTCCCTTTAAAATTGCGAAAAATTTTCTTTGGAGCTATACTACGGTTATGCTTAAATCTGAAACTAAAAAATCCATTGAACGTTTGGCGGAGAAGTATGATTTAAAATTAGTCATGCTTTTCGGGAGTGCCGCGAAAGAAACAATGCGCGAAAAAAGCGATATCGATATCGCGATTTTGCCGTCTGATCCGACGTTCTATGAAAAAGAATTTTCCAATTTCAATTTTGATCTCATGGAAGCGGAAGACATGGAAAAAAGAGAAATCGAAGTAGTGCCGATATCCAGCGAAAACCCTTTATTACTCTACCATATTTTTTATTACGGCAAGCCCCTTTATATTAAAAATAAAAAAAAATGGCCGGAGATAAAATCCTGGGCCAGGTTTACTTACGAGGACAACCGGCGTTTTTTTTATGGAAGAGAAAATTTACTAAAGAAAAGAATTAACGCGTTAAATGAATAATACCATGGACAAAGATCTTATTCGGAAAAAGCTTGAATTTTTAACTGGACACATGGAATCGCTCAAGGAATATGACGCGGTTTCTGTTGAAGAATTAAAAGACCGTCCGAAAGATTTAAAATACGTGGAAAAAATAATTCAGGAACTCGTGGATTGCGCGATTGACGTGAATGAATTTATTTTGGAGGGCGTGGCGGGAGAAAAACCATGGAGTAGCAAACAATCATTCCGGGATTTAGAGCACAAAATTTTAAAAAAAGAAGAGCTTGCGCTGGGGGAAGAAGATCTAAAAACACTAATTGACTCGGTAAGTTTTCGCAATGAAATAGTGCATTCCTACGACGTGAACGTGTATTTAATTTGGTCAAAGAGAAACATACAAATCATCGTGGATTTATACAAAAAATACTCGGAAAAAATAATAGCCTTGCTTGAAAAGATAGATTAAAATAGCGCGCTAGTTCCGAGTCAAAAAAGAAACGCCGCTTGACTGGCGTTCTTTTTTATTTTAGTATCAGCATATCTTATAGTTTGGCCAACCCGTATAACTTTCAATCAGAGGAGGAGTATGAGATGTCAGAATGTTCTTTCAAATGTTCCAGGGCGCAGGTTTTAGAAGAAATAAAGCTGGCAAATGATGCCGCCTTGGCTTGCGCGGATCCCAGGCGGATTCCCATCTTCGAGGAAATCAAAGTCGCGATCAGCCAGAAAGTCTGCGATTGCGATCTTTGCAATGGTAAGTGCCATTGCCTGGATTGCAAGGGAAACGAGACGCTGGATTTTTATGCGTAGTCTCCTCGCGGTTTTGCTGAAAACCAAAAAGGGAAGCCCTTGTGCTTCCCTTTCATGTTTTTACAAAGTTTCTTTTATAAATCCGTCATTCTTTCCACTTCTTCCAGTGTTGTTTCTCCTTCCAGCACTTTCAAAATGCCGTCCTGCGCCATGGTGATCATGCCGGACTCCACGGCTTTTTCCTGGAGTTCTGAAGTGATGGCTCCGCGGGTGATAAGATCCTGGAGGGGGCGATCAATTACCAGTACTTCGGAAAGCGTGGTTCTGCCCTTGTAACCAAGACCATTGCATTTGTCGCAACCCTTGGGGGCGTAGATAGCGCTTGTTTTTGGAATAACTACGCCGGATTTAGGAGAGATAGTTTTCAAAAGCTGGTCTATTTTTAATTTTTCTTCAGGCGACGGCTTGATTTTTTTCTTACATTCACATAATTTTCTAACGAGTCTTTGGGCAATAAACGCGTTTACCGCGGAAGCAATATCCGTGGGGGAAATTTCCATATTGAGCATTCTTTGCACCGCGCCGGCGGCGTCATTGGTGTGAATAGTGGAAAGCACCAGGTGTCCCGTGAGCGCGGACTGCACGGCGATTTGCGCGGTTTCGGCGTCTCGGATTTCCCCGATCATTAAAATATCCGGATTTTGGCGTAATAATGAACGCAAGGCGGTGGCAAAGGTATAGCCGTCTTTTTCGTTGACCGGAGTTTGCAGGATGCCTTCAATTTGATATTCAATCGGATCTTCCACGGTGATGATCTTTGCTTCCGGTTTATTAAGTATGTTCAAGATGCTGTAGAGGGTAGTCGTTTTTCCTGATCCGGTGGGGCCGGTGTTGAGGATAATTCCGTGAGGTTTTTTAGACTGCTCCAAAATTTTGTCCAGATTTTGCTTTCGTATTCCCAGCGTGCGCACGTCCAGTTTTACGGATGACTTATTAAGAATACGGAGCACCACTGTCTCTCCGTATCCTCCCAGGATTATAGACACCCGTACGTCTACTGACCGTTCCTGAATATTCTTTATCTCTTCGGAAAATTTAATAGTAAACCGGCTGTCTATCACACCTTCCCGCACCTCTGTCTTTACGCCGCTTAAAAGTTTAATTTCTCCCAGGAAGTTGGGATATTCATTGAGAGGAATAGCGGCTACTGTTTGGAGAATCCCGTCTATTCTGAACCGGATTACCACCTGCTCCGCTCCCGGCTCTATATGAATGTCTCCCACTCCCAACATAACTGCCGCCACGAGAACCAGCTTGCTTATGTCAGATGTGTCGGCGCTATCCAGTGTGGCGTGGAACTTTTTAAAATCATGGGATATTTTTTCGATAGTGGTAAAATTTTTCTTATCTATCACAAATCCGCGGGAAAGAGACTGGGACATGAGTTTTTCGTATATTTCTTCCAGAAAATCTCCTTCTCCCGTAACTCGCCGTACTTCATCGATAGAGGTGGTTCCTTCAATGGCTTTTAAAATTCCGTCCTGGAGCATGGTAACCATGCCGGATTCCAGCGCGGCCATGGTAATGTCTGCTTCCGTGGCCAAATCCAGCGTAAGTTTTTCGATTTCTTCATTCATGGTGAGTACTTCAAAAATTCCTATTCTGCCCTTGTAGCCAAGTCCGTTGCATTTCTGGCATCCCCTGGGCCGGTAGAGTTTATAAATATCTTTGGGAATATTCAATCTGGCTTTGGGAGAAATAATGGAAAGCACTTTCTTGAGAGATTCCACTGATTCGCGGGCGGGGATATATTCCTCTCTGCAATCACATAATTTTCTCACCAGCCTTTGCCCAATAAGCGCGTTCATGGATGGAGGGATAAGAGAAGGCTTTACTCCCATCTCAATCAGGCGGGGGATGGTTCCCACCGCGCTGTTGGTGTGAAGCGTGGAAAGCACCAGGTGGCCCGTGAGCGCGGAATTCACCGCGATGTCGGCCGTTTCTTCGTCCCGAATTTCACCTACCAGAATCACATCCGGATCCTGGCGGACGATCGCCCGAAGTCCGGTCGCGAAGGTATATCCGCGCGACTTCTCTATCTGAGTTTGAGAAATTCCTTTCACTTCATATTCAATCGGATCTTCCACGGTAATAATTTTCTTTTCCGGGTTGTTAAGCTTGTTAATAATGGCGTAAAGAGTGGTAGTTTTTCCCGATCCGGTGGGTCCGGTCGTGAGAACCATGCCGTGCGGAGCAGTTACTTGTTTTTGAATTTCTTCATAGGCCAGCCCCCGAAGGCCTAAATATTCTATCTCTACCTCGATAGAGGCCGGATCAAGAAGCCGCATCACTATGCTTTCTCCGAAATTTCCCGGAATAAGAGAGACGCGGACGTCAATCTTTTTGTCTACTATGTTTATTTCAAAGGTACCGTCCTGCGCGATATCGCGGAGATTTATTTTCATTCCCGACATCATTTTTATTCGGGATACTATTGATTTAAAGAAAACAAGAGGGAAGAGCGCTACGTCATGCAGCACTCCGTCAATTCTGTATCGAAGACGTAGGTCATGTTCTTGCGGTTCAATATGGATATCGCTCGCGCCCAGTTTGAAGCCGCCCCCCATGATAACATTCAATATCTGCGTCGTAGGCAAGGTGTTGATCTTTTGTTTGAGCGCGATCAAGTCTTTTAATTCCTGGTCAAAATGTGCTAAGTCTTCGTTGGTAAGGTTAACGGTTAACCGGGTCAGGATATCAGTAAAAATAATCTTCTTGTACCGCTCCCAAATCCTTTCCATGTTATAACGGGAAATTACAAACACTTTCATTTCCCAATCATTTTCTTCGGCAACCTTCTTGATAAATTGTTCAGTTTCCCGCGTGGCAGGATCGGTAGAAACGGCAGTCACATGTTTTCCGTCTTTTTGAATAATCGCGAGGGAATATTTTCTGGACTCCTCTTCCCGCAGCGTCTTAAGACTCTCATTGCTGATGGGGATAAGGTTGGTATCAATGTAGGAAAAATTAATCTTTGCCGCGTATTGGGATGCTTGTTCTTCTTCTGATTGGTGGTGCAATTTCCAGAGAACCTGCTGGGTATCTTTTTCTTTTTGCAGCTCCTCCGTTGATTTGGAAGAAAGTGACTTTTTCAGTATTTTTATCATAAGGGATAACATTATAATTTCTTCTTCATTGTAAGGTATTTCATACCAATGCACAAATTACCGGAGTGATCCGGTTAAGAAAAACGATACAGGGTATAAAGTATTTTAAAGCTCGATCTCTTTTATTTTTTGCAGAATCATCCGGCTTGTTTCCGAGATGTTGTCTGATTCGAAACTAAGTTCTAAAAGTTCCCTTTGAATAGTACCGCCTAAGTGAGCGTGAATTTTTTTAGCTACATCGGGGTTGGATGTTTTTATGTGCACCATGACAGAAGTCGGCGTGGCGCCATAAAGCGTCATAAATATCCTTCCTTCACTGTAATTTTCCTGGAGCTTTTCCAGGATAGAGGTAATATGTTCCGGAGTAGACCGGCTTTGTACAAAATCTTCTATAGTGAGTTCGGACCATACCAGACGCAGTTCCTCATCCCATTTCAATTTCGCCATGACGCGGCCCCAGAGCTTTAGAATATTAAGAGGCTGGGTTTTATAAAGCCAGCGGATAATTTCCTGCTGGCTCGCGCCTTTATCCATGATCGCGGCGGCGGCAAGGAGCGTGCGGGGGGTCGTGTTCTTTTTCCTGAAACTGTCAGTCGCGCTTATAATTCCGGTTAAAAGACAGCTGGATATTTTATCATCAATCAGGGACGAATCCACAGACTCGAATATATGGGAAAGTATTTCACTGGTGGAAGAAGCCATGACGTCGACAAGATTAATCTGGCCGAAATTCTCATTGGTGCTTTTGTGGTCTATGTTAATAATGGGAATTTCGAAAAATAAGTCAGGATTAGCTTCATACAACTTGCCCAGGCGTTCCAAGTCCGGGGAGTCCAGCACGATAAGAAGGTCATACTTAAAATTAGCCAGAATAAAAGAGAAGTCTTTTGGGTCAATAGAGCCTTTTTCGGGAGTGAGGTAGATATTATACTGATTGTCTTTTTCTTCCGAACGGATGTTGATAATTTTATTGCGCGAGGTGTCAAAAGAAAGCACAAAATCTCTCGCGCCGGAAATCTCGCTGCAAATATTCACTGGCTGGGGAAGAAAGGAATATTTTTGAGGCACCGTATGCGAAAACGCGATGGTAGGTAAAATACCCCGCTTCTCTAAAAAAAAATAAAGCGCCCACGCGCTTCCTATGGCGTCTCCGCTTGGGTTTTCAGGAATAAAGAGGAGAACCTCCTTGGAGTTCTCCAGAAATTTTTTGAACTGTTCTTGTGGCGCGAGGCTCATAGGCGTATAGGGTAAGATTTAGATTCGATATTTCAATGTAGCATATTGGTTAAGAGTGTCAAATGTCATCTTTGACTTGCTTGTCATCTTTGACCTTTTGTCTTAAAAATGCTATACTATAACTACTATGAACCAAAAACAAAACCTTATCCAACTTATCCAGAACAGTCTTCTGGGGCAGGAAGACAAGAAGGAATGGGAACTTATTGTCGGCGCTTCGCCCGATAATTTTATTTCCGGCACGTATGAATTTCTTACCGCGTTTCCCGGTGAGTTGGAATGGCTAAACGACGCGTATAAAAGAAAAAAAGAAGCTTTCCAGGCATTGGCCGCCGATGAGGAGAAAGGACAGGCTATGCTGGACGCGATATACCAGGAAGAGCGGGAGAGGCTGGAAAGGTTATTAGGAAATTAATTTACACAATTATATGGGATTTGAAACTCCGAGTACAGGAAAAAAAGAGAAAGAACCAGATCTTTACGATACGGCTAAAGAGGAGATGATGGCGGAGAAGGCAGAGGAAGGAGACCCAAAAGAATTTTCTGAAAAAGATAGAGAAAAAATTGATGAGGGAGTGGCGGAGCAGTTAAAAAGACAAGAAGAAGCTCATGCGGGAACTCTTGAAAAATTAGGCGCAAAAGCAAGAGAAAGAAAAGGCGGTTGGAAAATTCTTACCGCGGCGCTTCTAATGAATGCCGGTACAACTCTATTCGCGGGACACTTTTCAAAAGCTGAAGCGGCAGGAAGAGATCGTTTTGGATTAGAAAGTATAGTAAGAGATGTATTAAGGGATATAGGGGACTCAATAGGAAGATCAGCGGGAGATGCTATTGAAAGAGGGAAAGATGATATAACTGTCAGGGAAAAAGAACGGCAGGTGGAGCAAATACGGCGAGAAGACGAGGATTTTCACCGCCAGTATTTACAGATCATGGATGAATACCAGCGGGATATCCAGCGTCTGAATGAAGAATATGATCGGGTGATAGACCGGCTTCAGGAACAATACGGAAGGGAAGGAAAAACTATTCCTGCTAATATAAAGAAGCAAGCCGATGAAGCTCTTACATCGAGAATAAACCGATCGGATACTTTACATGGCCAGAAGATAGATAAAATTAACGAATCCCATCATCTTCTGCATAGAAAGAAAGGAAAAGCCATAACTGGTTGCGATCGTCCTGATGACTATCCTCCGGTTCGTGAAGTCCGACCGAATTTTTAAAGGCATTATTGAAAGGACAGATCTGAAACTCGTCTTGACACTTTTAAAAGCAGATCGGGAAACCGGTCTGTTTTTTTTGCGGATTTATAGTACAATAATCCCATGGAAGAATTTACCACTACCAGTTCAACCCAGACCCGGCAACTGGGGGAAATGCTGGCCCGGGAAATCCGCGGCGGGGAGATTATTTGTCTTGTGGGAGATTTAGGCGCGGGAAAAACAACCTTCACGCAGGGTTTTTTAAAAGGGTTAGGCGTGAGAGGGCCGTATACCAGTCCGACGTTTGTGATTATGAAAGAGTATAAAAAAAGCGTCGGGGCAGTAAAAAGAGTCTATCATATCGACGCCTACCGGATAGAAGCAAGGGATGTGTTGAATTTGGGCTGGGAAGAAATGGTAAAATCCACGCGGGAGAAAAAGGATGTAGTGATTATAGTGGAATGGGCGGACAGAGTTAAAAAAATTGTTCCGCCTGACGCGGCGTGGATTGAGTTTCGGTGGGTGGATGAGGAGAAAAGAATAATCAGAACCACTGATTAACACGTGATTACACTGATTCCACTGATATTTTTTGTATAATCTGTGAAATCATGTTTAATCAGTGCGAATCAGTGGTTCAGACAAAAAAATGAATTTCAAATTAATCCTTCTATTGTTTATCTTCCTGGTCGCGGGATGGTTGTTTATTTCCAGAACACCCGAAGAGCAGCCGAAAGAAACCCCTGCAGAAGTAAAGAAAGAAGAATCTATCTCAAAAGAATCTTTGCCGTACGCGGAAAAATATGATGCGGCGGTGTTGAAGACTAACTACGGGGATATTAAAATAAAATTTTATAATGCGGACGCGCCGGTGACGGTGAACAATTTTTTGAAACTTTCCTCTGACGGATTTTATAACAGTGTGAAATTTCATCGGGTGATCAAGGGCTTCATGATTCAGTCGGGAGATCCAAATTCGAAAGATAATAACTGGGCCGATGATGGAACGGGCGGTCCCGGATATACCTTCAAAGACGAAATCAACAATCATAAATTGGTGCGCGGATCACTGGCCATGGCTAACTCCGGCCGGAATACCAACGGATCCCAATTCTTTATCGTGACGCAAAAAGCTACCCCGTGGCTTGACGGTAAGCATACAAACTTTGGAGAAGTGACTGAAGGAATGGATGTGGTAGACAAAATTGAAAACGTAAAAACCGGTGCCAATGATCATCCCGTGGAGGATGTGGTGATTGAAGGAGTGGAGCTGGTGGAGAAGTAGAAAAAGTAGAAATAAACAATAAAGACCAATATCTGCCTCTAAACCTGCTTGAAGTTCAAAATAAAACAAGAGCGTAATCGCATACGCCCTTGTTTATTATCTAAGCACAATATTCTCTAGTCAAAATCCCTTGCCGTTTTTTTCTCCTTTACCGACAATATGGATGAATTTTGAAACTTTTCCCCTAATGCTTTTCGTATTGCGTCAAATGAATAGTCTTCATATGTAAATTTTCCTTTTCTTGCCGCTGATCTCATTGCGTCAAGCACGTCTCTTGTGACAGTCGGAATAAGCTCCGGTTTGATTTCCAGTTTGCTTACCGCGTCGTCAAACAGTTCTTTAAGTGTTTGCGGAGAGTTGTTATTGAGGTACTCAGCTGCGTTCGTTTGGTTCAAAACTTCTTCAATGTCACCTGCCATTTGTCCGTATTCCGCTCTTACGGCGTCGTAGTGAAGTTTTGCTTTTTCTCTGGGGTCTTCTTCTGGTTTTTTGGTTGCCACGACGGGCATCTCGAATGGGGTCATAGTTTTTTAATAATTATTATTTGTTTATTTCCATAATTTCATTATACAACTATAAAATATGGAAAGCAATACTTTTTTGGTCTGAACCATGATTCTCCTGGTTCAATGATTGCCTTGATTATTTTTAAACTTGTAAATTCAGGCGGGATGTCTTAGTTTTTTAAAATAAAATCATGAAATCATTAAATCAGAAAAATCATATTTCAGACAAAAAACAGTAAATACGCATTGCGCGATACTCCCTCTCCTACTATACTAAAATCATGGCCAAAACAGAGATAAAAAACTATGCTTTCATCGACAGCCAGAATCTGAATCTGTCTATACAAAGACTGGGCTGGAGATTAGACTTTTTTCGTTTTAGAATATACCTAAAAGAAAAATATGACGTTGCGGTAGCGTATTTGTTTATTGGATATCTCCCGGAAAACCAGGACTTATACAATTCTTTGCAAAAATACGGCTATGTCCTTATTTTCAAGCCGACACTTCGATATAAGGACGGGCGGGTAAAAGGTAACTGTGACGCGGAACTGGTTTTGCAGGCAATGATTGATTACGCGAGTTATAATAAAGCGGTCATAGTGACAGGAGACGGGGATTTTCATTGTCTTGTGCGATATCTCTTTAGCCAGAAAAAATTGGAAAAAGTTCTGGTTCCAGACAGGTTCAGCTATTCAGGGTTGCTCAAAAAAGCAGCAGCAAACAAACTGGCATTTATGAATGACTTAAAGGATAAGCTGGAGTATAAAAATAAAAAGCACCCATCAAGCACAAAATCTTAATGGGGTCTTTTCGTGGTAATTCTAAGAAAAGTATAGCAAAATTGACCTTTTTTGTCAATCTATGGCCAAAACTCCCAAAAAATTAGTTCTTCTTGACGGAAACGCGCTTATTCATCGGGCGTTTCACGCATTGCCGCCGCTTACTACCAAAAAAGGAGAGCTGGTAAACGCGGTGTACGGATTCTCGAGTGTGCTGCTTCGCGTGATCAAGGAGCTTGACCCGGACTATCTTCTGGCCTCTTTTGATTTGCCAGGAAAAACATTTCGCCATGAGGAATATGAACAATACAAGGCCCACAGAGTCAAAGCGCCGGATGAGTTGTACGCGCAGATAGCAAGAATAAAAGAAATAGTGCGGGCGTTTAATATTCCCATTTGCGAGGCGCCTGGATTTGAAGCGGATGATGTAATCGGAACCATGGTAGCGCAATCAGAACAGAACGAAGAAGCGATTGAAAATATTATCGTGACTGGCGACATGGACACCTTGCAATTAGTGAGTCCGAAAACAAGAGTATACGCGCTTCGAAAAGGGATGAGTGATGTCGTTCTTTATGATGAAAAGTTAGTCCGGGAGCGTTACGGGCTCACGCCGGAACAATTCGTTGACTTTAAAGCGTTACGAGGGGACGCGTCGGATAATATTCCTGGCGTGAAAGGTATTGGCGAAAAAACAGCAGTGGAATTGATCAAAGAATATGGAACTTTGGATGAAATTTATGATTCGCTTTCAAAACTAAAACCGTCTGTGCGGGAAAAATTGGAAAAAGGAAGAGATAGCGCGGTAATGAGTAAACGACTGGCTTCTATCGTGCGAGATGTCCCGGTTGAGTTGGATATTTCCAAAGCGGTAGTCAAAGATTTTGATCGAGAGAAGGTGGTAAAAATTTTCCAGGAATTAGGGTTTAATTCTTTAGTGAAAAGGATTCCGGAAAACGGTAAAAAAATTTCCGCAGGGGAGGGTCTTGCGCCCGCCCGACGAGGGCGACCGCAAGGGTCGCCCCTACGGGTTGATTCTTTTGAAGGCGCGGAACTGGATACATTCGTAAAAATTCTGGCCGAACAAAAAGAGATTGCCATTCATCTTAACGTACGGCTGTTGGAGAATAAAAAATATTTTAAAGCCGACTTGCAAGGCATTGCTATTTCTTACAGTTCCGTCAAAGGTGAACTTGCCGAGGGGTATGTTTCTTATGCCGAAGAAAATCTTAAAAAACTAAAACCCGTTCTGGAAAATAAGCATGTCGGAAAAATCGGGTATAACTTAAAGCATGAAGTACAGGCGTTGGAAAAATATAATATAAAATTACAAGGACTTTCTTTTGACGTGATGCTGGCGGCCTATCTTTTGAACGCGGGGGGCGGAATTTCCGGCGGGCGGTTAAAATTTGAAAATATCGTGCTTTCGGAAATTGGGGAAGAAGTTGAAGCGGAAAATAGCAAAGGACAGCTGGCGCTGGGCATCGAATCGGATGGAGACGCAGCCAGAAAAGCATGTATTCGCGCTAATTATATTTTACGCCTGGAACAAATATACAAAAAAAGAATAGAAGAAACTTCCAAAGATCAGGACAAGCATCATGGAAAAGTGGATAAAAATACGGGCAATCTTGAAAGTGTTTTTAGAAATCTGGAGATGCCGTTTATTCCCGTACTCGCGAAAATGGAAATGCTCGGTGTTACCCTTAACCCGGAAGTGTTTATACGTATATCCGACAAAATAGAAAAAGAGATTAAAGACCTGGAAGAAGCTATCTACACGCTCACGGGAGAAACATTTAACATTAACTCTTCACGCCAGCTTGCCGCGATATTATTTGAGAAGCTCAAAATTTCTACGGATGAAATAAAAAAAATAAAAACCGGCTATTCCACCGCGGCGGAAGAATTGTCCAAAATCCGGTCGGAGCATAAAGTGATTGAAAAAATCGAACGTTACCGCGAATTGTTCAAGTTAAAAACTACCTATATTGATACGCTTCCGGTGATGGCGGATGAGAACTCCCGTATCCACACCGAATTCAACCAGGCGGTAACGGCGACGGGCCGTCTTTCTTCTTCGGATCCTAATTTGCAAAACATTCCTATTCGAACCGATTTAGGACAACTCTTGCGCACGGCATTTGTGGCAGAAAAGGGATATAAACTTGTTAGCGCGGATTATTCCCAAATCGATCTTCGGGTGATGGCGCATATGAGCGGGGACGAGGCGCTTATCGAAACATTTTTAAAAGGCGAGGACGTGCATCGCGCGACCGCGGCGGTGATTAATAAGGTTCTTCTGGAAGAAGTGACTCATGATATGCGCTATCGGGCCAAAGAATTAAATTTCGGTATTATCTACGGCATGGGTGCTTACGGTTTTTCCCAAAGCGCCGGTATTTCGCGTGAAGAAGCGGAAAAATTTATCAAAGAATATATGAATAAATTTTCCGGCGTGGCAAAATATCTGGAAGAGGTTAAACAATTTGCCCGAAAAAACGGCTATGTGGAAACACAAATGGGAAGAATCCGCTATATTCCCGAAATCAATTCATCCAATTTCCAACTGGTCAGCGCCGCCGAACGCATGGCTATCAACATGCCTATTCAGGGACTCTCCGCGGACATTATGAAACTGGCCATGATTCATGTGTATGAAGCGTTCAAAAACAATCCGGACGCGCGGATGCTTTTGCAGGTGCATGACGAAATTATTCTGGAAGTCAAAAGTGATAGGGCAGACGAAGTAGCGAAGCAAGTGAAAGAAATTATGGAGAAAGCGTACGCGCTAAAAGTACCGTTGGTGGTGAATGTTGAGACGGGGGAGAATTGGGGGGAGGTTTAAAAATAAGGTTTCGCTTTTTCTGTTTTGAATTTTGGGCAGGGGTAAGGGGTGAATGCCCAAAATCAAAAATTCCTTATGATTTGTTTAATATCTTCATAAGCATATCAAATGCGTAAACTTTGTTCCTTTTCTGTTTCGGGTCAACTTCTTTTAAAATTCCAGCATCGACAAATTTGGCAATCAAACTGAAAAATGTCTGGGTATTTTTAATTTTCACATGCTTATGCAAACTGGATGTGGTGAAAATTGGACGCACGAAAATCGCATCCAATAAATACGGTGCATATTGCGAGTTTATTCCCGTGATTTGTTCTTTGAGCTCTTGGTGCAATTTTAAAATTGATCGGCCTGCTTCTTCCGCTTTTTGCGCTTGAATAGTCAAAGCGTTGAGAAAAAATTTAATCCATTTTCCCCAGTCATTTTTTTCGCTTACGCCTCGGAGTAGTTCATAATAATCTTGGCGATGCTCCTCGAAAAATTCACTCAAATACAAGAAAGGATGAGAAAGAAGTTTTTTCTCATATAAAAATAAGGAAATTATCAAGCGACCAACGCGGCCGTTGCCGTCCAAAAACGGATGAATGGCTTCAAATTGATAATGTGCCACTGCAATTTGCACCAATTTATCTTTTTCTTCATCCGAGTTCAGATATTTTTCCAAATTAGAAAACAGCGGAATAATTTCATCGGCAGTCGGCGGAATATACGACGCTTCGGAAATGTCAGCGCCGGGCATACCGATGTAAACTTGAATTTTTCGAAATTCACCAGGGGCTTTATTTGCGCCACGTCCAGATTTTAACAAAATTGCGTGAATCTTTTTGATCAGATTTTCTGATAATGGCAAGGTCTCCAAATTTTTTATTCCCAAATCCAGCGCTCTACGATAGTTAATAATTTCTGTGATATCTTGCTTTTTCCTTTCACTTCCAGTTTTATCGTTAATAGCTTCGTATTTAAAAACCTCGTCCAGCGTAGCTTGCGTACCCTCAATTTGCGAACTCAAAACTGCCTCCTTGGTTTGCAAAGTGCGACCGAGCAAGCTTGGATTCGGCAATGTGCTTAAGAGCGCGTCTAAACTGGCAATAGCGCGATGCGCTTTGGTTATGTGACCAATCAGAGGCTCATAATCAATTTTTGGAGGTAATTTTGGCGGATTGAAGGGTTTTTTAGCCATTTTAGTGATTAGAATAGGGACTGGCCTTATTCTACTGTATTAGAATAACTTATTATCTTATTCTAATAATAACACTTCCACTATAATAAGACAAGGTGGATGTAACAGGTGGATGTATACAAATTCATGGCAGAGTCAAAAGAAAAAACTAATTCGTAAATTTGAAAGTGGAAAGGATTTTTTCAAAATCATCATATTCTTGAACATCCTTAATTATTGAGAAATCAGCTTCATTCAGCGGATAAAAAGCACTATGATAAAAGTAAAAAATTTGTCCGTTTTTTTCAAAAATAATGCTTCTATCCGGTCCTCCGACGCTATTTTAGCGATAATCAATCGCAGAAACACCATCAATTTTTCTTTTTAAAATATTGTAATGATAAGGTCCGCAATCCGGCATATCCTTACAGCGACTCCTATTTTTTGAATTTAAATCCTTACTATAAGAAGTATAGTCCTTTTGCAATTTTATAAGCTCTTGCCCAAAATTATTCCATGGGTATTCTAATGAGCTTAATATCTCTTTATTAAAATAAATACTGATGCTTATATTTTGGACGATCTGTATACTTAAATTTTTTTCAAAATTTTTTATGCCAAACTTTTCGTTATCAGGATACTGAAACTCAAATCCATATTGTTCATTGTTGTATAGTTTCCATGTATAGCTCTCTCAAAACAAAATGTCGGTTTTCAAGCTAAATTATGCCTTATCCGAGGCACGATGTAAATCATTTTGTTTTAACATTGCTATAGCAACTTTTTTTTCGCAGTCAATAGAACATTTTTTATGTTTTCTGGGACAGGGCAATCAATTTTATCAATGCCCCTTTCTTCGCAATTAACACTTTCGCACTTATGATTACCACAAACACTTTGTTCGACAAAAACTTTATATTGGCCTTTTTCATATTCATAATAACAGATGCCTGGGAAAGATGCCCCTGTTTTAAAGCCATTATTTTCCACACACTTTTCAAATGAATTTATTTGCATTAAATTTTCTCCTGTTATATCCTTAGTTTTTGGATCCTGTTTTGTTTTCTGGCTTAATAAATTATTGTTTACATCGGCATTGTTTATTTTGTATTCAAACAAAAAATACCCACCGACGATTATAGAGATGATTATGATTATTCCGACTGCGACTCCTGTCGAAATTTTTTTGTTCATATTTTTAAAATTAGGGATAAATCGTCTTTTTTGCGATTCCAGAAGCAAAAAAGACACCTTATGCCCCTCTAAAATAATTAAGAAAAAGCAAAATTTTATTCCTTGGATTATCAACCATCCTTATTTAATGCACAACGTTTAGGAATCGGATATTCCTTGTTAGGCGATGTAATTTTTTACATTAATTTTTTTACTTTTCTGAAATATAAACTTTAAAAGTCAGACGCTGAGTATTTTGATATGCGCTCGATTGATCAATCTTTGATCCAACTTCTGCGGAAACAACATTTAGCCATGATGCCTTAGCTTTGCCATCAACCGCACTACCAGACTCCTCGTTAACTACAATAGAAACATCAAAATCAGCGTAATTGCCGTCTATTCCGCTTTCATTATGTTTAATTCCTAGTATTTTAAATCGATTATTTTCTTTATTAGCTTCGTCAACTCCACCAGTAATGCTCAATAGTGCTTCTTTAATAAATTGTTTTAATTCCATATTATTAAAAATTAATGTAAAAATTTATTTCATATAACGTTTAAGAGTATGCGAAGTTTTTGCGTAATGAAATGAAGCAAAAATTTGGGTGAAGGAATTTTTTACTCCTTATTAAAATTATAGATGAAAAATTTCTGAACCGCATACGCTTTGTTAGATGATGTAATAATAATTTTTTACCTCCTAATAAAAATGGGGGAAAATTTATTTTTTATTTTTTCCTTTTATCCTTTTCGTATTTTCGGGCGTTGTTAGGTAATTTTCTTTTGAAATTACCTTGCCTCCAGATTCAAGTTCAAGTTTTCGTCTAGCATCGCCAGCGATTTTTCCGCCTTTTTG
>CAYLWX010000001.1:0-866 GCA_964387895.1 uncultured Bdellovibrionales bacterium | reverse complement strand
GCGATTTTATTTTCAATAAAACCCTTGGCATTTCTGGCTCTAGTTATTTTGGTGGTGGAAGCTTCGCCAAGTATTGAAAAAATCAATTCAAGGTCATTCATATGGTCGCGTAAATTTTCCCTCTTCAAGTTCTTATGCTTTTTGTATTGGCTGGGCGTCATGCCGAAGGTGGCTTGGGAAATTTCAGCGGTCAATATCTCAAATTCTCTTTGCTCCTTAATTTCACGCTTTTTCCATTCGTCGGTCAGTTCTTCGCGAATGGCGATTCCGCGCATGCGCTTTTCTATCCAGTCTTCGGAGTAACCTTTGAGCTTATAAAGCACCTTGGTTCTTTTTGTGGCTAATTCAGGGGCTTCGATTTCTTGAATTCGTTCAAAACCGACTCTGGCAAGCCAGCGCTTTAAAGGTTCGACATTTGGCGAAGGAATAGACTGGACTATGCGAAGCATAGTTTCTATGTCAGCGCAATCAGTTTCTCTCATCTTTCCATCGGGGGCAATCATTTTCAACTGTCCGATTTTTTCGGACACTTCAATATAGCCTTCATTTGCTAGCTTCTTTTTAAGGTCGCTCCAGTATTTTCGGGGTCGTTCGGTGCCAGTTAGTACTTCAATAACGTCAATAACCGAAAACCACCATTCTTTTTGGAAAATGGTTTTTCTAATTTCTTTTCCTTTGAACAAGGCAATATGCTGGGTGGATTTTTCTTGGTTTTTCATATGTAGCTAATTTTAAAGGTATCAAATTTGATACCTTTAAATTATAGCATAAAACTGGTAAATTTATTTTGTTAATTTTACGGAGTTTATATCAACACTAGACCTGTCCCCAATTAACCAAATATGAGATAATAGAAGCATAAAAAC